>JAPLAJ010000113.1 GCA_026393335.1 Rhodoluna sp. | reverse complement strand
CTCTGTTCTAGGTTTCGAAGCTGTTGTGAAGAAACTGAAGGCTGCAACAAAGCACCCGCGTGGTGAACGAATTGTTGAAGGAGCATTCTTTGCTCAAGCCAGAGCTGAAGGCAACGACCTAGGTTATGAAACTATTGCAGCAGCAGGTAACCATGCCTGCACTTTGCACTGGATTATCAACAATGGCCCAGTCAAGCCGGGTGAACTTCTTCTTTTGGATGCAGGAGTTGAGGTCGACAGTCTCTACACAGCTGACATCACAAGAACACTTCCAATCAATGGAAAATTCAGCAAGGTTCAAAAACAGATTTACCAAGCAGTTCTAGAAGCAGCAGATGCAGTCTTCGCTATGGCAAAGCCTGGCGTTACATATTCTGAGATGCATAAAACTGCTATGCGAGTAATCGCTCAAAAGACAGCTGAGTGGGGTTTCTATAAAGGTGGTTACGAAGAATCACTAAAGCCTGAGAACCAGTGGCACCGTCGTTACATGATTCACGGCACCGGTCACCACCTAGGACTAGATGTTCATGATTGTGCTCAGGCAAGACGTGAGATGTATCACGACAAGGCTCTTGAAGAAGGCATGATCTTCACCATTGAACCTGGTCTTTATTTCCACAAAGATGACCTAACAGTGCCTAAGGAATTTAGAGGCATTGGTGTTCGTATTGAGGACGACGTGCTGGTTACTAAAACTGGAGTAAAGAACATGAGTGCAGCATTGCCTAGAAAGCCTAAAGAGATTGAGGCTTGGATGAAGAAGTTACAGGCCTAAGCCTTCAACTCTCCGCCTTTTTCATAAGCCGAAGTTGCTTCATTTAGCAATTCGCTTGGCACAAGCACTTCATACTTCTTAGCTATTACCTGCGATGAACTAGCGAACCCTCTTTTGGTTTTTGAAAGACTGTATCGAAGAACTTGAAAAAGCATTCCAAAGCCTGCTCCTACCAAAATGGCCGAGCCGAGACTAAATAGTGGAACTGTTGTGCCAGGGGTGCTCTCACTTGGTGCTGTTCCGAAAATGATGAAGATTATCAAACCTAGCCAAGAACCTGTGATAGCTCCATTCAAAGCGATACGACCATAGCTGATTCTTGCTCTGACTCTTTCAACTGTTGACAGGTTTGTGCCTACAATGGCGATCGATGTTGCAGGGAAATCCCCCAAAATGATGCGTTCAACATATGCAACTGCATCTAAATAGTTGTTGAAATCCGCTACCGCTGAGCCATTTGGTAGTGATCCTGCTAAGTCCCTTAGGTTTCTCTTTGCCATTTAACTAGTCTGCCAGACTCAATGCCCTTGGTCTAAGGTTAACTGGTGAGTGCCTCTAGAGTTTTTATCGCCCGATTAGTGGGCTGTGGCGTCTTTGACCCTGCCGGCGACCGTGTAGGTAAAGTCATTGACGTTCTAGTGGCATACCGTAAATCTGGAGCTCCTCGGGCTACTGGAATGATGATTGAGATTGCGGGCCGAAGAAGAGTATTCGTTCCTATTGCCAGAATCACCTCCATCGTGCCAGGGCAAGTCATTACAAATGGACTAGTCGATCTAAGAAGGTTTACCCAGAGAGGGCAAGAGGTTCGCGTTATCGCTGAAATGCTTGGCCGTAAAGTTACGCTTTCTGACGGTTCAGGTCAAGGCACCATCGAAGATTTAGCAATCGAAGAAAACGATAGAAAAGACTGGCTTGTAAGCGATCTATTCATTAGACGTCCAAAAACTTCTAACACTCCTTTTGGTCGCGGAGCAACTGAGTTTGTGAAGTGGCATCAGGTTACAGAAGATGGTAGAACTGAGGAATCTCAGAGTGCTGAGCAGCTCATTGCTACCTATTCAGATATGAACCCAGCAGACCTTGCCTCTGCCCTACTTGATCTTCCTGAAGAGCGAATGATTGAGGTTGCTGAAGAGTTAGATGATGAACGTCTAGCCGATGTTTTGGAAGAGCTCCCTGAAGAAGAGCAGATTGAGATTGTTCAAGATCTTGATGACGAACGTGCTGCTGAAGTTCTAGACCTAATGCAACCAGATGATGCTGCTGACTTGATGCAGAACCTACCTGGTGATAGAGCAGAAGCAATTCTTGATCTCATGGATGAAGAAGTATTCGTCGCCTGATGTCCTTCGGCGAATTTACCGCTGGTGGTCTGATGACTACTGAACCGGTGATTTGTTCTTCTGAATCAACAGTTGCAGAAGCTATGGCTCTAATTAGAAAGAAAGACATTGCACCTGCGCTCGCTGCGTCTGTTTTTGTAACGCTGCCACCATTTGAAACTGTTACTGGACGCTACCTCGGTATGGTTCACTTCCAGAGACTTCTGCGCTACCCACCACATGTTCGCCTAGGCACCATCCTTGATACTGATGTCGAACCAGTTCTTGCTGATACTCACATCTCAAAGATTCACCGCACCATGGCTAACTACAACCTTGTTTCAATTCCTGTGGTTGACAGCGAAAACAGACTTATTGGTGTTGTCACAGTAGATGACGTTCTAGATCACCTACTCCCTGATGACTGGAGAAGCGATGATGGTGGTGAGACTAATGGCTAATTCACGTAATCGTCTTGATACTCCGCTATCAGCTAAGCGCAAGCCTCTAGTTCCACGAATTAATCGTGAACAGTTTGGTAGAGCTTCAGAAACATTCGCTAGAGCACTGGGTACCGGTGGCTTCCTTATTGGGCTAACTATTTTCTGTATCATCTGGATTCTCTGGAACACACTAGCTCCTCAGACAGTGGCCTTTGACCCTAGAATCACTAACTTCACTTTGCTTACCCTGTTACTCTCCCTGCAGGCCTCATATGCTGCTCCACTTATTCTTCTGGCTCAGAACCGCCAAGATGACAGAGACCGTGTGAAGACTGAACAGGACCGTCAACTTGCTGAACGTAATTTGGCTGACACCGAGTATCTGGCTCGTGAAGTAGTAGCTCTACGTTTAGCCATGGATGAGGTTGCCACCAAAGAATTCGTTAGAGATGAACTGCGTGATGCCCTTGAAGAGATCCTTGCTGAAATAAAGAAGAATTCGAACGACTCAAAGTAATGAGCACACTGCAGGATAAAGTACTAGCCGCTCTAAGTTTGGTTATTGACCCAGAACTTAGAAAACCCATTACCGAATTAGATATGGTCGGCGATATTGCAGGAACTGATTCTCAATTCAGCGTTGAAATCAAACTAACTGTCAGCCACTGCCCGCAGGCTACTCAAATCGAAGAGCGTGTGAACCAGGTTCTAGTTGATAGCTTCCCTGCTGCCCAAGTATCAGTTGTGATGAAAGTCATGACCAAAGAAGAACTTGATGCGCTAAAGGTGAAACTTCGTGGCGGAGCAGAACCTAAGTCAAATCCTTTTGGAGTTGGCAGTGCCACAAAGGTATTCCTGATTGGTTCAGGTAAGGGTGGAGTTGGCAAGAGCTCACTAACCGTCAATCTTGCAGTTGAGTTAGCAAACCAAGGTTTTGATGTTGGTGTTTTGGATGCAGACATCTTTGGTTTCAGCATTCCAGCCCAACTTGGTACTAAAGATCGACCTACTCGTTTAGATGACATGATCTTGCCTCCTATTGCTCACGGAGTGAAAGTAATTTCTATCGGCATGTTCTTACCTAGCAATGAACCTGTTGCTTGGCGAGGACCTATGTTGCATAAAGCCGTTGAGCAATTCTTAACCGAAGTCCACTGGGGTACCTTGGATTACCTTCTTATCGATATGCCTCCTGGCACAGGTGATGTTGCTATCTCGGTAGGTCAGTTACTACCTAATGCCAGAAGCATAGTTGTCACTACCCCGCAACAAGCATCTTCATATGTGGCTCAACGAAGTGGCTCATCTAGCCACAAGATGGGGCAAGAGATATTTGGTGTGATTGAGAACATGAGTGGACTCAAGATGCCTGATGGCTCCACTCTTGAACTCTTTGGTTCCGGTGGTGGCCAAGTAGTTGCTGATGAATTATCAGAGTACTCAGATACAGCAGTCCCACTAATCGGTAAGGTGCCAATCAGTGTGGAACTTAGATCTGGGTCAGATTCGGGTAACCCAGTGGTCCTCAGCCACAAAGAAGACCCTGCGGCGATTGAAATAGCCAGGATTGCAGGGCTAATGATTGCTGCCAAGCTTCCAAGTGCTAATCGCACTTTGAAAGTGGACATCGCCTAAACTTTCGGTTATGACTGAAACTTTCATCGAAGATCTAATCTCTCACCTAGGTGCCACTGCAACAACTGTTGGCGTAATCAACCCAAACACTGGCAAAGTGTTCTATGAACTACCTCAACACAATGCTGAACAGGTTGCCTCTGCAGTTAGTGCAGCACGAGTGGCCCAAAGAGCCTGGGGAAAGACTGACCCAAAGGTTAGAGCAAAGTTTCTATACAGACTTCATGATCTAATCCTCAACGACCAGCAAGAGCTACTGGATATCGTTCAACTAGAAACTGGCAAGGTAAGAGCTCATGCTTTCGAAGAAATAGCAGGCGGCCTTGGAGCAACTAGATACTACGCAAAGATTGGCCCTAAGGCACTCAAATCAAAGAGCACCCATGCAGGTGTTCCAATCATCACTAAGACTTGGGTGAACCATGTTCCAGTTGGTGTGGTGGGGGTCATAACTCCTTGGAACTATCCGCTAGCCCTATGCATGCTCGATGTTCTTCCTGCTCTTATGGCTGGAAATGCGGTAGTTCAAAAATCAGATAACCAAACAACCTTGACTGCCTTAAAGGCAAGAGCAATGGCTATCAAAGCAGGACTAGATCCAGCACTGTGGACAATAGTTGCAGGCGATGGAGCAATCGTAGGTAATGCCCTTACCGATAACGCTGACTACATAGCTTTCACCGGTAGCGCTGCAACAGGAAGACTAGTTGCTGCAAGAGCTGCTGCAAGATTAATTCCATGCAGTCTTGAATTGGGTGGAAAGAACCCACTTATTGTTTTGCCTTCAGCAGATCTAGATAAGGCAGCTGAAACATTGATCGGTGGTGCTTTCGGTAGTGCAGGTCAACTCTGTGTCTCTATCGAACGAGCATATGTTCCAAATGACCTAAAGACTCAGTTCCAAGAGATCCTTGCCAAGAAGGTCAATGAACTAAAGCTTGGTAGTAGCAAAGACTTCAGCCTGGATATTGGAACCCTAACTGGAGCAAACCAGTTAGCTAGAGTTTCTGGATTTGTTGATGATGCTGTAGTCAAAGGTGCCAAGGTTTTAGCCGGAGCTAAAGCGCTGCCGGAACTTGGTCCTTACTACTACGCGCCAACCATCGTGACCGATGTTGATCCTTCAATGAACATGTTTGCCAATGAGGTTTTCGGTCCAGTTGTAGCTATCTATGGCTATGACACCATTGATGAGGCTGTTGCTCTAGCCAACGACACCACAGAAGGCTTGAATGCTTCGGTAGTTGGTAACACTCGTGAGGCAAGGAAAGTAGCCGAACGAATCATGGCAGGAACTGTAAACATCAACGAAGGCTTCCGAGCAACGTTCGCTTCTCTTGATACGCCTATGGGTGGTATGAAGAATTCAGGTAATGGTAGAAGAAATGGTGTTGACGGTCTTTTGAAATACACCGAGTCTCAAGCAATAGGTGTTCACAACGGGTTACTTAACTTCCCTAGCCGTGGTTACCAATACAACAAGATGGCACCACTACTGAACTTGCTATCAAGAATTATGAGAAGGCTCTAGGTAGCTTCGCTATCAAAAGGTGCAGCTTCACCAAGATTTAGTTTCTGCTGGGTTCTAGTTTTAACTTGATTTAAATCTGCATGCTTCACAACAGGTGTGTCATCAAGTAGAGCTTCTCTGATGATTCTTCTTGGGTCATACTGTCTTGGATCTAGTTTCTTCCAGTCCAAATCTTCAAAACCTTCGCCAAGCTCATCTTTCATTTGTGCTTGAGCAGTATTTGCCATGGTGCGCATTTTCTTGATGAATTGAGCAAAAGACCGGGCATAGCCAGGAAGGCGCTCCGGCCCCAAAATGAATAGGGCTAGCACCAGCAAGATCATTATCTTTTCGCTACTTAGTCCAAACACTCTTTTAGGTTACCTGCTTGCCTACCATCTAGATAGCCAAACCATAGATATGCTCGTTGTAGACCATGGTTGACAAGATATCTAGCTGGAAATACACCGAGGACTTCCATCAGGAACCCGAGGTAATTGCTCGCGCTCGGGCCAGGGCAGATGAAATGGGGATTGAATCCATTACCCCATCAGTAGGTGCAACACTGGCTGTTCTTGTGGCCAGCATGAATGCCAAAGCAATTGTTGAAGTTGGCACAGGAGCTGGAGTATCAGGCCTTTGGCTGCAATCAGGTAATTCAACTTCAGTGCTAGCAAGCATCGATACAGAAATGCAGCACCAAGATTTAGCCAAACTAGCCTTTGAGCAAGCAGGAATAGTAAGTACCAGACTTCGCATGATTAATGGCCGCTCCAGCGAAGTCCTAGTTAACCTTGCTGATGAAGCATATGACCTGGTCTTACTTGATGGCGATATTGATTCTCTGCTCACCCAAGTCAAAGAGAGCTTACGTCTTTTGCGCACTGGTGGTGTGCTAGCCATCCCTCATGCACTCTGGAGAGATAGAGTGCCAGATCAAGTTCTTCGCGATGAGATAACCGAAGAATATAGAGCTGTTTTGGAATTCATAAACGACAGTGGTCTATTCATACCAGCACTTAGCACCATTGGTGATGGTCTTCTAATCGCAAGTAAGAAATAAGTTAAAGAAAAAACCACCTGATCACTCAGGTGGTTGGATCCATAAAAACTTAGCGCTTTTTGATAGCCGCCAAAACCTTCTTCATCTGATCGACTTCATCATCGTTTACAGAGATAACTAGTCGGCCGCCACCTTCCAGTGGAATACGCAAAACTATTAATCCGCGAGCTTCGCGCTCGGCTTCCATTGGACCGTCACCGGTACGTGGCTTCATTGCTGCCATTAGAGACTCCTAATTACTTGGAACTTCTATTAAACCACGCTTTGGGGACACATTTGGGGCCTGTGGTCAACCATTGGTATCCATTTGATTACTTTTAGGCAGAAAGCCAATCTGAGAGGGCCTTTTCACAGGCATATATCTGGCCAATCTCAACACCTTCATCATCAGCATGAGCTTTATTAGGGTCACCTGGACCAAAGTTCACAGCAGGAATACCAAGGGCACTAAACCTAGCTACATCTGTCCAGCCATACTTAGGGAAAGGCACAGTTCCAGTAGCGGCCACAAAAGCAGCTGCTTCAGGCAGGTCTAAACCAGGTCTAGCCCCATCAGCAAAGTCAGTTACCTCAAGATCAAAGCCTGCAAACAGCTCACGAAGATGAGCCTCAGCATCCTTACTGTTCTTACTAGGAGCAAATCTGTAGTTCACAGTAATAACCGCTTCATCAGGAATCACGTTGGCAGCTATACCTGAGTTCATCAAAACAGCATTCAAACTCTCACGATAGACAAGTCCATCAACCTCTACTTCTTGAGGAACATAGTTAGCCAAGATAGCCAAAGGTGCAGCTGCTTTATGCAAAGCATTCTCACCCATCCAAGGTCTAGCCGAGTGAGCCTTCACTCCAGATAACTTGATGATTGCTCTAAGGGTTCCATTACAGCCACCTTCAACACGAGCATTACTAGGCTCACAAAGTACAGCAAAGCTACTCTCCAGTAACTCTGGTCGGTTACGAGCAATACGCCCTAAACCATTCAGAGCCGAGTCAACTTCTTCATGGTCATAGAACACCCAAGTGATATCTACATTTGGTGCAACCAAGGCAGCGGCAAGCTTCAGTTGAACTGCAACTCCTGCTTTCATATCTACTGTGCCTCTACCCCAGAGAACATGAGATCTTTCAAGATTGATGAGTTTGGTAGGTAGGTTATCGGCAACTGGAACTGTATCGATGTGCCCTGCTATGACCACACGCTTATCTCTACCCAGATTGGTCCTAGCAATGATGGCATCAGCATCACGAATGACCTCTAAATGGCCATACTGCTTCAGGGCTGATTCAATCGCATCAGCCAGTTCCTTCTCATTACCTGAGACTGATTCGATGTCACAGATGACTCTAGTTAGGTCAACAACATCACTTTTAAGGTCAAGATTTACACTCACCTAACGAGCCTACTTGTAACCTTGTAGGGATGAATAATTTAGACGCACCGACATTTGCCTGGGGCATGGGACTAGCCACCATTTCTGCCGATGGCACCATCTTGGATACCTACTACCCAAAGCCAGCTCTTGGCACTGCACCAACAGGTGATGCTGTCTATCTAATGGACAAAGACTTTGATGCCCTTATTGGTAAAGACCCTAGACGTAACGTTGAGGTCAAAGCAGTTAGAACTGAGATCAAACTTCAGGAACCAGTTTCATCAACTCCAGATGCCTATCTTCGACTTCACTTGCTATCTCACCTTTTGGTAAAGCCAAACAGCATGAACCTAGAGAACCTCTACACTCACCTACCAATAGTTGCCTTCTCATCAATTGGACCTATTGCAGTAGCCGACTACGAGAAGCTCCTACCAACACTGACAAGAAGTGGTGTGAGCGTTCACTCAGTAGATAAGTTCCCAAGACTTGTGGACTATGTAGTTCCTAAAGGTGTTCGTATCGCAGATACCAACCGAGTAAGACTTGGTGCTCACCTAGCACCAGGCACCACAATCATGCACGAAGGCTTTGTGAACTTCAATGCTGGAACTCTAGGGGTAGCCATGATTGAAGGAAGAGTATCTCAAGGTGTTGTCGTAGGCAATGGATCTGATATCGGTGGTGGAGCATCAATCATGGGCACACTATCTGGTGGCGGAAGAGAACGAGTTCAGATTGGTGAACGAGCACTTCTTGGAGCTAACGCAGGTATTGGTATCTCTATCGGTGATGACTCTGTTGTTGAAGCTGGTTTGTATGTAACAGCAGGAACTAAAGTAACCATCATTGATGGTGGCGAAGAGAGAACAGTCAAGGCTGTTGAACTTAGCTCTCAACCAAACCTTTTGTTTAGAAGAAACTCTCTAAATGGAAGAGTTGAAGTATTACCTAGAACTGGTGCAGGGATTGCATTAAACGCAACGCTACACGGCTAAAGAAAGTTCCTTAGCCAAGGCTTTTGCATCGCTACAACCAATAATCAATCGCTGGTATGGGCCTGCCTTTAGATCAAGAATCAGAGCCTGCTGCCCTCGAACCCAATAAACCATCATGCGCTTCTTGGATTTACGGAAATGTCCTAGAACTACCACTCCAGGCAATCCAGTTCCAACAACTCGATAACCAAAGATAGACATCGCTACTTTTTCCATTTGACTTACTTCAGCAATGTCTGAAATGCGAATGCTTTGGTTTCTAGAGAATGAGCCCAGTCTCTCCCAGAAGCCAAGTTCAATCTTTAGTGAACAGTTATCAAGAGTTAGCTGAGCCATCGTGCCTCAAAGTTTATCTGATCCAATAGCGATTGTCTTAAGTCAGGCTTTTACTTCCGGTCCAACGTGGCTTATCAATGGGCCGTAAGTAGATCCTAGAAAAGTTAGGATGTGGATGAACTGAATGACACAGAGTGCAACTATTGTGAATCCTTTGTAACTCTCCATGCGATTTTTTAGCAGGAAGTACAAAAGAAAACCGGTCCCAGGAAAATAAATGGATGCAGCAAGGCAGCTAACGCCGCCAAGAAATCGAAATAAATTCCCTTTCTTGGTGAGTTTCAATCTTGCACCATAAATGCTAGAAGTCACGCGAGGTAGTTGTGCCATCCGCTTTGCTAAGTTGAGACATAGCGTAAACCCAATAAATTGGGAAACCTGAAACAAACGCTGATACTTTATACGTTTCTCTGTCTACAACTGAGCCGCCGTTATTAATGTAAGTGGTTGAGCAGTCCTCTACTGTAACTTGGACCGTAACTCCCCAGCTCCCCGGAGCTTGGCAATCAAAAAACCCTTTATACCCTCTGTATAACTTAGTTGACCATGCCTTAGAACCATCAAAGTAGAATCTTCCTTTTGCAACTTCGAAGTAAGTGATACCAATTTTATTGATTTCCCAAGTCTTTGAATATACAGGACCTAACGCCAAAGCTCGTATGCCAGTTGTGCTTGGATTAGCAACATCCACTCTACTTTTCAAAACTGTTGTCACAGTACAAATTATTTCAAGGTCTGCCTCACTAGCATTCTGCGCTTGCGGCCTGATTTGGTTCATGCAAGATTGATCTACCTCTGTTGACCGCTGTATGCTTTCCCAGTTCCCACTTTGTGCCTGCAGAGTTGAATCCGCTTGTGAGGCCGAAGTTTGGCCGATTGCCAGCAACATTGCTGAACTGATTGCTATGGAAACAATTGCAGTCGTTCTTTTATAATTTTTTTTCATTTTACCCCTTCTCCTACACACTATACATTTCCGTATGGGAACCAACCTATTTTTAGAGATTTTTTGTGCGCGTGTCGTTTTCACCCCCGAATCGAATCCCAACCATTAGCCTGAAGCTCAACTTCATCCAACAAAACAAGAAGTCCAGTTGACTCTAGAACTCGACCAATTGGTTTGAACTCTTTAGGAATCACAGCATCGTTTGGAAAAGTAGCCAGAAGAGAGTGATCTTCTCCACCAAAGAGAACCCAGTTTGTTGGTGTTACTTCTAGTCTCAATGCAGCTAACTCAAGAACAGCTTCAAAGCCAAGTAATGCCGACTTATCTATCTGAATGGTGACCCCTGATGCCTTTGCAATTCTTGATGCATCTTTAGCTAATCCATCAGAAACATCAAGCATTGCTGTTGCTCCTGCTTTGTTTGCCAAAACTCCAGCAGGTATTGGCGGCATTGGTCTTAGCTGGATAGAAACTAAATCATCAAAGGCATGCTTCACATCTGTAAGTTCGGATTGTAGAAGTTCTAGTCCAGCAGCTGCCTTACCTAGAGTTCCTGCCACTGCCAAGATGTCTCCTGGCTTAGCGCCACTTCGAAGTACTGGTTCTAAACCTTCGAGATCACCATGAGCAGTAACTGAAATGAATACTTGGTCTGCTCTAGCTAGATCTCCACCCACAACAGATGCTCCAGGGGCTAGCTGAGTTAGTCCTGCATTTAGTCCATCAGCAAAGTCTTCGAGCCAAGAGATTTGAGTATCTCCAGGAAGTGCGATAGCTACCACTAATGCTGTTGGCTTTGCCCCCATGGCAGCTACATCGGCAACGTTAGAAGCGATGGCTTTGAAGCCTAAGTCAAAGCCACTTGACCACTCAAGTTTGAAATCATGCTCTTGAATCATGGTGTCTGTGGTTACAACAAATCTGCCATCAGCACTTGTAACTACTGCTGAGTCATCCCCTGGTCCAACAATGGCGTAATCACCTTGAATGAGCTTCCCGATGGTGCGACGAAGCGACTCGCTCTCGCCTAGATTTGCCAAGGTGTTATTTTGCTCCACATTTCAAAGGTAGCCTGTTTATGATGAAGATTTTGCGAATATTGGCATTAGCGCTCCCGCTTGTTCTAACCGGCTGTTCAGCTACCGTGGTGCTACCGCCAGCCCCACTAGCTAATGACCCAGGCTGTGCTGAGGTTATTGTCAGACTCCCTGGTGAGACAGATGGTCAAGCTAAGAGAACTACTAACTCTCAGTCAACTGCTGCTTGGGGCACACCTGTAGCCATCACCCTCACCTGTGGCCTAGAGCCTGTCATGGTTAGCGCTTTGCCTTGTATAACAGCAGGAGATGTTGACTGGTTAGTTGATGAATCAGATCAGCCTAATTACACATTCATAAGTTTCGGTAGAACACCGGCAACAGCAATAACCATTGATTCAACTAAATCTTCGGGAGCTAATGTCCTTGAGGATCTTGGACAGGCTGTTCAGTTTACAAAAGCAACTAAAAACTGTTTCGACTAGTTTCTCTCGAAAGCTAATTGGATCAAGTTATCAATTAGTTCAGGGTATGAAACACCTGAGGCTTCCCAACACTTTGGATACATCGAGATTGGTGTGAAGCCTGGCATCAGGTTGAGTTCATTCACAAAGAAACCATCTTTAGTCAAGAAGAAATCTGCTCTTGCTAAACCAAAGCAACCAAGAGCGTTGAAGGCTCTTCTTGCCAATGCTTGCATTTCTAATAATTCATCTTCACTTAGTTCTGCAGGACAAATAAGTTCAGCAGCATCAGTTCTGTACTTAGCTTCAAAGTCATAGAACTCACCTGAGCGAATAACAATCTCTCCAGCTACAGATACTCGTGGTGCTCCCCCGCCTAAACGAGAAAGAACAGCGCACTCAACTTCTCTACCAACTAAACCTTTTTCAACAGTGACTTTGCTATCTTCAGCAAAGGCAACTTCAAGAGCATGAGCGAAGTAAGCCATGTCTTTGACTTTAGAGACACCAATAGAAGATCCAGCTCTTGCTGGCTTCACAAACAGAGGTAGAGAACCTAG
>JAPLAJ010000032.1 GCA_026393335.1 Rhodoluna sp. | reverse complement strand
GAGGAGCTATCTGGTCCCATCTTTTATGGCACAACCAATAGTCTCAATAAACGGAAAGATTATGGCAGACGAGCCAATTCGAGTGGAGCATTGGCACCAAGCTGAAGTCACAAAAATCGAAGGCAGTTTAGAACTTGATTTGAGAGCTGCATTAGCAGACATGGAATTAGGTTCTGACGCTTCGATTGGAGTTTATGTAACCGCATTCTCCAGACTCACGAAAATTAAGTCTGTGTCCGAAATTGTTACTCTTGTTTCTGGCTCCAATACTTTTATGTTGGATTTAATGGACAGAACCATGGGTGGCTATTTGGTGGTAGAGGTTGTAGTCGTATGTCTAGATCCAGGTGCCAGTTCATCACCACTATCCCCGAGCTCATTTGACGTGATTGAAACTTGGGATTTCCTGGCAGAGCTTGAAGGAGATAGCCCAAGGGCAAACGTTCAGTTGGTAAAATTTGAAGGCTTGAAAGAAAAAGCACTGTGGGAAATCACTTCAACAGTTCCGGAAGACCTAGATGAATGGAGATTTGCATCGGTATCGACCGCCATTCAGGTAAATTTGAGTGTAGAAAGCTACGCAAAAATTCAAAGTGACCCAATGTACCAAATGCAATACTGCGTAGATTTTATGTGGGAGTCATTGCTCTTGATTGTCCAAAACGAAGATGCTCTTTCCATGGCAATGACAGAACTGAACCAATGCCCTGGAAGCCTGATTCAGACTTCAGCTCGAGTCGTTCACTCGATTTTTGGAAATTCTCAGCCATTGTATGCAGATATTTTGCATTATGTGCAGAACAAGCCAAGTCATGTTCGAGCCATATTGCAGGATCGTGCCGCGAGGTTGGTGGCTCTCAAATGACGACTAAATATGCAAGACAGATTCCAGAAAAAATTCAAGCGGAGAGACGACTCGAAGAGCTTGTAGCTTCAGGCTACGAGCATAAAGACTCTTCGGAAGAATCCAACTCCGCATTCAAAGTAGCTTATGAGTATTATCAACCTTCGGAGTTGAATAGTCGGCTTACAGATGATGACTATGCAAATATGCGCGCTGCGATTCTGAAATTGGCTTCCTCGTGCCAAGGAAAATTAGTTTTTGATCCAAAATCCGCAGCTACGGAAAAGCAGGCAACGGCCTTTGACAGAGGGCTTTCGACGGATGGATTAGAAATTTTCCCCTTGGGTCTATATGAATCCTCTAGAGATGAAGTTTGGAATTACATCACTCTCTACGTTGCCCCGGACGTAGCGAATTGGCGCTACCCAAACACTGGAAACAATCCTAAGTACGATAGGCACCTAGGAGGATACAGAAACGTTTTTAGGCAGCCATGGGCTAGAGGTTACTTCTGTAGTTG
Source organism: Rhodoluna sp. (assembly GCA_026393335.1). Lineage (GTDB taxonomy): Bacteria > Actinomycetota > Actinomycetes > Actinomycetales > Microbacteriaceae > Rhodoluna. The sequence continues at coordinate 7,352 of JAPLAJ010000032.1, read as the reverse complement.
GGACGATGCTCTCATTTCTGAACTAACAGAGGATATCGCTGTCGCTATTTTTGAAAGAGTGAATGTCGCAAGCAATCCAAGAGTGGCAGTAGCATGCCTCAAGGCAACATACAAAATAAGGCTGAAGGACAAAAACAACAAGATTTATCGTGATGCACTAAAGCGAGTAGTTCGAATTATGTCTGTTAGGAGCTTGGATCAGCTTCCCGAAAGTTCACTCCAAGAGTTAATTGATGACTTATTTGACCAGAGCTACAAGCACTTTGCAAAAGCTAAGTAATGGTTACAAATATTTGGAACAATCGCTCAGTAACTTTGCGAAGTCAAAATTTCCATCATCCAGTAAGTACTTCTGAACGAATGCCGTTGCTTTGTTCCCACCGCCAGAGAACCCCTTCCGGCCTGCCTCTTTCATTTTAGGATCTCGAGCTACAAAATTTGCAATTCTCAACTTAATCGTGGCAGGACCTCTGTTTGGCATCCTATTCGCCAGTTTCTGAACATCTTCGTCGGAATACGATCCGCCTTGTAGGCTCGCATAGTAGGCCAAAACGCGCAGCATTTCCGCTTCTTCCCAATCTTCCCCTCGTGTTCCCATAGTGCAATCCTTTCAAGACAATTGCAGCTTACAGGTGAAGTTGAACTTCATCCAAAGTAGGAGGCTCACAACCAGCTCTCTCACACGCGATGCTTGCTGCGACTCCTGCGATACGTACGTATTCGGCTAGGTATTGGTTAGTTAGGGAAGCTAGTTTGGTTAGGGCGTTTTCGCCTAGATAGTTGTTGTCTTCTAGTTGGCCTAGGAGGTTAGCTACGAAGGTGTCTCCTGCTCCTACGGTGTCTACTACCTGGATCTTTCTTGCTGGAACATCTATGGTTTCGTTGTTTCTATAGATTCTTGTTCCTTGGGATCCTCTGGTTAGGAGAACAATCTTGTCTGTGTTGTTAATCCAAGAGTTGATGATCTCTGTTAGGTCTGCTTCTGGCTTTAGGTCATAGAGCCACTCGATGTCTTCATCACTGGCTTTGATGATGTGTGAGAAAGAGTTGACTCTCTCAACTCTTTCTCTTTCCTTGTTTCTGTCAAAGCCAAGTGCTGCTCGGATGTTGATGTCGTGAGAGATTGTTAGATCATTCTGTAGTTCTTTAGCCCAGGCTTCAATAACTAGATTGCCTGGCTCCATGGCCATGGTTAGACAGCCAAAAGATATGGCATTGGCATTAAGGTTCTTTACTTTTTCTTTGGTTGGTAGTTCTTCTTTAGTCCAACCCCAGTCAGCTGTTCCATTGGTATAGAAGTTGTATGTAGGGGAGCCTTGAGCATTAACACTTATTACTGCGAGTGTTGTTGGTTCATCTGTGTTGATGATGTAATCCATGTTTACGTTGTTAGAGACAAGTCTGTCTTTGATTAGGATGCCGAATCTATCTGAGGAGATTCTTGCTAGGAACTGGTGATCTGTTCCTCTTCTAGCTAGAGCTAGAGCTACGTTAGCGTTAGCTCCTCCAACTACTGCTTGGAACTGACCTTTAGTCTCTCTGGACTCGATTAGGTCAATTAGTGCTTCGCCAATAACTAGAATCATGCTTCAAGTTTATGGCTCTAAAGAGGGCCTTCTGGCTGTTGCCAGTTAGGCTCAATGTATGAATAAAACATTGAAAGTGGCAACATCATTCGTTCTAATCGGTCTAACAGCAGCTTGGTTTGGTTTTATTGTGGCTAACTATGTAGGGCTGTATGAGCAGCCTTGGAATGGTTCAAATGGCGAGGCTACTTTTGGATTACTAGGACTCACTAAAGCCAGCACATACATCTTCCTAACTGCCCTAGTTTGTTTGGCTGGGTTCTCGGGTTTGGCTTATCGAATGACTGATGTTCTAGTGGCTAAGAAGACCCCTGGAGCACTTCCAGCGTTTAGGTTCGCAACAGTTGGCGTAGTCGTTTCACTTGTTTCTCTGGTGTTCTTCGCACTCAGTGCTTTCTTTGCTTCTTTCAATGACTTCTCTGGTTCAAGAGGTGGGATTAGAGACCAGATCACTGGAATCTACATTCCGATCATTCTGGCTGCTGCTGTTGCAGTGTTTCTAATCCTTAGTGCAACTGTTTACCGCAAGTCTGAAGCGACTGTGGGTAAAGCTAGCCCAGAACAAAAGCGAGCTAAGCGCGAAGCTGCACTTGCTTTCATCTACCCAATCGTTGGAACTACGCTGGCTCTACTAATTGGTCTAACTATTTATCAAGCAAGTAGACAGAATCCTCAGGTTTGGGTCTGGGTATTGATCTTGGCTATCGTTGGTGGCTCTATTGCTCTAGGAAGCATCTATGCCGCTAGAACTAAAGCACATGGGGCTTCTCAGGCAAAACCTAAGAAGGTTGCAGGCACTGCAGCTCTTAACCTGAATTTCGTTTTGGTAGTTGTGTTTGTTGTTGTCGTGACCATGATGGCTTTTGGTTTTGGTATTGCAGCTATCTCAGAACTGCGTTCTTATAGTTTCGGCTTTGGCGGTAGCGGCGATAGCATCAAAGGTTTTTCTATGGGTTGGTTCTTACACTCAATGCTGCCAGCAATGCTTACATTGGCTTTAGTTGATGTGACTGCTTATATAGCTGTTCGGATTAGAAGCATCGTTTCAGCTAATTAGCTTAAGGTTTCTAAAGCGTTCCATGGATTAGGCGATTAAAAACATCACCTATCAGCGCTAGTGCACTAAGGCCTGCCCAGATCCCGACGACTATAAGCAATATCCTTTTGGTGCGGGTTGGATTTTTGCCGAAGTTAATGATGAATAGTCCAGCAGGTACTGAGAGTATGAAAAATAGAAATGCCATTCCCTTTGGACCGACGTAATCTCCGCTGAACCCTATTGGTGCTGGAGCTACCATCAAGACAATTGCTGGAATTAGCGCCACAGCAATTCCGATTACTCTCATCACTAATCTGAATCTAGGGCTTGTTTCACCGCCGTTGACACTCATGGATACCTCTTTCTTTGTGTGTTATTTACTGGCTACGATCCAGCTATAAAAATTATCAAAATCCTGCAAGAGCAACAATGTGTTGCAAAGCAATGAAAAGAAATAACCCGGAGAACACTAATGCCGCCTTGTTCTTACCGGTCAGTGGAGATCCTTCAGGCCTTGCCGATTTGCGTGAAAACTTGGCAACAAGCATCATGATGATTCCCGTCACTGAGAAGAGTATTGAAAGAGGCCAGGTCACAAAAGCGACTATTATCCCGCCTCCGCCAAAGACCAAAGGGCTTTCGTAGGGAAGAAAGTCCTTGAATAGCAATAAAACCCAGGGACTTGCAAACAACCCAACGCCGAGGAGTAAGTTAAACAAACCTACATAAAAAGAGAATCGACTTTTTCTCTGGTTAGGTTCCGAAATCTCAGCACTCACAGTTCCTCCTCTTTGGAGGACCTTTGTGCCCCCGCTACCTTGAGAATAGCGTCTCCACTCGGGGTAGACCCAGCAAGTACGTAACAATATCGTCACAAGGTAACCTTTAGTTTATGAAGTTCTCTTGCTCAGCACTGTTGTTTGATAATGATGGTGTTTTAGTTGATTCTCACCAAGCGGCTAAAGCTGCTTGGGATGTTTGGGCTACAGAATTCTCTCCTGGTTATGACTTAGACAAAGCTAATAACGCAGGGCGTAGAGCAGAGGACATGGTTCGTGAACTTGTTAGTGCTGAGCTGTTTAGTGTTGCCAATGATCGAATCAATGCTTTAGAGCAAGACACAGCACATCTAACTATTGCTATGGCAGGAGCTCAAGAACTACTTGCTTCTCTAAGGCCTGGTATCTGGACCATCTGCACATCAGCTAATCCAAATCTAGGTAGAGCAAGATTAGAAGCTGCTGGTCTAGTTATCCCTAAAGAATTGGTTACCGGTGATGATGTAAAACAGGGTAAACCTCATCCAGATCCTTATTTACTAGGAGCTAAAAACCTAGGGTTTGAACCTGCCGACTGTGTGGTCTTCGAAGATGCTGAAGCTGGTGTTATCTCAGCTATTGAAGCCGGAGTGGGTCTAGTAATAGGTGTCGGTAAAAAGGCTGTGAAGTCCCAGGCAGATATAGTGGTCAAAGACCTAACTGGTATTACCTTTGATGGTGAAGAGTTATTTATTCCAGATTCAATAAGGATGAGGTAAAAGATGAGTGAAGTTATTGTTTACGGTGCTGACTGGTGCGGCGACTGCAGAAGATCTGAAAAGCTTTTGAACACCCTAGGCGTTCACTATGAGAAGAAGGATGTTGAGCAATCAGCCGAATTCACTGAAGAAGCTAGAGAAATCTCCGGTAGAACCAACATCCCAGTAATCCTCTTCGCTGATGGAAAGCACCTGGTTGAGCCAAGTGATGCGGACTTGCACGCTGAGTTGACGCTAAGAGGGTTGATTTAGTTATTTGACAAACCTCGGGGGGGGGGTAGTTTGTTCCTAAATGAATACAACTAGGAGACAAACATTGTCTGATGAATTAATCGCAGAGGAATCAAGCGAAAACCCAAGTTCGAAGAAAACATTGTTCGGGCCGAAGTCCATATTAATTGCCGCAGCAATCTTAGTAGTGGCAGTGATAACCGGAATGTTTGCTTCTGGAGTTTTTAATTTCACTGACAAAAAAGCTAAAGTCAACTATGAAAATGCGATGGTTCCTGTCATGGAAGAATTTGTTGTCTGGCAAGGAAAGTTTGCCGAAACCTCCAATTATTCAGTTTCAACATGGCAAGTAGTGTTCCCAGACTTACTCACAGAACTTGGCTCCATCCAAAAGCGAGCGGAGGCCATAACTCCTGGAACAGATGAGCTCAAACACGCGCATAAGACATATTTAGAAGCCATCTTCCAAGCGCAGGAGGCATTAAAAGCCCTAATTGTCGCCGTAAGTTATGAAGATCCAGAACAAATAGCTTATTTTGGGGCCAAAGCCACGCCTCATACAGACGCTTTCAACGCAAAACTCAGTGAGTATCAACTTTTACTTTCTTTGATAGAAGATCAAGAGTAGGGCCAAGAACATTTGACCTCAGTCTCGCAATATCAAATATTGCCTATAGGCAAAACGTTACCTTTCCGTTAGGGTTAGTAGGTCAGGGTTTCCTGACAGTAGTCGTTTGCAGCACATAGTTCGAACCTTTGGTCTGAACAAGATAAATGTGCCAGTCTTCCTATTTGTGAGAATCTGCCGTGTTGCAGATGTTCCTCTCGTGTGTGGGTCAGCGCAGTTCGACTAGTCCATGCGCCTAAGTACTACTCCTACGAAGGCCACACACTATAAAGGAATATAAACATGCCTAAAAACGGCACTAATTCGCGCGCGCCTAGAGCAACCGCGGCTAAAACTACCCATCGTAAAGGTGCAGCTAGCGCTGTCCCGGCTGCTCGTAAGCCACGTCACACCTCAGCAGCTCCGGTTGCAGGAGGCAGAGACAAGAGAGATTATCGTGAAGATAACGCTCGTCCACTAAGAGAAGTCAGAAACGACAGACCGGCTAGAGACTCTCGTCCAATCCGTGAACAGCGTAACGATCGTCCAGCACGAAGTGCTGACTCTCGTCCTGAATGGAGCCCATCTGGTTCAAGAGAATCATTTGCTGGCCGTAACGCTCGTACAGGAGGCAACGCTTCTCGTGCAGGATCAGACTCAAGATCACCTCGTAGAGAGTGGACTCCTGAAAGACCGGCTCGTGATGACAGAGCACCTCGAAGAGAGTGGACTCCAGAGCGTCCTGCTCGTGATGATCGTGCTCCTCGTCGTGAGTGGACTCCTGAGAGACCTCAGCGCGATGACCGTGCTCCTCGTCGTGATGACAGAGCACCTCGTAGAGAGTGGACTCCAGAAAGACCTGCTCGTGATGATCGTGCTCCTCGTCGTGAGTGGACTCCTGAAAGACCAGCTCGTGATGATCGTGCACCTCGTCGTGAGTGGAGCGATTCTCGTCCAGCTCGTGACGACAGAGGTTCAAGAGATCCTCGTAGATCAGATCGTATGGAAAGAGATGACAACCGTCAGCGTTCATTCGATGGTGCAAGAGACAAGTCTCCTAACAAGAAGGCTTTCTTTGAAGATGTTGTTCTAGAGAAGCTTCAGTCAGTTGACCAGGCAGATGCAGTTATCTCAGCAGAGTGGGAAGAGATGGGTCTACACCCACGCCTTCTAGAAACTCTTGTTCAGATGGGTGCTATCTCTCCTTTCCCAATCCAGCAGGCAACTATTCCTGCTGCTATCTCAGGTAGAGATGTATTGGGTAGAGGTAAGACAGGCTCTGGTAAGACAATTGCTTTTGCTGTTCCTCTTATTACCAAGCTTGTTGCTGGTGGTTCACAACCTCGTAAACCAAACCGTCCTCGTGCACTGATTGTGGCTCCTACTCGTGAACTAGCTGACCAGATTGATAGAACTCTTTCTCAGCTAGCTCGCGCAGTTGGTTTCTACACAACCTGCATCTACGGTGGTATGCCTCAGCGTAGACAAGAGATTGCTATGGCTCGTGGTGTTGACATTCTCGTTGCAACCCCTGGTCGTCTAGAAGATCTAATGGCTCAGAAGATTGTTGATCTTCGTGATGTTGAGACTCTGGTTATCGATGAAGCAGACCACATGTGTGATCTAGGTTTCATTGAGCCAGTGAAGAGAATCACAGCAGCTACAGGTGACTCACAGAAGATGCTGTTCTCAGCAACTTTGGACCGTGAGATTGATGCTCTAGTTAAGCAGTTCCTGCCTAACCCTTATGTTTATGAAGTTCCTAACGAAACTGAAGAAACATCAGACATCATTCACCGAGTTATGTTTGCTGAAACCGATGCTCGAAGCCCAATCTTGCTTCGTCTAGTTCAGGGTGAGGGTAAGGCAATTATCTTCACTCGTACCAAGATGACTGCAGAGCGTCTGAGTGAATCTCTAACAAGTGCTGGTGTTCCAGCTGCTCGTTTGCACGGAGATCTAAACCAGAACCAGAGAAACCGTAACCTTCAGAGATTCATGTCTGGAGAAGTTCGTGTTCTAGTTGCAACTGACGTTGCTGCTCGAGGTATCCACGTTGATGACATTGCAATGGTTATCCAGGTTGATCCACCAGAGGAATACAAGACCTACCTTCACCGTTCAGGCCGTACTGGTCGTGCTGGTAAGACTGGAACTGTTATTACTTTGGTTCCTCGTTCACGCAGACGCAAGGTTGAAGATCTTCTTCGCCGTGCAGAGCGCGATGCAATCTATATGGATGTTAGACAAGACAGCCCTATCCTTGCTGAAATCGCAGGCCCAATTGCTCCAGCACCAGCTGCTAGCTCTTTGGACTTCGGTGACAGCCGTGGTGGATCATCTCGTGAAGGT
>JAPLAJ010000116.1 GCA_026393335.1 Rhodoluna sp. | reverse complement strand
TAGATTGTTTCAACAACAAGAGCCCAGGTCTCTGGAGTTTCCTTCAAAGGTTGGTAGCCACCAGCGCCACCGATGATTACGCGACCATCTGCGTGCTTGATGGCCATCTCTGCAACCATCTCAGCTGCATACTTGAAACCAACTGATGTGTACTTTGAGTCAACACCAAGGCCATTTGCTCCGGTGTGACCATCAGCTCCAGCTGCAAGCAAAATTACATCCGGCTTGTAGTTTTCGATGATTTCTTTAGCCTCATCGATGAAGTCCATGAACACTTCATCGCCATCTCCATGTCTGACACAGAAGTTGTAGCAGTGATCTGCTTCATCGTGAATGGCACCGAATGTGGTTTGGAATTTGTAGCCGCGAGGAAAGATGCTGCCATTATGAATAGAGATTCTAGGAATGCCAGAACCTACTAGCATCTCGGCAACTCCATCACCTGCGTGGATGTCCCAGTCCAGGTATAGAACCTTTAGACCAGCTGCTTTCAACGCCATAGCTGCGTAGGCCATATCGTTGAAGACACAGAACCCATCTGCCCTGGCATACTGAGCGTGATGCTTTGCTCCTTGAGGATTAAAGACAACCTTGCCCTTGCCGGAGAGAATGATCTCGACTGCACGTATTGTTCCCTGGAACATTTGGAAAGCAGTTCTGCCCATGATTGGTCTCAGGTTGTCCCATTCAGAGCAATCCCCACTCATAACGCTCTTAATGTATGAGGCGTCGTGGGTAGCCGCTAGAGCTGCTTCGTCAGATTTCTTCTTGGTTGGATCAACTGGATGAACTACTTCGGTCTTGTCGCCAAGAGATGCAATGAGCTTTTCAAGCGCTAACTTAGCTCTCTTAGGGTTGGTGACGTGAGATCCGTCTCCTCTGCCAAGTAACCAATTTAGGTACAGGTCGCTGTATACAACGAATAAGTTCTGTCTAGTTGTTTCCATTTTTATTCCTCTGTTTGTTGGGATGAATCCTCTTCTTCTTGCATTGCTTCTACCATTTGCTTGTGCAGTCTGTTCACATGCTCAAGCCTTTGAGCTGGTGTCATGGCTTTCCACTTCTCAGCGTTGATTTCATAAACCACCGGCTTCTTTTCTTCATCGCCCACTAGCTCTTCTCTTCTTCCGACCAGTTGACTTCCTTAGCCTCTGACTCGAACACTCTTGCTCGAAGATCTTCAGCAGCTTTTTCTGCCCAGGCAATCTGCTCTTCTTCTGATAAATCGGCTAGGTCAGCTGGAACCTTAGTCAAGTGCTTCTTGTGAGAAGTATGAGGTTGCGCATCAGAGTGTGAGATTGAATTACCATCTGTATCTAGTAACGGGCTGCGAGCCTCATCATCTTCTACAGAAAGCATTGCTGACCACACTTGGTTCAGTGCAGATGCAAACTTCTTGCCTCTGGTCTGAACAACGCGATTCTTGAAGTTCGAGTAGCTAAGTTCACTACCGCGATCTAAGAACCATTCGATGAAAGGACCATCACCAACGAAAACTCTGTATGGGTAATCGCCGTGTGGTGATCTTTTGATCTCGACCTGAGCTTTGGCAGCCAGTAGTTCGAGAGACTCTCTGTCTCTCGAACGCACTGTGACTACCCCTGGGTGCTCTGGCTTACGAACTGCTGAGATAAATCCTGTATCAGTAAATATCCACATATTTAGTTACCGTCCTTATCTCTAAAGTTCCTGCGATCGCGCATCATGCGAAGCTTCTCTTCCTTCAACATTTTCATCTTGAGGTTAAGGTCAGGTTCCATAGCGCTTTGCATAAAGAGATCCCTGTTTGATCGCATACGAAGTGATGTTCTGTCACTTAGGAAGTTGTTAGCCATGAAGTCTTGAAGATCTTTTCCAGCAGCTTCAAGAAGAGCGTTAGCTTCATCATGCTTACCTTGCATGAATAGTTCTTGGGCATCGTCATAGATCTTCTGCATGCGAACCATCTTCAGCTCACCAACGATATCTGCATCGCGCTCAGGCTCGATCCACTTATCAGCCGGCACAAGCTCAACCTCGAATGTTTCTGAGTTTGAAACCTTCTTGCCGGTGGTCGCATCGATGTATTCCCAGTCGACCTTCACGCCTTGCTTCAGACCGGGCTCTGCCATGTCGTGACCATCAAGAGTTAGATCGAAGACTACGTTCCTCTGCTCGCCGCCAGCAAGATCGCCTAAGAGAGTAGAAACATGTCCGTGGGATTTCTTCCACTTCTTCATTCTTCGTCCAGCAACAATGTCTGCCTTCTTGCCAGAGAAGTCCGGTCCGATAGTGATATCGAAGTGAACATCGAGCATTGTCTTTAGAAGCAAGCCATCGATTTCAGCTTGCAGACCATCAAGAGCTTCGCCTTGCTTGATCGCAGCAATGTGGTTTCCATTGCCACCTTCTGCCATAGCGCTCAGGATGTTCTCGTCGTAACCGCCACCGATTCCCATAGTTGTTGTGATAACTAGGTGCTCAGTTGCTTGGGTAGCTAGTTGACCAAGTGCAACAGGATCAACGTTTCCCTGATTAGCCTGGCCATCGCTTAGCAAGATGATGGTTGTTTCGATTCCTTCTGGAGCTGCTTTCGCCTGCTCTAGTCCAAGGCGGTAACCAGCTTCAAGGTTGGTGCTGCCTCCAGCGTTGATGTTTCTAACGCTCTTGATGACCTCAGCCATGTTGTGATTCTTCACCTGGTTTAGAGCTACGTTGACAATTGCCTGGTCGTCAAAGCTGACAACGGCAATGTAGTCTTCAGGGTGCAATCTAGGAAGGGTTTCCGCGATTGTGTTGAGAACTACTTCTAGACGGTTCCCGGCCATAGAACCAGATCTGTCAACTACGAAGACCAATGATTTGGTCTTGTGCTGTGTTGCTGCTACCACTGGGGCAGCCGGTGCTGTGATTTCCAGCATGATGCCAAGCTGTGTTGGCTTGCCCTGCTGGCACTTGTCGTGTTCTTTTCTTAGTTGGATCATGTCTTCGCTTTCTGTGGGTTTTTCCCTACACTAGATATAACATCATAGTTGCTCTAATTATTCCCGAGTTGGAGTAAATAAATCAAAATAATTCATGTATAAGATGAAGTATGAACATGACCCCCGACATTGTGACCTCAAGCTCCGTGGATCTGGTGCTATTCACGGTGGTGGACACCCAGAATTTGTCTGACAGTCTCTGGGATGATTCCCTTCTCTCTCTTGGCAATTACGCTGAGAGGCCCCGTTCCGGCTACGCTCTTTTCGTTGTAACTGTTCCCGCTAACGAAAAGGTTTACCCGCAGCTAAAGGGCCGAAGAGTTTTACCAGGTGGACACTTATATCAACATGAAACGCTGCTCAAATCTTCCCGAAGAATCGTAGAAGAACAGCTTGGGCTAATCCTTCGCAAGCGACTGTGGGAAGTAAAGACCTTTGACGCTATTGATAGAGACCCGAATGGAAGGGTTATTTCCTTTGCATACTGGGCAATGGTTGAGTTCAATATGCTCAGGAAGTATCTAGGTGGTCGTGAGCAAGTAGGGCTTGAACTAGTCAATTCGATCCCATACATGGAGAAGTTTGAGCAAGATATGGGTCCTCTCGAAGGATTCGACGGTGTCTGCCGCTTCGGTAATAGGAGTATGCCTTCACCTAGTTCATTTAGAGGTCACGTAAAGACTTTGAGCAAAGACTTACCAGAAGGCCAAATTCTTGGGTTAGATCATGATGAAATGGTCTTCTTCGCTTGGCGAAAGCTAAGGCATGCCTTCGATGGCCGCGTAGACCCATTCCGCTACCTAGGCAACAACCCATTGGGTGGGGAGTTTAGATTGAGTGAGCTCCATGACTTTACAGAAGTATGCAGAGGGGAACGTATTCAGAAAGATCTCTTCAGAAGGCAGATGATGTCTGATGATGCCTTCCTACTTCAAACCGGTAAGACTGATAAGAGTAGGGCTGGTAAACCTGCGATGCTTTACAGCCCGCTTGCGATGGAAGCAGATAAAGACGAGATTGATTAGCTCAAATCGCTCACGCGAAATAGTTCTGATAATCCAAAAACTGTTCTAATCGGATAGCTAAGGTACTCAGACCACTCAGCAAGCCTTGGCTCTCTCCAGACATAGTCGTCGGCTACCTGGGCAAGGCAGGCCCAATAGAAAACCGTGACGAGGTCAATGGTTAGGGAGTTTTGTGTCTCATCCTCAAACACTCTGCCAAGAATTCTTCTAAGCAGTTGAGGAACCTGATGTAGGCCATATTCATGCAAAGTATCTAGCACTAGCAGTTCAACTTGATATGCCCGCTTAGCATTCCATATAGGTGAAGCGTCAGATCTGTGCAGCATGCTAGTAATAGCTAAAGCTCTTCTGAATGTGGCTGAATCCATGGCTAGGAGCAGACCTTCAAAGCGTTCTAGCTCATAGCCTGCATATCTAAGGTCCAAGATATCTGGGTAATACAAGACACCAACCAAGCTAGGTCTACCGGCAGGAGGGTTGAGCCTGACCTGGTCTTCCTGGGAGTCATCGAAATCTTGCATGTCTCAATTGTCCTAGGTCTCGGCTAATGTTTGAAGCAACTAACAGTTAGGGGCAACATGGGTGGTTTGTTGAAGGGTTGTTTTTGGGGCTTCGCCTGGATTGTTACCCTGATCTACGCTTTTGCCTTTCCACCTTTGCTTTTTGTTATGTTGGCAGGATTGCCAATTGTGCTTATCTGGAACTATCTCAAACGAAGAGGATGGTAATAAATGAAGTCACTACTACTGGGATTCTTTGGAGTCTTTGCCGTTGCACTAGGTCTAGGTTTCCTCATTCAATACCCTGCAGTCTTTTGGGTAATAGTTTTCATTTTTGTCGCTGCACTGGTTTTAGGTTTGCGTCAAGGAAGGAAACAGTCAGTTCTCAAAGATCCTGAAAGAACCATGAGGCGCAACTCAGCTTTCGGTGGTGATCAGATACTAGAAGATGATATCGTTCACCATCATCAACCTAACCGCCTGCCATTTCAGAACAGAGATAAGCCAGTAGTTGCTCCTGTGGCCTTACCTGTTGAAGAGGTTGATCCAGAGATTGAAAATGCTGCAGCTATGTATTATGAGGGAAATGCCGAATACTACGAAGAAGAGGGCGAGCAATAGGCTGTAAGTTAGGTACCAACTAGTTTGTTTCTATAGGGAGAAGCACAATGAAAAGATTTATACCAACTTCTGTAGCTCTAATCCTCTTGAGCGTTTCTCTAAGTGCTTGCTCACCTGCGGAAACTTCCAAGTCGCTAGATCAATACCTTAATCAAGAAGTAAGTTGGACTGAGTGCCCAGAAGACCTTCTCGTTGAAGTAGATCAGCAGAGCTCTCTCTTCAAAAGCGTCACACCGGATTGCTCAACTGTTCTAGTTCCAGCAAACTATGAAACATCTTCAGCTGAAAACAAGGAATTTGGAATCGCTCTTATGCGAATCAGCAAAGCAGCAGAAAGCGATTATCAAGGAACTTTATTCATCAACCCTGGTGGCCCGGGTGGTTCTGGTATCGAGCAGCTTCAGTGGTCTAATTTCCCAAACGGTTTAGTAAAACACTTTGACATTGTCGGCTTTGACCCTAGAGGTGTGGGTGCTTCTCAATTCACCGATGGATCAGAGATTAAATGTTCTGATGAACTTGATTACAGAACATACTTCGAGGGAGAAGCTTCTCCTTCAAACTTTGAAGAATACCAGGCAAGCATCCCGCTCTCAGATGAGTACTACAACGACTGTGTGGATAGAAACCCGCTTTGGTGGACTCTTTCAACTTCTAATGTTGTTGATGACCTTGATGTGATGAGACAAGTAATAACGGGAGATGAGCCGCTTAACTTTATTGGAACATCCTACGGAACAACCATTGCTGGTCTTTATGTTTCAAAGTATCCAGAGAATGTCGGAAAGATTGTTCTAGATAGCCCAACCACAGTCGATGAAGACCCAATCAAATCAGCTGTTGAGAACTACAAGGCTATGGAAACCAAACTTAACTCCTACCTCGACTACTACGCAGAGCAGGAAGGCAAGACTAGCGCTGAGGCTTGGCAAGACCTTCTATATGTGAAGCAAATGGCTGATGATGATGAACTTATTGGTTATGCCGGTTTGGTGCCTAGCGATACAGAACCTAGCCTGATGGTAAGTTCCGAATCTCTTCTTAGCCGAGGAATTCTTGCCCTGAACTACTTCCCTGAGCAAGATGCCAAAGAGGAGTTTGCGAAGGCGATTAAGGAAGCTATCGACTATCGCTCTAACTGGGCTTTTGAATTCTATGCATTACGCATGGATGGCTATGACCCAGAATCTCTAAAAGGATCTTCACTATCAGCAAAGAAGCTGAAGCGAACAAACTCATTCGAAATTATGACAATTGTGAATTCCATGGATTACTCACCAGAAGAATTGAGTATCGAAGACCAAAAGAAGATGGCCAAGCAAATGAAGGCTGTTGCACCGAAACTTTATGCACTCAATCTAGATTCCAGTGGCTATCAGTACTACGGTGAATCACTAGGAGTTGATTGGGTGAGCATTGCCAATGAAGATGATTCAATTCCTGACCCGCCAACAACTCCACTGATTAGAGAAAATAATTCAGGCAAGAAGTTGTTGATTGTTGGATCTATCTATGAAGCTGTTACTCCATATCAGTTCTCTAAGGACACAGCCAAGCTATTGAAGTCACCACTGATTTCAGTTGAGTCATCAACACATGGCCCAGCAGCTGGTTATGACATACCTTGCTTGAATGATGTGCTGATTGATTTCTTTGTGAACGATATCGTTCCAGGGGATATGACCTGTAAGGCTTAGCCAAGCATGTCGTGCAACACGATAGTCGCATCGCGAGCAGGACCAACACCGATAGCTGAGATTCTGCAGTTGCTCATCTTCTCTAGAGCTCTCACGTAATCCTGAGCATTCTTAGGAAGATCTTCAAACTTCCTGCAACCAGTGATGTCCTCATCCCAACCAGGGAACATTTCATAGATTGGAATTGCGTGGTGGAAATCAGATTGTGAAACAGGAACTTCTTCCACTCTCTTGCCATCAACTTCGTAAGCCACACAAACAGGAATCTCCTTGATTCCAGTTAGAACATCTAGCTTGGTCAATACAAAGTCTGTAAGCCCGTTGATGCGAGCTGCGTATCTAGCAATCGGAGCGTCATACCAACCACAGCGACGTGGACGACCCGTTGTAGTGCCATACTCGTGACCTGTCTTACGAAGTAACTCGCCCCACTCGTCAAAGAGTTCTGTAGGGAAAGGACCTGCTCCAACACGAGTTGTGTATGCCTTAACAATTCCAATTACGTTTTGAAATAGTCCAGGACCAATTCCAGATCCTGTTGCAGCTCCACCAGCAGTAGCATTTGATGAAGTCACGAACGGATATGTTCCGTGATCAACATCAAGCATTGTTGCCTGTCCACCTTCGAACAGTACGTTCTTCCCTGCTTCGATTGCTTGGTGCAATTCAAGAGCAGTGTCAGCAACCATTGGACGAAGGCGATCTGTGTAGGAAAGAAGTTCGCTAACAATTTCTTCTACTCGGATTGCAGAACGGTTGTAAACCTTAGTTAATAGCTGGTTCTTCTGAACCAAGGCAGCTTCAACTTTTTGACGAAGAATTGATTCGTCGAACAAGTCTTGAATACGAATACCGACACGATTGATCTTGTCAGCATATGTTGGGCCAATACCTCGACCAGTAGTACCGATAGCCCTCTTACCTAAGAATCGTTCAGCAGTCTTATCTAGAGATACGTGATAGGGAGTAATGACATGTGCGTTAGCTGAAATGCGCAAACGACTAGTGTCGATACCTCTAGCATTCAATGCATCAAGCTCTTCAAACAAAACGTGCAGATCAATAACAACACCGTTAGAGATAACAGGAATAACACCTGGAGTTAAGATTCCTGAAGGTAGTAGATGCAGTGCATATTTTTCATTGCCAATAACTACGGTGTGACCTGCGTTGTTACCACCATTAAACTTCACAACATATTGAATATGCTCAGCCAACAGGTCTGTAGCTTTACCCTTGCCTTCATCGCCCCACTGGGCTCCTACAATCACAAAAGCAGGCATGGCAATCTCATTTCAGTTTGCAGTGTCAAGATTCTGTGCCCTTAGAGCACCCCTCAAGTTTAGCCGAAGACGTGTTGCTGAACCCATGCGTGCATGGTTATAGCTGCTGCAGCAGAGGCGTTGATGGATCTTGTGGAGCCGAACTGGGTTATCTCAAGGACTACATCGCTTGCCTCAATGGCTTGGTCACTAAGGCCTGGTCCTTCTTGACCAAATAGGAATACGCAAGATTCAGGGAGTTTATAGGTCTCGATCTTCTTGCAACCCGGGACGTTGTCTATGGCGATGATTGGTAGGTTCTCTTGTCTAGCCCAGGTTAGGAACTCTTCAACTGTTTCATGGTGTCTGATGTGTTGGTAGCGGTCAGTAACCATGGCTCCACGTCTATTCCAACGCTTATTGCCGATGATGTGTACTTCTTGAGCTAAGAAGGCATTGGCATTGCGGACTATTGAGCCGATGTTTAGATCATGTTGCCAGTTCTCGATGGCTACGTGGAAAGGGTGACGTTTGGTGTCTAGGTCAGCCACAATGGCTTCCATCTTCCAATACCTATACTTATCCACCACATTACGGGTGTCCCCATTTGCCAATAACTCAGGGTCATAGATGGAATCAGGGTGGTCATAGCCCTCTGGTAGGTCACCTAGCCATGGGCCTACGCCCCATGTGCTGAGCTCATGGCTTGGATTGTTTGGTTGCTCTTTATCTGACATCTACTCAAGCCTAACTTTGCTAAAGGTAAAGTAGAACCATGGCTGAACGAAGAAAAATAGAGTGTTGGTTAACTGACATGGACGGCGTGCTTGTGCACGAAGGACATGCCCTACCTGGAGCTGCTGAAGTATTAAAGCAGTGGCGAGAAGAGGGCCTTAGGTTCCTAGTTCTAACTAATAACTCGATGTATACCCCTAGAGACCTTTCAGCAAGACTTAAGTCCACTGGCTTAGACATTCCATCAGATGCCATCTGGACCAGTGCTCTGGCAACAGCTGACTTTATCGCATCCCAGAAACCTAAGGGCTCAGCGTATGTATTAGGTGAAGCAGGTTTAACTACAGCAATGCACGAAATCGGTTACGTGATGACTGATGTGAACCCTGACTATGTTGTTCTAGGAGAATCTAGAAACTTCAACTTTGATTCACTAACCAAGGCAATCAGGCTTATTAACAATGGTGCAAGATTTATTGCTACCAACCCAGATGCAACTGGTCCTAGCGCTGACGGTGTTCTCCCTGCAACAGGATCTGTTGCAGCTCTAATTACAAAAGCCACAGGTCGCGAACCATATATCGTAGGTAAACCAAACCCGATGATGTTTAGATCAGCTATGAACAAAATCAATGCTCACTCAGAAACCACAGGAATGATTGGTGACCGCATGGACACCGACATCGTTGCTGGTATCGAAGCTGGTCTGCACACAGTCCTAGTTCTTACAGGAATTGCAGATGATGCAGAGATCAACAAGTATCCGTTTAGACCAAATGAGATTCTGAACTCTATTGGAGATTTAGTTAAGTAGTTCTTAAATAAAAAACCGGTTACTTATTAGGTAACCGGTTTTTTATTCTCTAAGGAGAAGCTACTTGACAGTAAATACCTTGGTAAGTGTCTTTCCGTTTGAGACTACCTTGACAGTAATCTTTCCCTTCTTGACGGTGTATGAATAAGCCTTCTTGTCAACAGTTGGTGTAACTGATGATGCCTTTAGGCCTGTAATAGTAATTGATGACTTCTTAGCTTTTGCATTTGTAAGTGTCACAGTGATCTTGCGACCTGAAGCTGCGATAGCAATAGCTGTTGGTGGTGCTGGCTTGTAGTAGTGGAATTCAACTTCAGTTCCAGCGTTTGACTTGCCAGTGATTCCAGCAAAGATTCTCGCGTACTTAGAACCTGCAGCTGGCGCTGTTGTTGGAGTTGCTGGCTTAGCACCTGCAGTTGTGTCTGTGTTGTTCAAAGTGAATACAACAACACCGAAGGCATCAGTAGTTCCATTAAGAACTAGTTGATCTTCAGATGTCTTAGTTGCATCGGCATTGGTTGCAGTTGCACGGCCAGTGTTAGCAAAAATTCCAGCAGCAGTTTTTGCTGTTGAGCCTGAGTTAGCAAGGTTAATGCGAACTGTTATTGGCTGGTTTCTTGCATAACCACCGCTTTCCTGCATTGCCTGGAAAGCAATAACTTGCTTAGAAGCAACAGGTGCGTAGGTTGCTAGTCTGCCATCGATTTCCATAGCGTTAGCTTTTCCTGCTTCAGTGTCTTCAACTCTAAGAGTTGGAGCAAGAAGAGAAATGGTTGAGTCAGCTGCTGTGTAGTCAAGAGCTGCTGGGTTGAAGTAGTGCAGTTCTAGGAAGTCCGCAGAGTCTGTCTTCTCACCTGTGATGCTAGGTAGGAACTGGCTAAAGCAGTCAGTAGTTGGATCTGCATTCTTATCGTTAGGGGTGTCAGCTCCTGGATTAGCTGGAGCATCTGGTAGCACACCTCCGTAATCTTCACAGTCACCTGGAGACTGAACTACGAAGTTCACGATTCCATTGATATCTGATGTTGCAGTAACCTTAGCGCCATCAGATGCGTTAGATGGAGCTGGTCGTGCCTTGATGCCGTTAACGCGAACAGCAGCGTTTGAGTTTGAGTAGCCCTTGTTGGCACGAAGAGTGATCGTCTTTCCTACAAGCGGCACACCTTTAGCGTCGGTTGCCTGGAAAGTTAGGTTGGTGTTTAGACCAAATGGAACATAGACCTGGTTGAAGCGCATTCCAACACCGAACCAGTCACAGTCATTTGTGAACTGTGATTCAAAGTCGTAGCGACGAATTGAGTTGTCATCGGTAAGAACAGGGCTGATCAAGCGAATGTTAGTCACTGGCTTGTCGTTGGCTGTCTGATCTTCAACTGGGTAAGGGCAGTCAGCTGCGTGGGCTGGAGCAGAGATTGCTCCGATACCGACGATTGATAGCAATACAGTTGAGGCAAATGCCGCAAATTTATTGATCTTTAGGCTCATTAGTTTTCCTTCATCTAGGCCGGAATGTGTGCCCGAAGGAGAACAGGAGTTAGACAGGTGCGCGGAACTCCAATATTCTTCGGAGTGCGCACACACTTCCTATTAGCAGATTAGCCTTTACAAAGACTTCGTGAAAGCGGTTTCGCGGGTAGTTACCAATTCGTTATCTAAGCGCTGGCTCTGATAATCAATTCTGTTGGTGTGATTATTGGCTTTACATCTTCGCCGTTGAGTTGGGCAATCATAAGGGACCCGGCAGCTTCACCCAAGGCCACCACATCCTGGCGAATGGTAGTAAGTGCTGGCCTAGTGGTCTGAGCAATAAGTGCATCATCGAAGCCCACCACCTTCACATCTTCTGGCACCAAACGTCCTAGATCTTGCAGGACCGTTACTGCCCCTGCTGCCATCAGGTCATTGCTAGCAAAGATTCCATCAACATCTGGGTGAGTTTCTAGAAGCATGCGAGCGTGATGCATTCCGCTTTCTAGCGAGTAGTCGCCTTCACAAATCAAACCTTTGGCAGGAATGCCACCAGTTTCTCTAAATGCCTGCAGGTAGCCATCTAGACGTTGCTTAGCAGCGGTAGTTCCAATGTCACCGGTGATACAAGCTATCTTTTTACAGCCCTGGTTGATTAGATGTTTGGTACCGGAATATGCCCCGCCAAAGTTATCAGTATCCACAAAAGGGATGTCCATACTTGAGTGAGGCGTGCCAGTGATAACCATCGGTAGGCCGGTCTTTTTCAAGTTATTCACTAGCGCATCGCTATGCAGAACGAAGAAGATAGCTCCATCAACTTCACCTGACTTGAGGTAGTGAGCAACACCACCATCGACTGATCCAACAGGAGAAACCATGAGAACAGTGTGAAGACCATTCTCGGAAAGAATACGGCTAACCCCTGAGGTTACTGTGCCCCAGAAAGGGTCACTGAACACTGACAGATCATCATCGATAACCACAGCAATAAGCCCTGAGCGCCCTGATGCTAGAGCTGAGGCAACTCTGTTCTTGCGATAACCAAGCTTGTCAACGGCGTCTTGAACACGCTTTGCTCTATCGGGATGAACGCTTTCGTCACCATTTAGGACGCGGGATACAGTTGCTTCTGAAACACCGGCTGCTTTGGCAATAACACTGTAAGTGGGTCTTTGGGCGGGAACCATCCCTGCATCCTCCCTCTTACTTACTGCCTCTACTTTTTAGCGAGGACTTCTAGTGATTTACCGTTTGTCGCAATAACCTTACTGTAAACGGTTCCAGAAAGTTTCACGATTCTCTGTAATGTTTCAAAATTGACAAAAACGATACCAAATCGTTTCGCATATCCTTCAGCCCACTCAAAGTTGTCAAGGAGGGACCAGTAGTAATAACTCTTAACGGGAACACCCTGTTCAATAGCATCACTCACTGCTACAAGGTGGTTCACAAGGTAGTCCACGCGACGATCGTCATTGACTTCGCCCTTAGCATCTGGCTCATCACCGTATGCAACACCGTTCTCAGTGATAGCGATGTCTTGAATCTCTGGCCAGTCCTTGTGGATGCGAACTAGAAGATCGGTAAGTCCAGCTGGAGTGATTGGCCAACCCATGTCCGTTAGCGGTCCTGGCGGAGTTCCATCAGAGTTGATTGGGAAAGCAAATGTTCCCTCGTTCTTTTCAACCTGTTCAGCTGTTGGGGTATTAAGGAAAGAATCAGAGTAATAGTTGATGCCAAGGAATTCGCTGTCAATCTTTAGCGCTTCCATGTCTCCCGGCTTTACAACCTTAGAGAGTTTGTCGCCATAAAGTTCAACTAGGTTTTGTGGATAGGTTCCGTGTAGCTGCGCATCCATCCACCACTTGTTGATATTTGAATCCCAGTAGTTACGAAGTTCTTGTAATTCTGCGTTGTTCTCATCATCAACACGATAGTTAGTCATGTTCAAAGTAATACCACTACGAATCTCTGGTCTAACCGCACGAAGTGCTCGAGTAGCTTCAGCGTGAGCAAGGGCTGTGTGGTGAGCAACAGCAACTGTGGTTTCTAGATCTTTAAGTCCTGGTGCG
>JAPLAJ010000044.1 GCA_026393335.1 Rhodoluna sp. | reverse complement strand
TGGCATCTTTAGTCGAGCTTCGAAGTAACCGTAACCGAAGTGCTTCTTACCGAAAGAGGTGAACTTACCGCTGGTCCAAGTCTTGTTGCTTGTGCAGCTTGGGTCACCAGCAGCTGTGGAAGATGTGATGATCATCGAGCCATTGCCATCCTGCTTGTTAGCACAAGCAGCATAGGACTGAGCCTCACCATTACCCCAGCCACAACCAGCAGCTGTGTTACAGCCATCTCCAATATCTGGTCCCCAGTTAGAACTTGTTGGACCAGTACCAGCAGCTGAGTTGAATTCATCGGACCAAAGTAGTTGCTTGTCTGTTGGGCCACCAATAACTTCGCCTGGGGTTGTGCCACCGCCACCGCCACTTGAACCACCGGCAGGAAGACTGTATTCAAGGTTTGTGATGTCAATGACGTCTTTTTCAAGATCAGTGATCCAAGCTGCAATCTGTGTGTATCGGCCAGCTTTAGCGACTGTGTCTAGACCGATGATGTCAAAACTTACAACACCTTTGGAATCTGTTGTTCCAGTTACCAGTATCTGATCAAGAGGAGTCTTATCAACTCCGTTGGTTGTAAATGTGCCAACCTTCACTGAAGCAGTAGATCCACCGTGACGTTTACCAACGCTCAGGTTGATTGTTTTGTTTGGGGTTGGTCTACCAAGACTGTCAGTTACTAGGTAGCTGACTTTAGTTGTTGACTGCACCGCTACCTGAGCTATTTGAGCTCGAAGCCCTGGCATGTACCACTTGTTAGCTACCCAAGCATTGGCATCAGCTGATCTGTTAAAGGAGTTGGTGTCATTAAAGGTAGTTTGTCTGATTGTCCATGGACCTACATAAGTAATGGTTGGCGGTACGACAACAGGTGGCAGAATGCTTGAGGTTAACCCAATCAAAACAGTTTTAGAAACAGTTTTAGCAGTCAGGTAATTCTCAGTGCTAGGACTTGATGCCCGAATAGTACAAGGGCCAACTTTAATTGCGGTTACTTTTTTGCCTGAGACAGTGCAGTAACGAGTGCTTAGGGAAGTTAGAAGTGTCACACCAGAAGTCTCGGTAGTTGTTATATCAGCTGTTGGGTTGGCCATAGATAACCAGCCAAAGTCTGAAATTGTAAGAACATTAGGTGCTTTAGAGATACTGAAAGATCTATTTACTGCACGAGCAGGTTTGTGGGAGGTGGTTCCTGGGTTGGTAGCTGTAATTTTACAAATACCGGCAGCTAGTATGCGAACTGAAGAATTGTTGATGACACTGCAGGTTGCAGGAGTATTTGATTCCGCGGTTGTAGTTCCAGCGCTCTGAGTTATCTGAAGAGGAACATCTGGCCCACCAAAGACTGCCCTAGGTAGCGTTGGGAAAGAAATAGTGGCTGTTGGCATGGTAGCGGACTGAGCCTGCACGTTCGCAGAAAGACCAATTAGTACCGCAATTGCTGCGACCAGAACGTGCTTGAGGGATATCTTCATTTACTTAGACTATCGGGGTAGTCGAGTTAGAGAAACCGCTTTCACGCCATACAGCAAACTGTCAGTAATGGACCACAATAGCGCCTTGTAAACATTCAGACAATAAGAAACCCCGGCCGTTTGATCGGTTCTTTCGAACTACAGGGACGGTTCCGGGGCCTTCTGAGAAAAACTTTACCAAAAAAATTAGACATAGTTCAATAGGTGCAAAGTGAATTCGTCTTCATTTGTCCACAGTCGTACGAACTGTCGAACCAAGTCTCACGAGTGTGTGACAGATTGTTCCTAGAAATGCAGAACCCCGGCCGTTTGATCGGTTCTTTCGAACTACAGGGACGGTTCCGGGGTGTTCGTAGAAAGAATAACAAATTTATGAGTAACGAGCAACTGTCCCAATGGGAATTGTTGGAAAGAATGTTTTCGTCGGAGCGCTTGAGAAAATACTTAGAGAGCACAGCCGGAAACAAAGAAAAAGCTGAAGCTTTGTATGTTTGGAACAACCGGGTTTCGGCAGCTATGTGGGAGCAACTTGCATTTCTTGAAGTTGCTATTCGAAACACAATCTCTCTCCAATTGGAAAGGAGATATCAAAAGCTTGGTTGTTCTCAGCACTGGGTATTTGATCCTTCTGGAGAACTTGCCTCGTCCAACACTAAGGCCAGAGATCAGTTGAGGCAAGCAAAGAACCAAGTCCTAAGTAACGGACAGTCTCTGGAGCCATCGCAAATTATTTCAGAACTCCCCTTTGGGTTTTGGCATCTTCTACTCTCGAAAAAATTTAGACATCTCTGGCCTGATATTGCTGACGGATTCGTGGGGTTGAACACAAGAAATCCAACTCATATTTCGCGCCTGCTGGGAGATCTACGTTGGTTTAGAAATAGAATCGGCCATCATCATTCGATTCTTCATATAAATCTTGAAGAGAAAGATTCCCAGATAAGAGCAATGTCTAGCTATATAGACCCTGAATTTGGCAATTGGTTGGAACAAAGGAGCCGAGTGAAAAAGATACTACTTGCCTATCCAAATAGTTCAGGAATAGTAGCACCGTGAGTGTTCTTCAGCTCCTCAATGCTCCAGGTAGCTAGATCTTGGATCTCTAGCTGTCCTGATGCATCGGTAACACCAATTCTTAGAACTGGAACTGTTCTTGCTTCACAAAGTCCAACGAACTTAACATCGTCTTCTCTGCCTACTGAAACAATTACCCTTGCTGTTGACTCTGAGAAGAGGGCAGCAGTTAGATCTACTTGGTCTCTCTCTGTTATTTCATTGAGCCAGACCCTTGCACCCATGCCGAAGCGGAGTGTGCTCTCAACTAGTGTCTGAGCAAGTCCACCTTCAGATAGATCATGAGTTGAAGCTAGTAGTCCTTGAAGAGAGGCACCTTGAAGTAATTCAGCTAGAGCCTTCTCTGCAGCTAAATCAACTACTGGTGGTTTGCCACCTAGGTGATCGTGAATAACTTCTGACCAAACTGAACCATCTAGTTCATCTCTTGTGATTCCTAGAAGATAGATATTGTTACCTGCATCTTGCCAGCCTGAAGGAATTCTTCTAGCAACATCATCAATAACGCCAAGTACTCCAACAACTGGTGTTGGGTAAATAGCAACATCACCTGTTTGGTTGTAGAAGGATACGTTTCCTCCGGTAACAGGAATACCTAGTTCCAAACAACCATCAGCAAGACCTGCTGTTGCTTGCTTGAATTGCCACATCACTTCTGGGTTCTCAGGGGAACCAAAGTTAAGGCAGTTGGTAACAGCCATTGGTACCGCTCCCGATGAGGCTACGTTTCTATAGCTCTCAGCCAAAGCTAACTTTGCACCATTATATGGATCCAGTTGGCAGTAACGACCATTGGCATCTGTTGCTATTGCGACACCAAGCCCTGTTTCTTCACTTACTCGAACCATCCCTGAATCATCAGGCATAGCAAGAGCGGTATTACCACCTACGTAGTGGTCATACTGATCAGTGATCCAGCTCTTAGATGCTTGGTTAGGTGAAGAAACTATTTGGATGAGTTGTTCAGCTAGTTCGCTTGGGTTTGTTGCACGTCTAAGCTGAGCGTGGTTCACTGAGTTGTTGTTTAGGTTATCTAGCCATGCTGGATATGCAACTGGTCTTTCGTAGACAGGGCCATCGTGAGCCACTGATCTAGGAGGAACGTTAACAATCTCTTCTTTACCCCAGTTGATATATAGCCTTGGTTCTCTGATTACTTCACCTAGAACGCTGAACTCAACTTCATACTTGTTCACAATGGCTGTGAAGGCCTTTAGATCTTTCTTCGGAACAATAGCCATCATGCGCTCTTGTGATTCACTCATCAGAATCTCTTCAGGAGTTAGTGACTCATCTCTAAGGAGAACTTCTTTTAGTTGAACACGCATACCGGCTCGACCGTTAGATGCAAGCTCACTTGTTGCACATGACAAACCTGCTCCACCTAGGTCTTGAATACCAGCAACTACTTGAGCTGCATATAGTTCTAGACAGCATTCAATTAGTACCTTTTCTGCAAAAGGATCTCCAACTTGAACAGCTGGTCTTCTTGAAGGACCATCAGCATCAAATGTCTCAGAAGCTAAGACAGAAACACCACCGATACCATCAGCACCGGTTCTTGCACCAAACAGAATTACAAGATCGCCTGGGTTAGAAGCTTTTGCTAGCTTCAGATCTTCGTGACGTAAAGCACCAACGGATAGAGCGTTTACTAGAGGGTTACCCTGGTAAACCTTGTCGAATACTGTCTCTCCTCCAATGTTCGGTAGTCCTAAACAGTTACCGTAAAAGCTAATACCTGAAACAACACCGTTAACTACTCGTGCTGTGTCTGGGTTAGCTACCGCTCCAAATCTAAGTTGATCCATCACAGCGATAGGCCTTGCACCCATAGTCAGAATGTCTCTTACGATTCCACCAACACCGGTAGCTGCACCTTGGAAAGGTTCGATGTAACTTGGGTGGTTGTGTGATTCAACTTTGAATGTGACAGCCCAACCTTCACCGATGTCTACTACACCTGCGTTCTCACCCATACCCACCATTAGGTTCTTCTTCATCTCATCGGTAACTTTCTCACCGAACTGACGAAGGTAAATCTTTGAGCTCTTATATGAGCAATGCTCTGACCACATAACTGAATACATTGCTAGTTCAGCACTTGTTGGTCTTCTATCAAGAATTAGTTTGATCCGGTCATACTCTTCTTGCTTGAGCCCTAACTCTCTCCAAGGCTGTTCCTTGTCTGGAGTGTTCTTAGCATTCTTAGTTGTGTCCACTGTTGAAACCTGCTTAACCATTAGGAGTTCACCACCTGGTTCAGAACTGATGTGAAGAAGGTAAGACCATCAACACCACTTCTCATAGCAAGGGGAGTGTCAGGGCCAAAGCCTGGTTCAACTGCATGTTCAGGGTGAGGCATTAGACCAACAACGTTTCCTCGCTCATTACGAAGTCCTGCAATATTGTTTACTGATCCATTTGGATTTACTTCGCTATAACGGAAAGCGATTAGTCCGTCACCTTCAAGTCTTCTAAGAGTCTCATCATCAGCGATGTAGCCACCTTCACCATTCTTAAGTGGAATAGTGATTTCTTGACCAAGTTTGAAACCATTGGTCCATGCAGTGTCAATATTTTCAACAATAAGTTTCTGATCACGACAAATGAAGTGCTGGTGTTCATTTCTAATAAGTCCACCAGGAAGTAAATGTGATTCAACTAGTACCTGGAAACCATTACAAATACCTAGAACAGGTAATCCACCGTTAGCTGCATCAATGATGCTTTCCATTACTGGAGCTTGCGCAGCAATAGCTCCGCAACGAAGGTAATCACCAAAACTAAATCCACCAGGCAAGATAACTGCGTCAACTGAATGTAAGTCTGCATCCGCATGCCAAAGCTTGACTACTTCACCGCCCGCGATACGAACAGCCCTTTGAGCATCACGATCATCTAATGTGCCGGGGAAGGTAACAACACCTATCTTCATCTAGTTAGTTCTCCACTGTTACAGCAACAACATCTTCAATGACTCCATTAGATAGAAAGTCAGCAGCTATTTGCTTGGCTGCTTCTATCTGTTCCTCTGTTGGAGCTACTTCATAGTGAAGTTCAATTCGCTTACCGATACGAACATTAGTGATCTCGGCATTGCCTTTGCGCTGCAGTGCATTTGCAACTGCCTTACCGGCTGGGTCTAGTAGGTCTGCTTTAGGCATGACTTCAACGATGATTTTAGGCACAGATACGCTCCCGAAGGTCGGTGGGGCTAGTGAATTACTTGTGAATCGCTCGCCTGCGTCACCTTTGACGGGTGCGAACAGGTCTAGTTTATCTACTCGTATGGCAATGTAATCGTTAGCTGAACTTTGGGCGAGTAGAGCTGCTAAACCATTCCCGAACGGTACTCTGATACAGAGCCAAGAGGCTCACCTAAAGGAGCGAAATGAATTTCGGAAAAGCAATAGCAGATTTTTACACAGGTTACGTTGGATTCAAGGGAAGAACTTCTAGAAGCGGCTACTGGCTAGCCGTCCTTTTCTACGTCATTGTTACATTCGCAATCAGCGCAGTTGAAGGCCAGCCAATAAACCAAGAAACAGGAATGGCTCAGAACGGGCCAGCCGTTAACATCTGGACACTTATAAACCTATTGCCTTCTCTGGCAATTGGTATTCGACGTATGCATGACGTATCCAAATCGGGCTGGTTCTTACTAATCCCTATTTACAACCTTGTTCTAGCATGCACACCTGGTGTCGCAGCAGACAACAAGTATGGTCCGCAAGCGAAGTAGTTTTTAAAGGTAAAGGAGCAACCGCTACTGGTTGCTCCTTTTTCTTTGCCTAGTTCTTCGAAGTTAGAAGTTGGATTAGTTGAAAATACTTAGCAGTGGTCTGCTCAACTATCTCTTTAGGGAGCTCAGGTGGGGTAGTTCCGGAACTTGGATCCCAGTTAGCAGCCAACCAGTTACGAACTTGCTGCTTATCAAAGCTCTCTTTGCGGTCTCCAGCATCCCAAGCAGCAGTGGACCAGTATCTACTTGAATCAGGAGTTAGCACCTCATCACCTAAGGTGATTTCACCATTGGCTGGGTTGATACCGAATTCAAACTTCGTATCGGCAAGGATAAGTCCAGCATTGTGCGCTAGCTGACTTGCTTTAGTGAATATGTCGAGACTGAGCTTCTTTAGAGTATTAGCATTTTCAATTCCGATAAGTTCAACCACTCTTTCAAAGGTGATGTTCTCATCTTTATCGCCGAGTTCTGCTTTGAAGGCAGGGGTGAAGATTGGTTCAGGTAACTTATCTCCGAAAGCTAATCCAGCAGGTAACTTATTGCCACATATCTCGCCTGTTGCTAGATAGTCCTTATATCCAGAACCCGATAGGTAACCACGGACCACGCATTCAATAGGAAACATCTCTAGCTTCTTACAAACCATTGCTCTGCCTAATACTTCTTCAGGAACAGAAACCTCATGGCTTAGGTGATTAGGAACATCTAGTCGATCAAACCACCAACCAGTAAGAGTAGTTAGGTATTCACCTTTATTAGGTATCTCAGGAGATAGCACAGTGTCAAAAGCGCTGATGCGGTCACTAGCGACAACAAGGATTAGGTGTGAAAGAGCGGAATCATCTGATTCATAAAGGTCTCGAACCTTACCGCTATAGACATGGTGCCAACCAGGGATTACTTTAGTCATCTTTTCCCTCGTCCACTTTGAGAGCGATATCTGTTCTGTAGTGAGAACCTTCTAGGTTGATATTTGCAATTGCCTTGTATGCACGCTTTCTGGCTTTATGAAAAGTCTTGGCTATTGAAATAACGCTCAATACTCTTCCGCCTGTAGCAAACAACTTTCCATCTAGGTCTTTTGTTGCAGCGTGAGCTATCTCAACGTGAATGTCATTTTCTACCAGACCCGTGATCTCCCTATCAGGAGCACTGGTTACCGGATATCCTTCGCTTGCTAAGACGACCGTAACTGCAACGTCTTTACTGAATTCGGGTTCAAGTACAGTTGCCAACTGTCCGGTTGCTGCCTTATGAAGCAGAC
>JAPLAJ010000069.1 GCA_026393335.1 Rhodoluna sp. | reverse complement strand
GGAGCGCAACCAGCAACTGCTCCGCTAAATCCAATCAGTGAAGACATTCACGATCAGAATCTCACAGCAAAGAACATTCCTGTCAGTGATCCTTTTGCAGAGCTATTAGATTCAGCTAACGAAAATGCCACTAACCCAGTTACCAGAGTTGAAGCAACTTCAGCTGAACCTACCCGGGTATTAGAAAGTGGTTTCTCTTTACTTGGCATTGACTCTGGTGTGGTTGAAGAAGCTGAGCAAACAACAGTGGTTACCAAGGTGCGTGGCGATAAGCCTTCTAGTGGTTGGCTATGGGGTGCAGGTAGCGGAGCTACGGTGCTTATTGTTGGTTTGATTATCTGGCTACTAGCTGGTGGGGCTGCCCTGATTTCATTTGGTGGCGACACTGGAACAAAGATCTCTGTATCTGATGTTGTTGGTAAAACATATGAAGAAGCATATGCAACGCTTACTGATCAAGAATTGTTAGTGGAGAAGCAACTGCAAGTAAGTGAAACAGTTGATGCTGGAACAGTAATCTCTACAGACCCACCAGCTGGAACCGAAGTTGGTGCAAAAACGACTATTACAGTTTTGGTTTCATCAGGTAAATCACTTTCACTAATGCCAGATCTAGCTGGCATGACTGAACAAGATGCAATCTTGGCCATTACTAACGCAAAGCTTGTTCTGGGAACCATCACTCAAAGTGATTCACCTACAATCGCTAAGAACCTTGTAATGTCAACTGATCCCGTTGCTAACACTCAGATTCCAGAGGGTACTGTTGTGAACCTAGTACTTTCAACTGGAAGTGTTGTAGTTCCTAACATTGTGAACCTGGAGCTCAGTGATGCTAAATCTCAGCTAACAGCACCTGCTGTTGGTTACACAGTTGAAACTCAACTTGATGTGACTTGTCTTGGCACTGCCGGCACAACAGTTATTGCTCAGTCAATTGCACCTGGCATTGCGCCACAGCTGCAAACCATTGTGCTAACTATGGAGTGCTTACCTAACTAGAGATTTACTAGTGGGCTAAGTGTTTTGGCTTTAGCTGCTGCACCTTTCAAGCCAAGAGATTCAAGCCAGTTACCTAGCATCTGATATCCGCCTTGGGTGAGTACAGACTCTGGATGGAATTGAACTCCATAAATTGGCAGTGTCTTATGTTGCAAACCCATGATCACTCCCCCTGCAGTTTTGCTAGTCACAAGAAGATCGTCGGGCACTGTGTTGGCTACAACAGCTAGTGAGTGGTATCGAGTTGCTGTAAAGGGTTCAGGTACATCTTTGTATACCAATGAGTCATCATGAAAGACCTGGCTGGTCTTGCCATGCATTAGTTCTTCAGCGCTAGTGACAGTGGCACCCATAGCCTCAGCTATTGCCTGATGTCCTAGACATACTCCAAAAATAGGTTGGCCGCTTTTTAGGGCTAGCTTTACCGTTGGCACACTTAGGCCTGCATCACCAGGGGTGCCAGGTCCAGGGGATATCAATACTGCGTCATACTTGGCCAACAATTGCGGTAAATCAGCCTCCGAAACCACGTCATTGCGAAGCACCTCTGTGCTTGCTCCTAGCTGCTGTAGGTAGCCATTGAGCGTATACACAAAGGAGTCGTAGTTATCTAAAACCAGTATCTTGACCATGATGATTTAAGACTAACTTGCTTGGGGTGCCCTCGTATTAGAATTGAGTAATGTCTGAAAACAAAGTGAAAACACCTAAGCTCCTAAAGCGCCCAGCCAAGCCTGCTGTGCCTGACTCAGTCAAGGCAAAAAAGTCTAAAGAAGGAAACCCTGCCTGGTTCTTGCCAGTGACTCTAACGTTTCTAGTTGTGGGTCTTGTTTGGATCATGGTGTACTACATCAGCCAGACTCTTTACCCTCTAGGTTCAGGCACACCAATCAACCTTGGTGCAGGAAACATCATCGTAGGCTTTGGTCTAATGATGGTTGGTTTCGGTTTTCTAACTCGCTGGAAGTAATTAGTTAGTCAAACCTGCGTTGCCGATAACCCAAAGGGCAGCCAAGAGAACTGCAATTGCAACTAAACCAATAATTTGTAAATTCTTTCGTTCAGCATTTCTTGTTGACACAAATACATAGCCTGTTGCAGCACCAACAATTAATCCACCAACGTGAGCTTCCCAAGCAATGCCAGGTAGGAATCCTAAAACTAGGTTAATTCCAATGATGAGAAACATTTGACTTGCGTTGAGCTTTAGAACAATTAAGAACACTAGGTAAGCACCCATCAAACCAAATACAGCTCCGCTTGCTCCAACTACATAACCAAATTCTGTGGCAAGCATAAGGTAACCTAGGCCACCACCAAGAATTGAGAATACGTAGAGCGTAATAAAGCGCCAACGTCCCATAATTGGTTCGATTTGTGATCCAAGAATATAAAGCGAGAACATGTTGAAAAGAATGTGTGTGATCTGACTCTCGGAGTGCGCAAAAGCAGAAGTGAAAACTCTAACTAAACTTCCATACTCTGAAGTGCTGCCAACGTTGGCATAGAAAAGGGAATCAATCAGATCTGGAACTATTAGCTGAAGCACATATACAAAAACATTTATACCAATTAGTGTGAAGGTTATCGGGGCTGCACTTAGCGCAGGCTTTTGGAAGTTTGCCTTTTGAATCTTCACACGATCTTTGGCATCTTCAGGACACAGAAAACCCACTGCACCTGGGGTTGAGCATTCGAAACATATAAATCTCTCACAACGTTGACAAGACACCCCGGTCTCTCGATCGGGGTGTCTGTAACAACTAGTTGTTAAATCTGACACTAAGCCTGAACTGTTTCGATTGTGATGCTCTCGATGACAACGTCGTTCTTTGGCTTATCTTGG
>JAPLAJ010000041.1 GCA_026393335.1 Rhodoluna sp. | reverse complement strand
CTATGCACCTAGTGCAGCGGTTGCTCGCATGGCTAAAGCTGTGCAAGAAGATAGCGGAGCTGTCTTCCCTGTATGTGCATGGGTTGATGGTGAGTTTGGTATCTCAGGTGTTTACCTAGGTGTTGAAGCAAAACTAGGTAAGGGTGGAATCAAGCAGATAGTTGAGACACCACTAGATGCTGATGAACTTGAAGCTCTAAAGGTTGCTGCCGAAGCAGTAAGAGCAAAGCAAGCAGATATCTCTAATCTCTAGTGATAGAAGTGACGCTCACCGGTAAAGAACATGGTGAGCTTAGCTTCCTTAGCTGCTGCAATAACTTCTTCATCTTTAACTGAGCCACCAGGTTGAACCACTGCCTTCACTCCTGCATTAATCAATACCTCAAGTCCATCAGCAAATGGGAAGAAGGCATCGCTAGCGGCAACCGATCCATTAACCCGCAGGTCTCCCCTAGTAACGGCCAACTTACAAGAATCAACTCTGTTCACCTGACCCATTCCGATACCAATGGATGAGCCATCTTTAGCCAACAAAATCGCATTGGATTTAACTGCTCTAACCGCACGCCAAGCAAATGTAAGATCAGCCAAAGTTTTCTCATCTGGTTTAGCACCACTTACAAGCTTCCAATTTGTAGTTGAGAAGTTTAGGAAACTATCTGCTTCTTGAACTAGTAATCCACCGGATATCTGTCTTAGCTCATGTGTTTCACGACTGTAGTTTTTAGGTAGTTCTAGAATTCTCAGGTTCTTCTTGCGGTCAATCAGTAAGCGAAGTGCCTCTAGTTCAAAACCTGGAGCGATAAGCACTTCGGTGAATACATCTATAAGGTTCAAAGCCATAGCCATCGTTACAGTTCTATTGGCAGCAACCACACCACCGTAGGCACTTACAGGATCACAGAGGAATGCCGCAGAGTGGGCAGCAGCAATCGGATCTTCAGCACCACTAGGTGCTATCGCTATTCCGCAAGGATTAGCGTGCTTGATGATTGCTACAGCTGGTTCATCAAAATCGTATGCAGTTCTAACCGCAGCATCAGCATCAACATAGTTGTTATATGACATCTCTTTGCCATTGTGTAGTTTTGCTTGAGCAATACCAGAAACAGCTAGCGGGCTGGTGTTTCTATATATGGCAGCTGCTTGATGCGAGTTTTCTCCGTAGCGAAGAACGCTAAGCAAATCGGCCTC
This sequence comes from Rhodoluna sp., assembly GCA_026393335.1. GTDB lineage: Bacteria > Actinomycetota > Actinomycetes > Actinomycetales > Microbacteriaceae > Rhodoluna. The sequence continues at coordinate 769 of JAPLAJ010000041.1, read as the reverse complement.
TAGTTCAACTGCCTGCGGGAAGCCAGGGTTCTTCAAAACTGTTTTGCTACTTTGGTTAGGTAGTGCAGCCTCTACCTCATCTGCAAACCAACTGGCAACAGCTGTGTCGTACCTTGAGGTGTGTGTGAAAGCTAGTGCAGCTAGTTCTCTTCTTTGAGCAAGTAGAGTTCCACCGGCTTCAAGGCTTGCAAGGATCTCTGAGTATTTACTTGGATCAACCACGATTGCCACATTCGCATAATTTTTAGCCGATGCCCTAACCATCGCAGGGCCTCCGATATCAATCTGATCAACTACAGCATCACCTTTAGCCCCTGATGCCACAGTGCTGACAAATGGGTATAGGTTCACAACCACTAATTCAAAAGGTTCAATCTCCAGTTCACGCAGTTGCTCCTCGTGGTTCACTAGGCGCATATCGGCTAGAAGGCCACCATGAATCTTCGGATGCAGCGTCTTTACTCGACCATCCAACGCTTCAGCAAAGCCAGTGACTTCAGCGACCTCAGTAACTGCAAGGCCCGCAGATCTAATGGTGCTTGCTGTTGACCCGGTAGAAACTAGTGCTACACCTGCCTGAGATAAAGCAGTTGCCAATTCAACTAATCCAGTCTTGTCGCTTACAGAAAGTAGAGCACGCTTGATAGCAACCCGATCACGGTGACGGTAATCCGCTGGGGTGTATTCGTTCTGTGCTGACAAGGTTGTCCCTAACTCTATAGTTTTGCTACTGGAAGCTGTTTGTAGGCTATCTTTTCAATGGTTTGCG
>JAPLAJ010000056.1 GCA_026393335.1 Rhodoluna sp. | reverse complement strand
GTAACAGAACATTCCTTTCTCTTTGCAGCGTTGAAGGTGGAATGGAAATTGAGCAGCTAGCGGAAGAGCGTCCAGATGCTCTTGCGAAGATTGCTATCGATGCTATTCAAGGAATTGATTTGGCTAAGGCTTTGGAAATTGCTAAGGCAGGTGGTTTCAGTGATGAGATCGCAGCCAAGGTTGCTCCAGTATTTGTGAAGCTTTACGAAGTATTCGTTAAAGAAGATGCAACCCTGGTTGAAGTAAACCCACTAATTCTTTCTAAGTCAGGCGAGATCATCGCTCTTGATGGCAAGGTCTCTCTAGACGATAACGCTGAGTTCCGTCACCAGAGAGAAACAATGGAACGTGACCAGCTAGATCCACTTGAGGCTAAGGCTAAAGAATCAGATTTGAACTACGTCAAATTAGACGGTGAAGTTGGAATCATTGGTAACGGTGCAGGACTAGTTATGTCAACACTTGATGTTGTTGCTTACTCAGGTGAAAAGCACGGTGGTGTGAAGCCAGCTAACTTCTTAGATATTGGTGGTGGAGCTTCAGCTGAAGTTATGGCTGCAGGTCTAGATGTAATTCTTGGTGACCCACAGGTCAAGAGCGTATTTGTAAACGTCTTCGGTGGAATCACTGCTTGTGACGCTGTTGCTAATGGAATCGTTGGAGCACTAGCTACTCTTGGTTCTTCTGCTACTAAGCCACTGGTTGTTCGCCTTGATGGTAACAACGTGAATGAAGGTCGCAAGATTCTGGCTGATGCAAATCACCCACTGGTAACTGTTGTTGACACTATGGATGAAGCTGCTGATAAAGCCGCTGAACTCGCTAACCGCTAAAGAGAGATTTATAAATGTCTATTTTTCTAGATAAGAACAGCTTGATCATTGTTCAAGGTATGACAGGTTCTGAAGGTATGAAGCACACCAGAAGAATGCTTAAGGGTGGTTCAAACATCGTTGGCGGTGTTAACCCTCGTAAAGCAGGAGAGTCTGTTGATGTTGATGGAACTATGTTGCCTGTGTTCGGTACTGTCGCTGATGCGATGGCAGCAACAGGAGCAAACGTATCTGTAATCTTTGTGCCACCTGCTTTTGCTAAGTCAGCAGTTATGGAAGCAATTGATGCAGGCATTGGTCTTGCTGTTGTGATCACTGAAGGTATTCCAGTTCACGACTCAGCTAGCTTCTGGGCATACAGCGTCTCTAAGGGCAACAAGACCAGAATCATTGGCCCTAACTGTCCAGGTATTATCAGCCCAGGAAAATCTAATGCTGGAATTACACCATCAGATATCTCAGGCCCTGGTCCTATCGGATTAGTAAGTAAGTCAGGTACTTTGACTTACCAAATGATGTTTGAACTTCGTGACATCGGAATCTCAACTGCTATCGGTATCGGTGGAGACCCAGTTATTGGAACTACACACATCGATGCGCTTGCTGCTTTCGAAGCAGATCCGGAAACTAAGGCAATTGTTCTTATCGGTGAAATTGGTGGTGACAGCGAAGAGAAAGCTGCTGCATACATCAAGGACAACGTGACTAAGCCAGTTGTTGCCTACGTTGCAGGATTTACTGCTCCTGAGGGTAAGACCATGGGTCACGCTGGAGCGATTGTTTCAGGTTCTGCTGGAACTGCTCAGGCTAAGAAGGAAGCATTCGAAAAAGTCGGTGTGAAGGTCGGCAAGACTCCTAGTGAGACTGCAGCCCTAATGCGCGGTGTTATCGCTAGCCTTTAGTTCATGCGTATAAGGGCATTTGCTAGAGGAGCACTAGGGGCAGCTTTTGTTGTTGCTCTAGGTTTCGTGAGTGTCTTTGTCCTGAATGTTTCGGTATGGCTTTTCGAGCAAACCCAGGGTTCAACCTTTCAAACAGTCCTTCAAGATACTTCTCGCACCTGGCTTAGCGCTCACGGAGTGCCATTGCACTTCAAAGCAAGCAAGCTTGGTGCACTTGAGGTGCCGGCATATCTTTTCGATCTAATTCCTCTAGGGTTTTCAATTCTCATAGGTTGGGCTATGTATAGATCGGGTAGAAAACTAAGTGGGGAAAGATTTCTTGGGTTTAGCTGGGTTGGCGCAATAACCGCATATTTATTTGTTGCTGTATTTTTGACTAGCACAAGTGTCAGTAAGACAATTTATGTAATTCAATGGCAGGGTGTCTTTATCCCGACCGCACTATTTGCAGCACTAGTGATTATGGGTTCGGTTATTGGAAACCCAATCCTCTTTGAAGACTCCGAACCTAGTAATCTGCGAGAGCGCTTCAGGAATTTCTTTATAGATATTGCCGACAGATTACCTTGGGCTCTAAAGCCACTTGTTGGCCCAGCACTGCGTGCTGGCACCGCTGTGGTAGCTGCGATGAGCGCAGTTAGTGCAATTTTGATTTCAGTGCTGTTGACATTGAACTGGATAGAGATTGTGAAACTCTATCAATCACTCCAACTAACTTTTCTAGGAACTTTGACTGTGAGTGCAGGGCAGCTTTCTTTGATGCCTAACCTAATTGCCTTGGGTAATTCTTGGTTGACCGGTGTTGGCTTTGCTGTCGGTCATGGTTCACAGGTCAGTCCTTTGGTAACAGAGCTAGGCCCACTGCCAGCTATCCCTATGCTTGCTGCTTTGCCTGTTTCTAGCAGCAGTTTTGGTGTGTTGTTTATTCTTGTGCCGCTGTTGGCTGCCTTCTTTGCCACTCTGCTAGTCAAATCACACACTGCAGAACTTAGGTTCAACTACGCATCAACAACCTCAGCTGCTTTATCGCTTGGCTTCGCTATTGGCTTTGTTGCAGCCGTTGAAATGTGGATACTTGCTGATTTTGCAAGTGGATCGATTGGCCCTGGTCGAATGAGTTTGATTGGGACTAACCCTTGGGTTGTGGCAGGCATCACATTGGTTGAAGTCAGTATTGCCGCTATCTTGGCTGCATTCTTTAGTGCCAGACCTGATGAAGCCGATTCGGAGCTAATCAGGAAAAACGCGAGCGGTAAAATAGTCAAATGATATCTGTTGTCGTACTTATCTCAGGCAGCGGATCAAACCTATTATCCCTACTGCAGAAAAGTGAGAACCCACTTTATCCGGCCAAGATCGTAGCTGTTGGCTCTGACTGCGATGCTCCTGGTTTAGAACATGCTGAACTCTATGAGGTCGACACTTTTGTTGTGCACCCTTCGCAATTTAGTTCCAGAGAAGACTGGGCAAAGACCCTGCTAGCTAATGTTTTGCATCATCAACCAGATTTAGTTGTGCTTGCTGGATTCATGAAAATACTTCCAGTTAGCTTTGTCTCTGCTCTCAAGGGCAAACTAATCAACATCCATCCAAGCCTTTTGCCTGAATTCAAAGGTGCTCACGCTGTTAGAGATGCACTGGCTAATGGTGCTAGCAAGACTGGAGTGAGCATCCACTACGTGGATGAAGGTGTTGATACTGGTGAGATTATTGTGCAAAGCGAAGTGTTGATTGAACCAGGGGATACTGAACACAGTCTTCATGTAAGAATCAAAACAGTAGAACATGAGCTACTTGCGCAAACCATTGAAAAGATAGCCTACAAACAGCTTCCAGTAGCAAAACTATAGAGTTAGGGACAACCTTGTCAGCACAGAACGAATACACCCCAGCGGATTACCGTCACCGTGATCGGGTTGCTATCAAGCGTGCTC
>JAPLAJ010000048.1 GCA_026393335.1 Rhodoluna sp. | reverse complement strand
CCTACCTACTTTCACAAGCCAATCACTGCCTTGAACTCACACAATGGAGCAGTCGTTAGACCAACTGGGTTGAAGTGGTTGAACTATGAAGGTGAAATCGTAATTGTTATAGGTAAGACCTGTAGAAACATCTCCCCTGAAGAAGCTGGCGAATACATTGCTGGATACACCATCGGTAATGATTTTGGTCTTCATGACTTTAGGGACACCGATGCAGGTTCGATGCTTCGAGTCAAAGGTTCGGATACTTTAGCTCCGGTAGGCCCTGGACTCGTTACTGACTGGGACTTTAGGAATAAGTTCATCAGAACCTATGTCAACGGTGTTGTGAAGCAAGAGGATAACACCGACAACATGGAGTGGGATATGCACTACCTAGTTGCAGATATCGCAAGAACAATCACCTTGGTACCTGGCGACATGCTGTTCTCAGGAACTCCAGCTAACTCAAGACCTGTTGAACCAGGCGATGTTGTTGAAGTTGAAGTTGAAGGACTTGGAAAACTTACCAACCACATCGTTGAAGGCCCAACAGGTATTCGTACCGATGTTGGTGCTCAACCAACATCTTCAGAAGAGGTAGTTTCAACAGCCCTTGGTGGCGACTGGGAGTTTAGAGGAATCAGAACTCCATCTAAAGATCTTTACCCGTCAACAGTTGTAGAGAAGGAATAGCAAATGATTAAAGTCGAAGTTGATATGACTAAGTGCCAGCACTATGGTCAGTGTGTATTTGAAGCACCAGACATCTTTCGTTTGAACTCAGATGACAAGCTCGAATACACAGCAGAGGCTGATGATTCAGAGCGAGCAAACATTGAGGCAGCTATTGATGTCTGCCCAATGCAAGCAATCCATATCGTCGAATAGAACATGAACCATCCCGTAGTAATAGTTGGCGCATCCATGGGTGGATTGCGCACAGCTGAATCACTACGACGATTTGGTTACCTAGGTCCGATCACAGTTATCGGCGAAGAAGCCCATAAGCCATACAACAGGCCTCCCCTATCTAAAGAAGTTCTAGCCAACGAGGTTACTCACGAAGCAGTTGCCTTTGAAGAAAGAGCTGCAACAGCCGATGTGAACTGGGTGCTAGGAACTAGGGCTGTTTCTTTAGATCAAGAACACAACACCGTTACAGACAGTTCAGGCATGGTTCATCCATACTCTGCCCTAGTGATTGCAACTGGACTAAGGCCAAAGAGGCTAAACCTTGCTAACGGTGATCTAGCCGGAAGACATGCCCTAAGAACTCTGGATGATGCCATCAACCTCAGAGCGGAACTTACACCCGGTGCTGATGTTGTGATTGTTGGTGGAGGCTTTATAGGTTGTGAGGTAGCCGCAACAGCAGCCAGGTTGGGCTGTGATGTGACTGTGATTCATCACTCTGCACACCCAATGCTTAGACCTCTAGGAACTGAACTGGCTAGACAGATGCAGTTAAGGCATGAAGCAGAAGGTGTTCGCTTCCTTCTAAACCGTTCAGTAGTAGGTGTTTCAGGAGACTCAAGAATCCGAGAAGTTCAGATTGATGACGGTAGCAGCATTAAGTGTGATGTTTTGATTGAAGCAGTTGGCTCTGACTCAAACACCGAGTGGTTAGAAAGTACCAACATCGACCTATCCGACGGTGTCCTGGTCGATAGTGCCATGAGGGCTATCAGCACTTCTGGAGACTTTATTCCTAACGTCTATGCCATCGGCGATGTTGCTAGATTTGCTAACCCAATCTTTGATGATGTTCCAAGAAGAGTTGAGCACTGGAACATCCCAACTGAAACTGCTAAACGAGCAACATCAGTAATCGCTGCTCAACTCAACGAAGATGAGAAGTTAGAAAAACTCCTCCAAGACCAGTTCAAGCCTGTGCCATCGTTCTGGAGCGATCAGTATGACATTCATCTATTGGCTTTTGGTTCGTTGTCATTATCAGATACAGTCACCTTGGTAGCTGGCGATGTTACTGGTGAATGTGTATTTGAGTATCACCGTGGCGATCAGCTTGTTGGTGTTTGTGGAATTGGAATGAGAAGTGTTGTGCAAAGTTACCGAGCTAAGTTCATATAGGAGAAAACCATGTCAAACGAATTCGATCTAGATGTCACCTTTGAAGATGATGAACCTGACCTTTCCAAGCTAACACCAGACCAACTAAAGGCAGCCGTTGAAGCTCTTCCTGAAGCAATCAGATCAGTTGCCAGAGGTGTACTAATAGAAAAGCGCACCATGAGCGACATCTCTCAAGATTTAGGTATCCGACAGGCAGAACTTGTCACTAGGTTGCGCAGAGCCAAACAATTCATTGCTGCTCAAAGCTAGAACGACTAAGCCCTACCGGTAATCCCCACTGTGCTCTGAATCACGGGTACCATTTTCTTCTGCAGAGCTTCATAGAACATTGATAGTGGGAACTCATCATCCAGTACTTGATCGGTTAGTTCGCTAGTAGTCCCAGATAACGGAATGTCTCGCTTAGCCCATTTCGAAGCAGGATGTGGGGCTAGGACACTAGAAACTAGGTCATAGGCGGCTAACCAGTGAACTACCTTAGGTCGGTCAATAGACCTCCAGTAAAGCTCATTGATCTCATCTGAAAGGCTAACTACCGCATCGGGTAGATTCTCCCAGTCAACAGAGAGCGAAGTGTCAGTCCAGTGCAAAACCTTATGTTGGTGCAAGTATGCAAAGAGCATCTGCCCTGCTACTGAATCGTAATTCCTAATCCGATTTCCGCTGAGTGGGAATCTAAAGATGCGGTCAAATAGAACTGCATACTGAACTAGTTGAGCATGCTCGCGAAGCTTTGGCTCTGTGTCTTTTGCTCTGAAGAGTTTTACTGATTCTCTAAATGCTGTTAGGTCACAGCGCAGTTCCTCTAAGCCATAGAGAAAGAATGGCATTCGCTGTTTAATCATGAATGGATCAAAAGGCAAATCACCTCTCATGTGAGTTCTGTCATGAATCAAATCCCACATCACATAGGTCTGTTCCGCTAGTTCTTGATTAGCTAGAAGATCAACAACTCCTTGAGGAAGATCCATTCTTGTGATCTCAGCTGCGGCTGCAACAACTTTTCTATACCTAGCTGCTTCACGGTCAGCAAAGATTCCTCCCCAAGTAAACACCGGCATTGATGCTTTAGTGCCAGGCTTTGAACCCTCTGGAACCCGAGGTGTAACCGCTACTGATTCAGGAAACAGCACTGCCGAGTTAGTCACATATCCAGGCGTGAAATCTAGAAAACGAATAGGTACGAAAGCAGCATTTGAATACTCGCCTGCCTCCAACTCCGCCACAAAGTCCGGCCAGATTACTTCAAGTACTACTGCTTCTACAAATCGATCTGTCGAACCATTCTGGGTATACATAGGGAAGATAACTAAATGAGGGGTTGCATTTATTCTGCTTTGTTCTGGATGAAACAGGGAAAGAGAATCATAGAAATCTGGAATTCGGAATCCGCCATCAGACCAAGCCTCAAAGTCGGTAGCGCAAGCCATCAGATATTCTTTGTCGTGAGGAATCTGACCTGCTAGCTCTCGAAGAGATCCAGCTATTCCAGCAACGGCAATGGAGCAAATCTTATGGACTGATTTCTCTGGAATGCTTCCGTCTTGAACCTGGTGACCTCTTAGGGTCAAACAAGCAGACTTAATAATCTCCCATGCCCCAGATTCGACTATCTGCTGAGCAGTAAGTTTCTCATTAGTTGAAACCATGCAAACCACCTTGTTCGCTAAGTCCAAATTGAACTCTTAGTAACAGCCTACTTCCATTAGCAGATGTGCTGCTATGACTACTTACAGGATCCCAGCATATAATTACCGAATGTTGGCCTAGCTTTTAGCGAGGCAACATTTGTGCCCACACCACCAAGCTCAACAGCACCACCCGGTAAACCTGATTCAGCCATTCCCAGTTCTATTTCCTCCGGGAATTCCTTGATAAATTCTTTCTCATTAGCTCCCACGGAAACACAGGCTTCAAACTTATCTGGATCAACAAAGTGAACCATGTGCACTTCACCCATAGAATCCACTAACGCTTCTACCTTTCCATCAAATCTGAACTTCAATTTGTAGTCAGCAATCATGTTTCTGGCAAAGTCAGCATTGAAAACTGGCAACTCCGGGTTCGATCTTCTGTAGTAAGCGAAGGTATCTAGCAGTGCAGCTAACTGAATCTTGCTGTCTGTGTAGTCAGGAATCGTATCAATCGGATCTGGGAAGTCGTAATTTGTAGAAGTGATGACATCATATTGATACTTCTCGGCAGCTAATTTACTAGTGTCAGTATTCGGCTCAGGAAGAGCTTCAGAATAATCAACAGCCGACATTTGACCGCCAGTTAGCTGAAGGGCAATTGGCGCACCATTAGAAGCTGTCCCCTGCAAATAATACGCAGGTGAGAGCCATCCCCAACCAACACTTCTAGGATAAGAAGTCATTACCGTTTCACATCGAGCTTGCGATTTGCCGGAGAGTTTCTGCATTTGCGTATCTCCTGGTATCGAATCATGACTAAAGCCAAGTTCCTTTGCAAAAGTCAAAACTTCAGCACAAATCTTGGCATCTTGCCTCTCTTCAAATTCATCTGTTGAGAACATCAGGCAAGAATCGGGAGATTGATCTTCAGTTGGACATGGAATACCTCGATTGAAGGCAGCCACAGTTGGCTCATTGAAACTTGAAAGCATGCTTGCCTTTTCGGTGACTTGAGCTTTGTATTCAGTTGCCATTGGGCTTAGTGCGACCACAGATGGGTCAGGCTCGGGATTTACCTGAGCATTTAGGTTGTTGCTGTAACTAATGATTTGAGAGATTATCCAAATTGGAATGATCAAAGTACTCAAGCAAGAGAAGCCAATTACTCTGGCAACTATTTTGCCTGTGCTTGCACGTGGCTTTACCGGTGCTGGCTGATCGTTTGCTGGTTCGTTCTGAATTTCTGAATTCATAGTTCGTCCTAACCTGTCGATATGTTCGATTCTGCCAACAAATAGGACCTCAAACCAATAGCCCAGTAGTCCCCACTTAAGGGGACTAACTACTTGAGAGCTTCACTTGGGAACAGTTACTGAATGAGCTCTAGTCGGCGCAATCGAGCAAGAGCACCATCTTCAATAGGTGAGTCTGGGCCGATTAGGAGCTGCAGAGCTCTTAGTGCAAAACGAGTAATCGGAACAACTAACCACTTAGGGAAGGTTCTCAGTCCAAGCATCTTGCGATGCTCTGGGCGTAAGGAGACCACAGCTGCAGCAAAAAGAAGTTTATAGATTGGGCGAACCAGTGTTGGAAGTCCAGGATTTCTGATGAATTTAACAACTCTTTGGGTAGTCTCGTCCACTCTTAGTTCGCTGCGATCAAGATAGCCATTTATCGCTGAGTCCAATTCAGCTTTAGTGTG
>JAPLAJ010000138.1 GCA_026393335.1 Rhodoluna sp. | reverse complement strand
GGCACTAGGAGCCTAGTAATTGCAACCTCCAAAGAGTCGCTTCAACCATGCAAAGCAGGGAGTAAAACCTAAAGCTAAGTTGAGTAAAGCAAAGGTTGTCTTACCTAAGCCTCAAAAGAATCGTGGAATTAGAGAAAGCCTCAAGGGCAATCGACAAACGGTGTCAGCGCGAAGAGCGCGATTCAAAGAAGCTAGAAGATTTACCAAAGAATCTCAGGTTAAGAAGATCTTTATTCGCTCGCTATTGGCCGCACTGGTTGCACTTATCCTGTTGGTATTGGCAACTATGTTTACGCCCATCATGGCTATCAACAAAATAAGTGTGACTGGCACTGAAAAAGTCTCTGAGAAGCAAATTCAAGCTGCACTCAAGAAATACATTGGCACTCCGCTACCTATGATCAATGGCTCCAGTGTTGCCAATGACTTAGCTAAGTTCAAACTCATCGAGAGTATTTCTCTGGTTAGCAATATGACCCATCTGGTGTGAGAGTGGGGGTAGCCACAGGTGCTGAGAAACTTCCAACGATAATCATCACTGGAGATCCAAAATCATCAAAAAACTATAAACAAGCGATAGATGTTCTTCTTTCATTACCTAGCACCTTGTTAGATCGTGTGGCCTACATTCAAGCAAGGACCAGGGATAACGTAACCATGCGACTTCGCGGTAATGCAGTGCAGACAATCATTTGGGGAGATTCAACACAGTCGGCTCTGAAATCTAGAGTCTTGAAAGTTCTGCTATTCAAAACCCCAGCGAGAATTCCAGCAACGTTTGATGTTTCTTCGCCACTAACCCCAAGTGTCATCAGATAGCACGTTCCTAGACACGCCTAAGGATTAGCAGGGCTTTAGGGTCTTTACGGTTTAGTTTTTTGGCGCAGATGCATTTGTTGTGAATGCTTAACCTTCAAGTGGAGGTTTAGGGTTAATCAAATGCATGACTTATCGAAGGAAGAGCATGTCTGAAGCAGTTCTGAACAATTTCTTAGCCGTCATCAAAGTAGTTGGTGTTGGTGGAGCAGGCGGTAACGCTGTCAACCAGATGATTGAGAAGCAACTCCGTGGAGTTGAATTCATCGCAATCAACACTGATGGTCAGGACCTTCTAAAGTCTGAAGCACATGTCAAGCTCGAGATTGGTAGCTCGAGTGCGAGAAGCCTTGGCGCTGGTGCAGATCCAGAAGTTGGTCGTCGTGCTGCTGAAGATCACGTTGAAGAAATTGCAGAAGTACTTCGTGGAGCTGACATGGTGTTTGTCGCAGCCGGTGAAGGTGGTGGAACTGGAACAGGTGCTGCACCTGTGGTAGCTCGTATTGCTAAAGAATCTGGTGCACTAACCGTTGGTGTTGTGAGCCGCCCATTTGATTTTGAAGGACGCCGTCGTGCAGAGAATGCGCAAGCAGGTATCGAAGCTCTTAGAGCAGAGGTTGATGCACTGATTATTGTGCCGAACCAAAAACTTATTGAACTAAACGACACCGAGCTAACATTTGTGAACGCATTCAGCATGGCAGATGAAATTCTTCGTGCAGGTGTTCAGGGAATCTCAGACTTGATTGTTGAAACAGGTTTAGTGAACTTGGACTTCGCAGACGTGAAGGCAGTAATGCAGGGTGCTGGCACTGCGCTTATGGGTATTGGTACCGCTAAGGGCGAAGACCGTGCAATGCGAGCTGCTGAGCAAGCGATCAACCACCCACTACTTGAGAACAGCATCGACAATGCTCGTGGTGTTCTAATTCAATTCTCAGCAGCATCAAATATGAAGTTGGCTGAAATCAATGACGCCTCTAGATTGATTCAAGAAATTGTTCACCCAGGAGCAAACATTTACTTCGGTAGCTCTATCAACGACGCTATGGGCGATGAGATCCGCGTGACAGTTATTGCTGCAGGATTCGATGAACAACCAGCTAGACCTACAGTAAGACCTAGTTCATTCTCAGGATCTAACTCAGGTCCAATTGCAATAGTTCCAGAAAGCACCTATCAGCCAGTTAGCCAGCCTGAAGAAGAAACAGTAACAAATGTTCCTTCATGGTTTGGAACTGCACCTATCGCAGCTGTTGAACCAGAGGTCGAGGAAGTACCGCAGAAGACAAGAGAGTTTGAATTCGAAATTAAGCGAACCGACTCAGGGTTTGATGACGGCATGGATATTCCTGATTTCATAAAGTAACAACTTGCAATCCAACCTGGCAGAAAGACTTCAATCAATTCAGCAAAGAATTGATGGTGCTGCTAAGGCTGCCAGTCGATCTAAATCTGAAATTGAATTAGTCATTGTCACAAAGAACCATGGCTTCGAACTGGCCTTAGAGCTTCTAGCACTGGGTGAAAACCAATTCGGGGAAAACCGCGATCAAGAAGCCTCCGCTAAGGCTGCCCAAGTTTCCCAAAGCCTCGCTCCAGGCGAACTTGCTCCAACCTGGCATTTTGTCGGGCAGCTTCAGACCAATAAGGTCAAGTCCATGCTCACCTATACTTCTGTCTTGCATTCTTTGGATCGGCTATCGCTACTAAAGGAACTTGAAAAACAGCTAGTCAAGACACCAGAGGCAACATTGGATGCCTTTATTGAACTTAACCTCACCGATGACCCGAATCGTGGGGGAATAGAGCTCAAGAACCTACTCGAATTCGCCGAGCAGGTGCTCAAGGTGAGCCAAATAAGACTTCTAGGGGTTATGGGGGTAGCTGGCCTAGGGGTCGAGCCAGCGGTCGATTTCGCAACAATTTTGAGCTCAAGTGAAAAACTGCAGAGCATCTCAGCATCCTCAAAATACATCTCTGCAGGCATGTCGGGAGATTTTGAAACAGCCATTGGTTTTGGTGCGACACACTTGCGAATAGGCACAGCAATTACGGGAAACCGTTAGTTTTTGGGCTTAATCTAGTGATGTCGGGGTTTAGTTTAAGGAGACATCGTGTCTGGATTTACCCAAGGTCTTAAGAATTTCCTCATGCCTGGATCAGAGCGACAAGCTCCTATCTCAGAGGCTCGCAGCTCATCAACTTCTCGTGTAAAACCTCCTCGTCCTTCAAGAAAAGGAAATGAAGTTTCTAGCATTGAAACTGTCTCACCGACCTCTTACGCTGATGCCGGAATTATCGCGGAAATTCTTAGAGAAGGCGTTCCAGTAATTGTGAACGTTCATAACCTAAGTGATACCGACACCAGAAGACTTGTTGACTTCATGGCTGGTCTAAAGGCAGGTCTAATGGGCGAATCCAAGCGCGTATCAGAATCTGTTTACCTATTAGCTCCGTACGGTGTTGAGATTGATGCAGACGCTGATGATGTTCTCG
>JAPLAJ010000163.1 GCA_026393335.1 Rhodoluna sp. | reverse complement strand
CACAATCTGGTCAAGAATTCGGCGCTAACGAGTGGTTAGTTGATGAAATGTATAGCCAATGGCTAGCAAACCCGGATTCAATCGACAAGGAATGGCAGCCTATCCTTGAGCGTTATCACCAACTCAAACAGGGCAATCAACCGTCTGCTCCAGTAACCCCAATTATTTCTCAGCCAGCTACTTCACAACCGGTAACTACTAACACTGGCTCACTTCCTCTTGTCGCCAAGACCACAAGAGTAGAACCTCAGGCTCAACCAATTCCTGCTCAAGCACCGGTAGTGCAAGCTGCTGATGTTGAAGAAGACGGCGAAGATCAGATCAATGTTCTAAAGGGTATGTCAAAGACACTGGCAGCCAACATGGACGCATCTCTAACTATCCCAACTGCAACTAGCGTTAGAGCAATTCCTGCAAAGCTTTTGATCGATAACCGAATTGTGATCAACTCTCACCTAGGTAGAACCCGTGGTGGCAAAGTATCTTTCACCCACATCATTGGTTACGCCATTGTGAGAGCACTGAAAGAATTCCCAAGCCAAAACGTTTACTATGAAGAAATTGATGGCAAACCTTCTTCAGTGTCACCTGCAAACATCAACTTTGGTTTAGCAATTGATATTCCTAAGCCTGATGGCACCCGTGCTCTTCTAGTTCCAAACATCAAGAAGGCTCAGCGACTTAACTTCGCAACTTATCTAAACGCCTATGAAGATTTAGTAAAGCGTGCAAGAGATAACAAGCTAACTGCTGAAGATTTTGCTGGAACAACAGTTTCTCTAACTAACCCAGGTGGAATTGGAACTGTTCACTCAGTGCCAAGACTTACTAAGGGTCAGGGTTGCATAGTTGGTGCAGGTGCACTTGATTACCCTGCTGAATTCCAGGGCATGAGTGAAGAACACCTAGCCAAGATTGGTGTTAGCAAAGTAATTACTCTTACCTCCACCTATGACCACAGAGTCATCCAAGGTGCAGGCTCAGGTGAGTTCCTAAGAAAGATCAATGAACTACTTCTAGGTGAACGTGGTTTCTATGATGAAATCTTTGCTGACCTGCGTATTCCTTACGAACCTATTCGCTGGGCTACTGACTTTGAAACTACTGACTCAGATAGCAGAAGTAAAGAAACTAGAGTTCAAGAACTAATAAACGCTTACCGTGTTCGTGGTCACCTAATGGCTGACATTGATCCTCTGGAATACCAGCAAAGATCACATCCAGACCTAGATGTTCTAACTCACGGGCTAAGCCTTTGGGATCTTGATAGAACCTATAAGACTGGAGGCTTTGGCGGTAAGTCAAAGATGATGGTTAGAGATGTTCTAAAGATTCTTCGTGATTCATACTGCCGAACAGTCGGTATTGAATACATGCACATCCACAACCCAGCTGAGCGTAAGTGGATGCAGGATCACCTTGAGGTTCCTTATGTGAAGCCTTCTCGTGATGCTCAACTTCGCATCCTTGAAAAGCTAAACGAAGCAGAAGCCTTTGAAACCTTCCTGCAAACCAAGTTCGTAGGACAAAAGCGTTTCAGTCTTGAAGGTGGAGAATCAACTATTGCTGCCCTTGATGCAATCTTGCAGGCAGCAGCTGATCACCAACTAGACGAGGTAGCCATTGGTATGGCTCACCGTGGTCGACTAAACGTTCTTACCAACATCGCTGGTAAGACCTACGGTCAAGTCTTCAGAGAGTTTGAAGGTAACACCGACACCAAGACTGTTCAAGGTTCGGGAGATGTGAAGTATCACCTAGGTACCTCTGGCGTATTCACAAGTGCAACAGGTAACACCACAAAGGTTTATCTAGCAGCTAACCCTTCTCACCTAGAAGCAGTGAATCCAGTTCTTGAAGGTATCGTTCGAGCAAAGCTTGACCGTATCGATAAATCACCAAATGAGAATCCAGTACTGCCTATCTTGATTCACGGTGATGCTGCATTCGCCGGTCAAGGTGTTGTTCCAGAGACTCTAAACATGATGAGCCTGAGAGGTTACAGAACTGGTGGAACTGTTCACATTGTGATCAACAACCAGGTTGGTTTCACTACTCCACCTAACATGTCTCGTTCAACTGTTTATGCAACAGACATTGCTAAGGGCATTCAGGTTCCTATCTTCCACGTGAACGGTGATGACCCAGAGGCAGTTTTCAGAGTTGCACAGCTGGCTTTTGATTACCGTCAGACATTTGGTAAGGATGCGGTCATTGACCTTGTTTGTTACCGTCGTCGTGGTCACAACGAAGGTGATGATCCTTCGATGACACAGCCACTTATGTATAACCTGATT
>JAPLAJ010000031.1 GCA_026393335.1 Rhodoluna sp. | reverse complement strand
TTATGGGCAACCAGGTCATCCATCCCTATAAACCCAAGCATCTGCTCTAGGGCTTCATCCCAGCTAGGAGCATCAATCACATCCTCAGGGTTGATGCCATGAACCCCTATATTCCCTGTTGCAAACCAATCATTTGGGGAAGGGGGCTTTATCAAAGTGGAGAAGGTATCTACTATCTTGCCTTCGGCTACCTTTACCAACCCAACAGCACAGGGACTAGCCGAAGACCCATTAGCGGTCTCAAAGTCGATGGCTGTGAAATTTAGCGGCATGCTTCAATCTAACCTAAGGCAGAGACAAAGCCTTGAGCCAAGTAAACTTGCTTGAATGGCTCTAACAATCGGTATCGTCGGACTACCAAACGTCGGCAAATCAACTCTCTTCAACGCACTTACTAAGAACAATGTGTTGGCAGCGAACTATCCCTTCGCAACCATTGAACCGAACATCGGTGTAGTCAACCTTCCAGACCCAAGACTTCAAAAGCTTGCTGAGATCTTTGGAAGTGAAAAGCTACTTCCAGCTCCTGTGTCCTTTGTTGACATTGCTGGAATCGTTAAAGGCGCATCTTTGGGTGAAGGCCTTGGTAACAAGTTCCTAGCTAATATCCGTGAAGCTGATGCTATTGCTCAGGTTGTGAGAGGATTCGTTGATCCTGATGTTATTCACGTTGATGGCAAGGTAGATGCCTCAAGTGATATTGAAACCATCAACACAGAGTTGATTCTGGCTGATCTAGAAACCCTCGATAAGGCGCGAGTAAGAATTGAAAAGGAAGTTAAGGGCAAGAAGGTTGAACCTGCTGTCCTTGACACAGTTGACCAGGCTCTTGAGTTCCTGAATGCCGGTAAGCCTCTTTCAGTTTCAACTATTGATTTGCTACCAATCAAAGAACTAGGTCTGCTAACTGCTAAACCTATTCTTTATGTCTTCAACGTTGATGAGTCAGTGCTAAGTGATGCTTCAAAGCGTAAGCAGCTAGCTGACCTAGTAGCTCCTGCAGAAGCAGTGTTCCTAGATGCCAAGGTTGAGTCAGAGCTAATTGATCTCTCACCTGAAGAAGCTAATGAACTACTATCTTCTCTTGGTCAGGATGAATCTGGTTTAGACCAGCTTGCTCGAATTGGATTCAACACTCTAGGCCTGCAGACCTACCTAACAGCAGGCCCTAAAGAAACTAGAGCCTGGACCATCAAGAAAGGCGCAACAGCACCTCAAGCCGCGGGTGTTATACACACAGATTTCCAAAGAGGTTTCATCAAAGCTGAAATCGTTTCTTTCGATGATCTAATCGCAGCAGGTTCAATGAACGATGCTAAAGCAGCAGGTAAAGTCCGCATGGAAGGCAAAGAGTATGTCATGCGCGATGGAGATGTTGTTGAGTTTAGGTTCAACGTTTAGCTAGAATTCTGGCCTTGTTTTAGTCAGGAAATACCTAGATTATGAATTGAATTAGAGACAGCCTTTATCTTCTTCTTCGTCTTCATCATCACCGTGATAGCCGTCGTGACCGTAGTCATCTCCGCCGTCTTCATCATCGTCTGATCCTTCATAAGAATCATCGTTCCCGTCTTCATCATCATCACCATTAACACCAAAGTCAATTGGAGGAACTACTGGTGTGGTTGGCTTAGGAGTTGGAACAGGTGTTGGGCTTACAGGGGTGATGTTGATAGGGTTACCTACCTCATCAACAGGTGCAGTGCTTTCACCAGGAAGTTTTGCTGAAGGGTCTGTGCCAATAGTCTGACTAATGCTCGGTGAGTTGCTCTCAGATGGAGCTGTGTTTGCCATAACAGCAAATGTTGAACCGCCGATAGCAGTTCCTGCGATAACTAAGCTTGCTAGTGCTGAACTTGAAATACTCATGGTGTGACCTCTTTTCACTTGCAACCTAAGCCTACTAACTGAATACAGTATGTCTAGAACCTGTGTTTACACTGTGTGCTCTAGAACTCTGTACTGGAGATAAGTGGCTTGCCTTCTTTGATTCCAGCCAGTAAAACACTCACCACGTGAGCTGCACTCATACCCTCAGGGAAGGCAGGAGCGGTGCCAAAGATAGCTCTAGAGGCAAGGCCAGTTTCTGTGTGTCCAGGTTTAGCATCTGTTACTTGAATCTTGTCTCTGCGGAATTCTTGGGTGATGGTGGCTAGGTAACTGGCATGAGCCATCTTGCTGACGGTATATGAAGACATGCCTGGGAATACCTTCTCGGACACAACACCTGTGAATGCTGCAACAAATGATTCAGTGTCTTTATCTAGAACTAGTAGTGGGTGAAGAGCAGAGATGATCGCTGCGGGTCCTAGGTTATTGATCTGCATAAGTTTGGCAGAATCTTCAGGGCTAGTCTCAGTTGCCTTGGCAAAGCCAACCACACCAGCTGCATTCATGATGCCATTGATTGGGGTGTTGGCATCAAGTAGATAGTCGGTGAGAGTCTTGATGCTCTCTGGAATCTCTAGATCTACGACTAGTTTCAGAGCTGCCTCTGCAGGTATCTTTGCTGCAGTCTCAGGGTTTCTGGCTGTGGCCATTACCTTTGCCCCTTGAGCGGTTAGTTGCCTGACTAGCTCTGAGCCCAAAGCACCTGAGCCTCCAATGACCAGGATGTTTTTACCAGTAAATTCCATATGTTTATTATGCCGTTATCTCTTGACTGAGAGAAATCTCTGCCATGGTCGTAGATTTAACTCATGGAGATATCTAGAGAGAAGTTTCTAATTGGAGCAACTGCAGCTCTGCTGCTTCCAGGTGTAGAGCAAGCCGACGCTAAATCAAAGATTATTTCAAAGCTACCGGCCAGTAAAACCAAAAGGTTTGCCTGGACAATTGATGATGGAATCAGCGCATCTGCCGTTGCTTCTTATCTAGACATTGCTGAAAAGGGAGTGCATCACCTAACTTTGTTTGTGACAAGTGGTTATGACTCTTGGCGCACCCATTCCAAAAAGATAGCTAGATTGCTAGAAGCAGGCAGTATTCAGTTAGGAAATCACACTGTCAGACATAAAG
>JAPLAJ010000109.1 GCA_026393335.1 Rhodoluna sp. | reverse complement strand
TGCCACAGCCAGTTAGCGCAATCTGCCAGCCCAGTCCTGCACGAAGAACTGAGTAGTTCATCACACAGTTGGTTGCTGTTCCTGAGAAGGTGAACTTGTTCGCAGCCATACCGGTAGTTGGTTCTTCGCTATCAAAGACCCAGATTGGTAGACCACCAACGCCAGGTGCCGTGATGTCAGTAACTCGTAGCACTGGAGCGGTTGTGTCGATCTTGGTTACAGGCGTTTGGTTTGGAAGGCTTGGGCCAATATTTCCTGCAGTATCAGAAACTGATAATGGGTTCAGAACTAGGCCAGCGAGGTTTCCATTAGAACAGTTAGCGATAGTGATTGTGTATTCAGTGCCAGATCCAGTTAGGAACTGGATAACACAACCAGTACCTTTGACTAACCAGTCAGTGCTATCTCCTGCTAAACCTGTAACTGATTCAGTGAATACAGCCTTGTAGATAATCAAATCATTTGTGCTTGGCTGTTTGATTAATGTGCTGATTTCAGGAAGGGTTCTATCCAAAGTGATTGGAGTAGTCGATACAGCTCTCACCGGACCAATTGCATTTCCATTGACCGTATCAACCTTTAAAGTGAGCGTAATAGTTCCATCGCTACAACCGGAAACGGTGGCCGCATAGTTAGCTCCGCTTCCTTTAAGAGTTGAGATGTAACACCCTGTTACTGTTCCAGAAATTGTGAAGTCATCTGCAGTAAGTCCTGTGACACTTTGTCCGAAGGTGATGTTGAATACCGGAGCAACTGCTTTGCTAGGTGAAGCTGGTGCTGTGAATGAAGTCACACTTGGACCTAGGTTGTAAGTGATGCTGGCTGCGCCGTTAGCTGGCTGCCAAGCAGCTGTGTATACAACTGATTGGAATCTAGTTGCGTTGGTGAAGCTAGATCCACCACCGCCACCGCCACCGTCTGTGAGTGAAGGTTCGGTGTCTGCGCCACCGCCACCACCGCCGTAGTAGCCGCCGCCACCTCCACCGCCACCAGCTACAGAACTAGATGGGTTATTAGCGCTTCCTCCAGCGCCACCAACTCCTAGAGCTCCAGCGGCACCAGGGGTCGTCAGAGTTCCGTTAGAGGTTCCACCTGCTCCACCTGCTGTTGGTGTACCGGCACCACCACCTAGGCCTTGACCGTTACCGCCAGGGTTTGCTGTTGTAGCAGAAGCTGAACCACCAGCGCCACCTACCCAACCACCGGTGCCACCGCCACCACCGGCTACAGCTATTCGATCAGCTAGCGCTGTGCTAGTTCTGATATCTGTCGCTCCACCACCAGAGCCTTCATCGTTGTGACCTGAACCTGCAGCGCCACCACCGTTATAACCGCCAGCGGCACCGTTACCAGATGAGCCCTGTCCGCCTACATAAATAAATAGTGGTGTTGTTGGAACGGTTCTAAAAGTGGCCGTGGTCTTTGAACCATTACCACCGGATCGACCACCTTGTGCTCCTGCAATTGAAATTGACACAGTGCGAACATCTGCAGGAGGTGTCCAGGTGTAGTAGTCACCGGCATAAGGGAAGCTGACTGTGCAGCTGGTACCAGTGGCATTACAAACTGGTGTTGGATTGGTTGCCACAGCTTGAACTGCTGGAACAACAACCGCTCCAAGAACTATCGAGAAAGCACCGGCCAAAGTGAAAACTTTTGGCAGGCGTGATTTGTTTTTTATTTGCATGCAGATAAAAGTAAAACTCCAACAGAAATCCTGCTGGAGTTTTACACAGTCAAAGTACTCTTTGACTTATCAACATCTAGGCTAATCTAGCCTTTAGGTTAGTGGCCAGTGAGCTCATGAACTCATCGGTTGTTTGGTAAGCCTGTTCTTTTCCAACGAGTAGAGCTAGATCCTTCGTCATGTGACCTGACTCAACAGTCTTAATAACAACATCTTCCAATGTCTCAGCAAATTTTGCTACTTCTGGTGTGCCATCAAGTTCTGCACGATGCATCAACGCTCTAGTCCATGCGTAAATAGAAGCAATCGGGTTAGTGCTTGTCTTCTTACCTGCTTGGTGATCGCGGTAGTGTCTAGTTACTGTTCCGTGAGCAGCTTCTGCAAGAGCAGTTTTGCCATCAGGTGTAGTTAGCACAGAAGTCATTAGACCAAGAGATCCAAAGCCTTGAGCAACAGTGTCACTCTGAACGTCACCGTCATAGTTCTTACAAGCCCAAACGTAGCCACCTTCCCACTTCAAAGCAGCTGCAACCATGTCATCGATTAGACGGTGCTCATAGGTAAGGCCTGCAGCATCAAACTTAGCTTTGTATTCAGCATCAAATACTTCCTGAAAAGCATCCTTGAAAGCACCATCGTATGCCTTCAAGATTGTGTTCTTAGTGGATAGGTATACCGGATAATTACGAGCAAGCCCATAGTTGAAAGATGCTCGAGCAAAGTCACGAATAGAGTCCATGTAGTTATACATACCCATGGCAACCCCACCGTGCTCAGGGTAATCAGCCACAGTCATAGTAGTTGGCTCTGAGCCATCCGCTGGTGCCCAAGTCATTGTTACTCGTCCTGCACCAGGCACTTTGAAGTCAGTTGCCTTGTATTGATCACCATGGGCGTGACGGCCAATGATAATTGGCTTAGTCCAACCAGGTACCAGTCTTGGCACATTAGTAATAATGATTGGCTCACGGAAAACAACACCATCCAAGATGTTACGGATAGTTCCATTAGGAGACTTCCACATCTTCTTCAAACCAAACTCAACTACTCGAGCTTCATCAGGAGTGATAGTTGCACATTTAACACCAACACCGTGCTTCTTGATTGCATTAGCTGCATCTATGGTCACCTGGTCATCGGTTGCGTCGCGGTGCTCAATGGATAGGTCGTAGTAGTCAAGATCAACATCTAGAAAAGGCAAGATCAAAGAATCCTTGATGTTTTGCCAAATGATGCGGGTCATTTCATCGCCGTCAAGCTCTACGACCTTGCCAACTACCTTGATTTTTTCCATGTTGATTCCTTGTCTTTTCTTTCTTACAACCTATAAAGCCTAAACTAGTGAGTCGCGCCAAGCCTTATGCATCTTGGCAAACTTACCGGTACCAGCAATCAATACTGCTGGCTCGTCATCTTCGATAATCTGGCCGTGCTCCATAACCACGACCCGGTCTGCAATAGAGACAGTTGAGAGCCTGTGAGCAATAATGATGGCTGTTCGCCCTGCTAGAAGAGTCTGCAAACCTTTCTGCACCATACGCTCGCTTGGAATATCCAGTGAACTTGTGGCCTCATCCAGAATCAGGACAGTAGGGTCAGCGATGAACGCTCTAGCAAAGGAAATCAGCTGACGCTGACCTGAAGAAACACGACCACCACGCTTATTCACATCGGTGTTATAGCCATCAGGCAAGCTCAAGATGAACTCGTGAGCACCAACAGCCTTGGCTGATATTTCAATCTCTTCCATGGTGGCTTCTGGTTTACCGAGGGAAATGTTTTCAGCCACAGTTCCACTAAACAGGTAAGCCTCCTGAGTAACCATGACAACTGCTTTGCGAAGATCATCATCAGTAAGTTGACGTAGGTCAACACCATCAAGTTCAACTGTTCCTGCACTTGGGTCATAGAAACGACCAATGAGTTTTGCAAGAGTTGACTTTCCAGCACCGGTTGTTCCAACCAGAGCAATGGTCTGACCGGCTGGAATATCCATGTTGAATTTAGGTAGCACCACTTTGCCATTGGAATAGGCGAATTCAACAGTATTGAACTGAATGTGTCCTTTACGAGGAGCTAGTGGTGTTGGGTTGGTTGCTTCTGGAACTGAAGGTTCTTCCTCTAGAACACCAGATATTTTTTCAAGAGCTGAGTTAGCTGACTGGTATGAGTTATAGAACATGGCCAGGTTTTCCATCGGCTCGTAGAAGCTTCTGGCATACAAAATACAAGATATTAGAACACCAATACCTAAATCACCTTCAATGACCCTGAAGCCACCCCAAAGCAACACGAAGGCAACTGTGATGTTACCGATCATGATTAGCCCTGGATCATAAATACCAAACAGTTGAATTACCTTAGCGTTTACTGCACGGTAATCCTCAACTAGGTCCTTATAGGTGTCTTCGTTTCTCTTTTCCTTACGGAAAGCCTTTACTGCACGGATACCGGTCATTGACTCAACGAAGTGAACAATCAACTTAGCTGAGGCAACACGAGTCTTGCGGTAGCTGATTCTGGTGTTCTTTTGGAACCATCTGGTCAAGAAGAACAGTGGGATAAAGCTAACCAACATAATCAAGAAAGATGATGCATCTAGGGTTACCAGAGCGATAGCGGTAAAGAGCATGAACAAAATACCCGAGATCATTTCACTTCCACCAGAATCAAGTAGTTCCTTGATTGAATCTAGGTCGCTAGTTTGACGAGCAATAACTCGACCTGAAGTATATGTCTCGTGAAATTCAACTGAAAGTCTTTGGGTGTGACGGAAAAGTCTCTTGCGCAGGCCAAACATGATGTCTTGGCTGACTCTTGCTGCAAAGCGTAAGAAGTAGGCAATAGTAAAGCCTGCTGCAATCGATGTTGCAAGATATCCGCCGACAGTCCAGATAACAGTTGAACTATCACCGGCCATCGCATCAGGAATACCTCGGTCAATGATTAGAGCAATAAGCCAAGGGCCTGAAACTCTAAGTGCCTGGCTAGTGATAACCAAGGCAAGGCTTATAAACAATCTGTTCTTTACCGGCTTGATGATTTCACCGAGCAGCTTTAAGCTGCGTTCGCGAACACGAGCCTGCTCTTCTTTGCTTAGCTCAATCTTTTCTTCGTTCTTAACACCCTGCATGCTCATTAGTTGTTCACCTCAATCATCTTTCCGGCAGCATCGAGGCTGCTGATTACATATCGGTAGTGCTCGTTGGAGGCGAGCAGATCGCTGTGTTTACCAAAGGCAGTAATCTTGCCGTCTTGCAAAAGCGCTACCTTGTCCGCTAACTGAACAGTTGATGGACGGTGAGCAACAATCAAAGCAGTAGTGGCTTTTAGGACTGTGCGAAGAGCATCTTCAACCATGGCCTCTGTATCAACATCAAGCGCTGATAGTGGATCATCAAGAACTAGAACCGCTGGCTTAGCAGCAACTGCTCTAGCCAAAGCAATTCTTTGTCTCTGCCCACCGGAGAGAGATAAACCTTCTTCCCCAATCTTGGTATCCAAACCATCAGGTAAGTCATAGGCGAAACTTGCCTGAGCAATTTCTAATGCTTGAGCTAAATCTTCTTCTGTGCTCTCCGGTCTTCCTAGCAGCACGTTATTGCGAATAGTGTCGCTGAACAGAGTTGAGTCTTCGAATGCCATTGCGATGTGGGAGCGCAGCTCTTCTCTAGATAGGTCTCTAATGTCTACGCCATCAAGTTTGACTGAGCCACCGGTTACTTCATACAACCTTGTAGCAAGAGCAGTCAATGAAGTTTTACCTGATCCTGTAATTCCAATCAGAGCCACTGATTCGCCGGGTTGAATATCTAAATTTACGCCATCGATAAGATCTCTTTGCTCTTTAGGGGCATCGGCATATCTAAAGCTCACATTCTCAAATACCAAGTGCCCCTTAGGCTCTGCAATGCTCTTTGGTTGCTCTGGATCTGAAATATCTACCTTGGTATCGATAACTTCAAAGAAACGTTCAACAGCTGTTCTGGCATCAATAGTCATAGACAAGAGGAAACCAATTGAGTCAATCGGCCAGTGCAAAACTCTGGTAATCAAAATAAAGGATGAAAGTGCACCGATGGTGAGATCACCTTGAACAATCTGCCAAACACCTACCAACAAACAAAGCCCAAGAGCAATATCAGGAATAGTTGAGAAATAGAACCAGAGCCTAGAAACCATCTTGGCTTTCTTAAGTTCAGTTCCTCTTAGCTTTAGCGCATCGTTAGCAAACTTTTCAGTCATGAAAGAACCGCGACCAAAAGATTTAATAACACGAATACCGTGCACGCTCTCCTCAACTGAAGTGGCAAGATCTCCTGCTTGGTCTTGACTCATACGAGCAGTTGCGTGGTATTCCTTTTCAAATTTGAACCCGAGGACCCAAAGCGGTGACATCACTACGAAGAAGATCGTCGCAAGAATCCAGTTGTATGAGTAAAGAACTAGGAAGCCAACGACAATAGTGAACATGTTGGCAACCAACAAAACCAATCCGAAAGATAGCCAACGACGAATCATGCTCAGATCGCTTGAAGCACGAGAGAGCAACTGCCCGCTTGGCCACTTGTCATGGAAAGCTACTTCCAAATCTTGCAATTTTGCATAAAGCGTTCTTCGAAGCCCAGCTTCAACGTGAGTACCAGGGGTCAGCACCAACCAGCGACGCAACAGGACCATGACTGACTCAAGAAGACCCATCCCAAGAACAGCAAATACGGCTAGCAATAGAGCATCGAAGGTTGCATTAACAGCGATGCTGTCAATCAAGTTACCTAGGAACTCTGGAATAGCCAAAGCAAACATGTGCCCTGAGATAGCAGCAATTGTGCCCAAAACTATCCTCGGCAATGCCTTTTTGGCATACGGGAATATTCGGAGCAAGGTCCGAACGGTACCTAATTTCTTCATGTCTAAAAAACCTAAATCTCAAAAGTGGGCCTAAATCCGCAAGTTTCGCAGATGCCTTAGCAAAGCCTTTCAGTCTATCTAAAGTTGTAGGCTATACATTGAAATATACCTTTTCAACACCCTCATTCATCCCACAAGGAGCAAATGCATCATGGCCCGCCACGGTAAAGTCTCAGTAATTGGCTCAGGATTCTACGGAACCACCACAGCCCAGCGTCTAGCTGAATACGACATTTTCGACACTGTCGTTCTAACCGACATCCTCGAAGGCAAGCCTGAGGGAGTTGCCCTGGATATAAACCAGTCCCGCTCAATTGAGGGCTTTGAGACCAAGGTTGTTGGCGCTAGCACCCAAGCTGATGGCACAGGCTATGAAGCCATCGCTGATAGCGACATTGTGATCATCACCGCAGGTCTTCCTCGCAAGCCTGGTATGAGTCGCATGGATCTTCTAGAAGTAAACGCTGGCATCGTTGGAGGGGTAGCAAAGAACATTGCCAAGCATGCTCCAAATGCTGTAATTCTTGTAGTTTCAAACCCGCTAGATGAAATGACAGCTCTAGCTCAAAAAGCATCAGGTTTCCCTAAGGAAAGAGTTATCGGTCAGGCTGGAATTCTTGACACCGCTCGCTTTACTAACTTCGTTGCTGAAGCAACAGGTGCACACATTGCAGATGTCAAGACCCTTACCCTTGGTTCCCACGGTGAGACCATGGTTCCAGTTCCTTCAGTTTCAACTGTGAACGGTAAGCCAATTGTTGAAGTTCTAGGTGCTGACAAGGTAGCTGAACTAGTTGATAAAACTCGTAACGGTGGAGCAGAGATCGTGGCTTTACTAAAGACCGGTTCTGCATACTATGCACCTAGTGCAGCTGTTGCTCGCATGGCTAAAGCTGTGCAAGAAGATAGCGGAGCTGTCTTCCCTGTATCTGCATGGGTTGATGGTGAGTTTGGTATCTCAGGTGTTTACCTAGGTGTTGAAGCAAAACTAGGTAAGGGTGGAATCAAGC
>JAPLAJ010000011.1 GCA_026393335.1 Rhodoluna sp. | reverse complement strand
TTGCTGTTGACCACCGGATAACTTATCTGGGTACTCATTAGCCTTCTCTAGAAGTCCGATTCGATCAAGTAGAGCTAGAGCCTTAGTCTTTGCTTCTTCAGCATCAAGACCCTGAACGTGACGTAATGCCAAGGTGATGTTCTCAAGGATAGATAGATGAGCAAAGAGGTTGTAGGCCTGGAATACCAAACCAATCTGTCTTCTAATCTCATCCTGATTCACTCTTGGGTCAGAGATATCAACATCGTTGAGCAGAATCTGCCCATCGCTGATTTCTTCTAAAAGGTTTACTGATCTCAATAGCGTTGATTTACCGGAACCAGAAGAACCAATCAGGGCAACAATCTGACCTCTATAAACTTCTAGGTCAATTCCCTTTAGTACTTCTTTATCTTCAAAGTTCTTTCTAACGCCTTTGACATTCAGAATCATTGGACCTAGTTCTTGAGGGGTATTCAACTTACTCATAGAACACCTCCAGCTTGCTCGCGCTTGGCAAGTCGGTTTGTAATGTAATCCGCTGCTCTAACTGTTGGAATAGCTAGAAGAACAAAGAGCAAACCTGCAACAACATAAGGAGTGAAGTTGGCAAACTGAGCAACTTCAATCTGTGCACCACGAACAGCATCAACTGCACCTAAGACAGAAATAAGACCAACGTCTTTCTGCAATGAAACAAAGTCATTCATTAGCGGTGGTGCTACTTTTCTAAATGCCTGAGGTAAGACAACAAGCCTCATAGTTTGGCTATAGCTAAGTCCAAGAGATCTAGCTGCAAGTCGTTGTGATGGATGAACAGCTTCAATACCTGCTCTGAACACTTCAGCTACATATGCGCTATAAGTAAGTGTCAAGGCAACGGTACCTAATACCTCAACTGGAATTCTGCCTAAGAATTCAAGGCGAAGACCTGGAATACCGAAGCCCACTAAATACAAAACAATGATTAGAGGCAATCCTCTAAATAGATCAACGTAACCCTTGACCAATAAACGAATTGGGGTAAACACCGGTGATCTAAGGGTTCTAAGTAGTGCAAGTGAAAGCCCAACGACTAGAACACCGATGGCTGAATAAAGCAGCACTCGAAGGTTCAGTAATAGACCTTCAAGGACAGCAGGAAGTGCTGCTATTGCTGTATCAAGATCGAAGAAGCTCTGCTGGACTCGAGGCCAGCCAGGTGAGTTCACTAGTGAAACCCAAGCAATGAGGGCAAAAGCTATGGTGCTTAGGAATGCAACGAGAGTTGACTTGCGCTTGCGAGCTAAGCGGAAAGCCCGTCGGTCCAGCTCAATTTCACTTGGGCTGAACCTACGGGCTTCGCTATTACTCATAGAACTAATTTACTTCAGTACTGGAACTCCAGCGTCCGCTGTGAGCCACTTAGCCTCAATTGCAGCAAGTGTGCCATCAGCGCGCAGTTCATCAAGAGCCTTGCTTACTGCAGCAGTTAGCTTTGAACCCTTGTCTAGAACTAGACCGAACTGGTCACCCTTGTCAGCTGTTGGAAGCTGACCGATGATTGTTCCACCATCTAGTTCACAGCATGAAGCGTATAGAGCGGTTGGAAGATCTAGCACGATTGCATCAACCTGTCCATTTGTAAGAGCAGCCTTAGCATCATCATTTGAGTTGAAAGCAAGTGCTGCCTGAGTTGGCTTGATAACACTGTCAATCGCATTGAATGAAGTTGTGCCAGTAGCAGCACCGATTAGGTAATCCTTTAGATCAGCGATGCTGGTAGCTCCTGCAGCAGGTGAACCTGCAACAGTAACAACAACCTGAGCTGTCTCATAGTAAGGAGTTGAGAAGTCGATGTTTGCTTTACGTTCTTCAGTAATTGAGTACTGCTGCAAGTTGAAGTCAAAGTTCTTAACTCCAGGTGCGATTGCCTCATCGAAAGTTGTACGAACCCAGATCACGTCTTCCTTAGCAAAGCCAAGCTTTTCAGCAACTGCATAAGCAACTGCAGCTTCGAAGCCTTCGCCTGATTCAGGTGAGTCATTTAGTACCCACGGTGAATAAGCAGGGTTCCCTGTTCCAATAGTTAGCTTGCCTTCTGTGACTGTGTCACCAGCAATGCTTCCTGCTGAACAAGCAGCAAGTGTGGTAGCCAATAGCACTGCAGCAGTTGCCGCAAACCCGCGCCATAGCGATTTCTTTTGAATAGCCATTTGTGAACTCCTTTAGGTTTTTAAGTATGTTTCAAGTACATTTTGCCCTAAAAATGAAGCCCTTAAAACCAGTGTTACCTAGTGTTACCGTGCTGGCAGAAATTCCTCCGGAATGTTTGTTGCCACTAGGTAATTAGTGAAGATAAAGGTGGTCTCAAAGGTCGAGTTGATGAGGTCATAGTCAATCCGAGCCTTGGCTGCAGCGATATCTTCTGCTGTATAAATGTGCGCTGGGAAATAGCCAGGCTTATAGAACATCAAGAAGTAGTGGCCCTTAGGGGTGAGCCTTGCCAACACTTCTGAATAGGACTCTTTAGCAAAGTAAGCAGGAGCACCAAAGAGCCCAAGAATGGTGTCGAACTTAGAATCTTTATCGGTCTCACTCCACTGCTCAAAAGTTGAGTTCACAGTTCTAAAACCAGGAAACTTTGCTGATAGCTTCTCAAGCATCCCAGCACTTGGATCAACTCCAAGGTAGTCCTCTTTGTTGATGTCGTTATAGCTAAGAGTTAGCCCCGTGCCACAACCCAAATCTAGAACCTTGCCTCTGATCCAAGGAGAAACAATCTTGAATAGCGATTGGTCTTCTTCTTGGAATTCAGCAGAGGCATAGTGATCGTCATAGCTTTTAGCGAACTCGTCGTATATAGCCTGAACTCTGTCTTGCTCTGAACCTGACATGTATTTATAGTCTCTCTAGAGCTTGGGTTAGGTCAGCAATAATGTCGCTGATGTGCTCAACACCAACAGACAGACGAACAATGTCACCAGATACTTCAATAGGAGTTCCATTAGCTGAAGCATGTGTCATCTCAGCTGGATAGTTCACCAGTGACTCAACACCACCAAGAGATTCAGCAAGAGTGAATAACTCTGTATTCTCACAGAACTTCTTAGCAGCTGGTGTTCCACCAACAAGCTTGAATGAAATCATTCCACCAAAGCCATCCATCTGCGCTCTAGCAATGTCATGGCCCGGGTGATCCATTAGACCTGGGTAGTAAACAGCAGAAATCTTATCTTTGCGGGTAACCAAGTACTCAGCAACTGCTTGCCCATTTGAGCAATGTCTATCCATACGAAGAGCCAGAGTCTTTAGGGATCTGTGCGTTAGCCATGCATCAAATGGAGAGGAAACAGCACCAACAGCAAACTGAATGAATTCAATCTTCTTAGCCATCTCGCCATCATTCAGAACAACAGCACCACCAAGCACATCACTGTGTCCACCTAGATACTTTGTAGTTGAATGCATGACTATGTCAGCACCTAGTTCAAGTGGTCGCTGTAGATAAGGGGTAGCAAAAGTATTGTCAACCACTGCAACAGCTCCATGCTTGTGAGCAGTTGCAGAAACTTTAGCGATGTCAAAGATTGTCATCATTGGGTTAGAAGGTGTCTCAATCCAAACCATCTTGGTCTTGCCATCAACAAAAGCTGCTTCAAGAGCAGCATCGTCATTCAAATCTACGATGGAGAAATCAACACCCCAGGTCTTATGAACTCTGGCAAATAGTCGGTAAGAACCGCCATACATGTCATTAGCCAAAATGACGTGGTCCCCTGG
>JAPLAJ010000064.1 GCA_026393335.1 Rhodoluna sp. | reverse complement strand
GCTTGAAGAGCTTCAAGCAAACGAGAAGATACCTGAGAAGATTTTTCATCAATTTGAATTTCACGAACAGCAAGCCCATAAACGATTTTTGCTTCAACTAGATCTGCAGCGAGTTGTTTTTCAGGTGTACCTGGAATTTGTGCGCTTGAGCGAATAAGGCAAGCGGTAGTTCTTGCTTTGTGATCAGGATCAGGAATGTCTTGAGGGCTACAGGCACCAAGTCCAAGAGCAAGGCTTGATACCAGAGCAACTGCAAGGATGTTTCTAAACTTAATCATTTTCGATTCTTATAGAACGTCGCTGTGACCGGTGACCTTGAGCGAATCTACGAGGTTTTTCACCCTCTGAGCGTGCTCCTTGGTAGTAACCAATAGGGCATCCGGGGTGTCCACAACTATCACATCGTCAAGGCCGATAAGGGCCACCAAGCGACCTGTCTCAGATACCAGGATTCCACTGGACTTCTCAGATAGCACTGTCACATCGCCTAGAACTGCTAAGTGATTACGTTTTCCACCTGACTGCAATTCAGCAATTGCAGCAAAATCTCCAACATCGTGCCAGCCAAACTTTGCTGGCACAACTGCTACCAAACCTTCTGCTGCCGCAGGCTCTGCGACCGAGTAGTCAACGGCAATCTTCTTGAGGGTTGGCCAAGTGTCTTCAAAGACTTTTTCTTGACTAGCAGTTCCCCATGCTTCTGCCAAAATCATGATTTTGGAATGAAGCTCAGGTTCAGTTTTTTCTAACACAGAAAGAATTAGTGATGCAGGTGCGATGAACATTCCCGCATTCCAGAGGTATTTACCAGAGGCTACATATTTGCGAGCCTTTTCAATATCTGGTTTTTCAACAAACTTGGCTACTTCACGAGCGTGCTTAGCAAAAGGTAGATCCATCTTGTCGCCAGCTTTGATGTAGCCAAAGCCAACTGAAGGTTCAGTAGGTTCAATACCGATGGTGACAATCTTTCCGGTAGCCGCTACTGCAACTGCTTCTCTAACGCACTCGGTAAATTCTTTGTTGTCAGTGATAACGTGATCTGCCGCAAAGGAGCCAATGATTACATCTGGTTCACGCCTCACCAGAATCGCAGCAGCCAATGCGATAGCAGCTGTTGAATCTTTAGGGCTAGGTTCAAGAAACAGATTGTTTTGAATTAGGTCAGCACACTGCTCAGATACAGCCGTTTTGTGAGCAACCCCGGTTACCACCACAATGCGATCTGCTCCTGATAGTGGAGCAAGTCTCTCCCAGGTGTCCTGAAGCAGGGTTTGGCCGGAACCGGTTAGGTCATGGAGAAACTTAGGTGCGGAGGCGCGCGATAGCGGCCATAGCCTGCTACCGATTCCGCCAGCTGGAATTACAGAATAGAAACGAGCCATTGGCTCTTTTGAGTCACTCATACTTCCAAAAGCCTAACCCAGATGGGTGATTTGAAGATTTTTGGCTAGGTTCGTCAGTTATCATTAAGGCAATAAAGGCAGGTTTTTACTGCCAATCTAGGAGGAGTTTCGTGGCTAAAAGACCCGCTGGTACCTTGTACCGAGGCAAAATTGGCATGTGGTCTTGGGTTCTACACCGCATCACCGGCGTTGGCATCTACTTCTTCCTCCTAGTTCACATCCTTGACACTGCCCTGGTTCGTGTGAGCCCAGAGGCTTACAACTCAGTCATGCACGTATATAAGACCCCTATCGTTGGTGTGGCCGAAATCGGCCTAGTTGGAGCTATCTTGTTCCACGGATTCAACGGTATCCGCGTTGTGCTGATCGACTACTGGAGAAAAGGTTCCAAGTACCAGAACCAAATGTTTTGGGTAGTTCTAGCAATCTTCGTAATCCTTATGGCCGCTTGGATCCCTCGCCAGCTGATGCATACCTTTGGAGAGTAAATTGAGCGTCGTTATCGAACAACCAAACCAGCCAAGAAGCCGCAAAGGCGCTCAGTGGGAAAAGCGCGCTTGGATCTTCATGCGCGTATCGGGAATCATTCTTATATTCCTAATTCTTGGTCACCTTATGGTCAACCTAGTTCTGCCTGAGCGTGGAGTTAAATCTATTGACTTTGCTTTCGTAGCTGGTAAATGGTCAAGTCCTTTTTGGCAGGTTTATGACGGCATCATGCTTTGGCTTGCACTTATTCACGGCACCAACGGCATGAGAACTTTAGTCAATGATTATTCAGAGCGTGAATGGGTTAGAAAAACTCTAAACGTTTCACTTTGGGTAGTAGCTATTGCCCTAGTCATTCTTGGCACACTAGTGATCACAACATTTGATCCATGCATCGATCCAGATGTTGAAACTTATCTTCCAAACGTTTGTAAGCCTTAAGGAAAAAATTGTCCGAAGTTAAAGTTCACCACTACCAATATGACGTCGTTATTGTCGGCGCTGGTGGTGCAGGTATGCGTGCAGCTATTGAAGCTGGCCCTCATGCCAAGACTGCGGTTATCTCAAAGCTCTTCCCTACTCGCTCACACACCGGTGCGGCCCAGGGTGGTATGGCTGCAGCTCTAGCCAACGTTGAAGAAGACTCTTGGGAATGGCACACCTTCGACACTGTTAAAGGTGGCGACTACCTAGTTGATCAAGACGCTGCAGAAATTCTTGCTAAAGAATCTGTGCAAGCAGTTATTGATCTTGAGAACATGGGTCTTCCTTTCAACAGAACTCCAGATGGCAAGATCGACCAAAGAAGATTTGGTGGACACACCCGTGACCACGGTAAAGCACCGGTTAGAAGAAGCTGCTATGCAGCTGACCGTACCGGTCACATGATCCTGCAGACCTTGTACCAAAACTGTGTGAAGTTAGGCATTGAGTTCTACAACGAGTTCTATGTTCTAGATCTAGTTATGAACACAGTTGATGGAGTTGAAAGACCTGCTGCTGTTGTGGCTTATGAACTAGCTACCGGTGACCTTCACGTATTCCAGGGCAAGTCAATTGTTTTTGCAACCGGTGGATTTGGAAAGATCTTCAAGACAACCTCTAACGCTCACACTCTTACAGGTGATGGAGTTGGAATCATTTACCGCAAGGGTCTTCCACTTGAAGACATGGAGTTCTACCAATTCCACCCAACTGGCCTTGCCGGACTTGGTATTTTGCTTTCCGAAGCAGCTCGTGGTGAAGGTGCAATTCTTCGTAACGCTTCTGGTGAGCGCTTCATGGAACGCTATGCACCAACTATCAAGGACCTAGCTCCTAGAGACATGGTCGCTCGTGCAATGGCTAACGAAGTTCGTGAAGGAAGAGGAGCAGGTCCACACAAGGACTATGTACTTCTAGACCTTACTCACCTTGAGCCTGCGGTTATCGATGCAAAGCTTCCAGATATCACTGAGTTTGCTAGAACCTACCTAGGTGTTGAACCGTATACAGAACCAGTTCCAGTATTCCCAACTGCTCACTATGCCATGGGTGGAATTCCTACCAACATCAAGGCTGAAGTACTTAGAGATAACGACACAGTTGTTCCTGGTCTATATGCTGCTGGTGAATGCGCCTGTGTATCAGTTCACGGAGCTAACCGTCTAGGCACTAACTCACTGTTGGACATCAACGTATTCGGTAAGCGTGCTGGTATCTACGCAGTTGAGTACGCCAAGGATGCGAAGTTTGTTGATGTGCCTGCGGATGCGGTTGCCGAAACTGTAAAACTTATTGAACACATGCGCAATGCTCGTGGCACTGAAAAGATTGCGGTTATCCGTAGAGAACTTCAGGAAACCATGGATAAGAATGCACAGGTTTATAGAACTGAAGAATCACTAAACGAAGCACTAGAGAAGATCAAAGAACTTCGTAAGAGATATGAAAACATCCAGGTTCAAGACCGAGGTCTTAGATTCAACACTGATCTTCTAGAAGCTATCGAACTTGGTTTCTTACTAGACCTTGCAGAAGTTCTTGCTTTCACAGCTCGTGAGAGACGTGAGAGTCGAGGCGGTCACTACCGTGAAGACTTTGAAACCAGAGATGACGAGAAGTTCATGGTGCACTCAATGGCTTATAAAGCAGGCGATGACATCACTATCGGGTGGAAGCCTGTCGTAATCACCAACTACCCGCCAATGGAGCGTAAGTACTAATGAGCACAACCGTTGAAGCAACCAAAGAGATAGCTGCTATCCCTTCCTTTACTGTCACTCTGATGGTTCGTAGATTCGATCCAGAGAATGATGATGAGCCTAAGTGGCAAGACTTTGATGTGACCATGTTCGGTACCGACCGTGTTCTTGATGCTCTGCACAAGATCAAGTGGGAAATCGATGGCAGCCTAACCTTTAGACGTTCATGTGCTCACGGTGTTTGTGGCTCAGATGCAATGCGTATCAACGGTAGAAACCGTTTAGCTTGTAAGACTCTGATCAAGGACTTAGATATCTCTCAACCTATTTATGTTGAACCAATCAAGGGTCTAAAGGTTGAAAAGGATCTAGTAGTTGACATGGAGCCTTTCTATAAGGCCTATAGAGATGTAAAGCCGTTCCTTATTGCATCTGATAAGCCAGCTGCAGAGCGCATTCAGTCTCCTGAAGATCGTGCTCGCTTTGAAGACACCACTAAGTGCATTCTTTGTGCAGCCTGTACAACATCTTGCCCAGTGTTCTGGACAGACAACCAGTACTTCGGTCCTGCAGCTATCGTGAACGCTCACCGCTTTATCTTTGACTCAAGAGATGAAGCGGCTGAAGTTCGACTTGATATCTTGAACGATAAAGAAGGTGTCTGGCGTTGCCGCACCACCTTCAACTGCACCGAGGCTTGCCCTCG
>JAPLAJ010000179.1 GCA_026393335.1 Rhodoluna sp. | reverse complement strand
CACAATGATTGGAATAGGTCGCTTCATAACAAACATTGCAAGCTTCGACCAAAAACCTACATCTTTAGCTGGACGATGTTTGAACAGTGGCCAACGATCAATCTTGTCACCAATCAAATGCATCATTGCAGGAAGTGCAATTAGCGCAGCTGCAACAGCAAGTGAAACAGCAACTAAACCTGCCAAAGCAAATGACTTTAGGAATGTTTGTGGGAAGAAGTTAAGAGCAACCATTACCAGTGCAACTGTTAGTCCTGAGAAGAAAACTGTTCGTCCAGCAGTTAGCAAAGTTATTTCAACAGCTTTAGCAACATCTTGTTTGCGTTGACGTTCTTCTCTATATCTATTCACCATTAGTAGTGCGTAATCGATACCAAGGCCTAGACCTAAACCAGTTACCAGGTTCACTGAGAATGTTGAAGTTTCGGTAAAGAAGGTAGATAGCCAGATGAAGAAGAACGAACCGAGAATAGTAAGTATTGCGATAAACAAAGGCAGACCTGCAGCAACCACAGAACCAAAAACAAATATCATAAGCAGCATCACAAGAGGCAAGGCGATTGTCTCTGCCTTAACTAGATCTTGTTCAATGATGTGGTTAACCTCACCATTGACAGCAGCGAGACCTGCAACATAAATAGTTGCACCGTATTTGTTTCCGGTGAACTCATCTTGAATAATCATGCCCATAGTTGGCAGGGAGACTTCTGGATCTAATTCAACGAAGAAGTAGGTGGCCAACCCATCGGTTGAGCGAAGGCTGGCGGGACTGCCCAGTGAGTAGTAAGAGGTTACTGTTTGAACCCCATCGACCGCTTCTAAGGCTGTTGTGATTAGCTTCGCGTTTTCAACTGACTGTTGATCATCGACGCTTCTGCCCATATCGGCGATAAGGACCACTTCTGGTTCGCTTTGTTTGAAGTCTTCAATCAGAATTTTGGATACTTTGGCTGATTCTGAGCCTGGGTCTCCATATCCACCGCCTGAAAGGTTGCCAAAAACCTGAACTCCACCAATAAGGGAAAGCAAGATAAGCGAAATAAAGCCGAAGAGGGAGAGTTTGCTGTGTCGAATGACAAAATTACTAAGAGGTCTCATTGCCTCAAGTCTAAATTGTTTACCTAGGAAAGAAATCAAAATTGAAGAACATTAACAGGAACCAGCGAGCTACCTTCTTCTTTGCTGTCGCTGCAGTTGGTCTAGTTACCGCTTGGTACTTCAATTCGGTTGCCATTATCAAAGCTCAAGACTATTTCGGTTCATGGTTTGGCACTGAAGTGGATCTAGTACTCTCTTTTGATCTACTAGTTACAGCATTCGCAGCTGTTCCGTTTATGTTTATCGAATCAAAGCGCATCGGCATGAAGCACATCATCTGGTACGCGCTATCAGGATTTGTCACAGCAATCGCCTTTGTATTTCCATTCTGGTTAGCTATGCGTGAATTACATCTTTCGAGATTAGAAGCTGGTGCTTCGGTACCTAGAAGATCATCTAATCGAGTACACAATGTGCCAGTAGGTAGCGGTAGTCCGAAAGGAATTATTGAAACTTTTGTATTTGAAGGAAGACGCATAGATGTTTGGGTTCCTGAGTTTCATGATGAACTAACACCGTTGGTAGTAGCTCACGACGGTGGAAACTTTCTTATGGATGTTTCTGAAACTTGGAACGGGCAGAACTGGGGAATACCTGAAGCTATATCAAGTGGTCGAATAGTTGCCGGTGACAAGGTAGGCGGCAGATTACCAATCTTTGTTGGAGTTCATAGGGTTGATGACTCGCAAAGAATGAGTGAACTAATTCCAGAAGACTTCTTGAAGACTCACCCACACCTACTGAATTCAGTTGACCCAATTCATCGTCCAGCAGAAATCATTTACAAAGGAAATGAATACCAAGATCTATTAGCTCTTCGTCTTGTGCCTGAGATAGCTAAAAGATATTCATTACAACTAGATCCATCGAGAACAGCGCAGTTAGGAGCAAGCCTTGGTGGTCTTGCAACTATTTATGGAGTTATGAAACATCCAGAAGTTTTCGGAACTGCTCTTGGTTTATCAACGAGCTGGCCTCTAGGTGGTCAAGAACTTATCGACATTATTGTGCAGGGTTTAGGTAAACCAGGTGCTGTTCGGATATATAGTGACTGTGGCACAACAGAACTAGATGCTTCTTATTTCCATTGGCACTTCAAGTTTGTTGAGGCTATGGATAAAGCTGGTTGGGTAAGAGATGTTACTTACAAAGCAGAGCTATGGCCTGGCACTGGTCACAAAGAATCTTGGTGGGCTCAAAGAGTTGAGCATCCGATCAACTGGTGGCTTAACTCTTAACCTAGAGGGTCTTCATTCACTAGAGATCTTGCACCGCTCATAAACTCGACAACTGTTGGATCTACTTGAATATCTTTCAACCTAATTGCTTTAGTTAGATACAAGCCCTCAAGTGATCGCACTCTACTCAATGCCACATAGGTGTGACCGGAAGAGAAAGCACCACTACCCATATCGATTGTGACTTCATCGTAAGTTTGTCCCTGTGATTTGTGCACAGTAACTGCCCAGGCAAGTCTTAGTGGAATCTGACTAAACTCAGCTT
>JAPLAJ010000155.1 GCA_026393335.1 Rhodoluna sp. | reverse complement strand
CTGTTGCTACTCACGCTGAAGAGAGAAGAGCAGTTGTTAGATCTCCACTTACCTGGGGAATTGTGTTCTTCTTCGGATTGCAATCAGGTGGCTTCTACTCGATTCTGAACTGGTTCCCTTCACTACTTATTGACCGAGGGATGAGTGCTGTCGATGCTGGAGCATTACTTGGGCTTACTACTTTTGTTGGTGTGCCGTCAGGTTTTCTAGCTTCACTGCTATTTAGGAAGTTCAAATCTTTATCTGGTGTTGCGATAGTCATGACGTCTTTGACTTTGGCTGGATTACTTATGATCTGGCTCACACCTGAATTGTTGGTTCTAGCTTGTGTTATTACAGGTTTTGGTTTTGCGGCGACCTTCCCACTCTCACTTACTCTGATCGGTTCTAGAGCAAGTACCAGCACACAGACAACTCAACTATCTGCTTTGGCTCAGGGTTGGGGTTATCTGTTATCTGCCGCAGGAACTTTTGGCTTTGGTTTACTTCGAGATGTAACAGGAACCTGGGATGCCAGCTTGGTTCTTGTTTCAGTTTTGACTTTCATCCAACTGTTTGCAGGTTTTGTGGCAGGTAGAGATAAGCGGATACCTGCCGCTTAAAGTAAAAGACCCTCCGAAGAGGGCCTTTTAGAAGTTTGGTTTATAGAGCTGAAACCTTCTTGGCAATAGCTGACTTCTTGTTAGCTGCTGCGTTCTTGTGGAATACACCCTTTGAAACTGCCTTGTCTAGCTTCTTGCTAGCAACCTTTAGAGCCTCTGTTGCAAGAGCCTTGTCTCCAGCTGCTGCTGCTTCACGAACTGCACGAACAGCAGTTCTTACTTCGCTACGTACAGCCTTGTTACGCTCTTGAGCCTTCAGGTTTGTGCCGATACGTTTGATCTGCGACTTGATATTTGCCATGTTTCACTTTCTTGAGGGGGTGTTCCGCTCACGCGAAACTTAGTACTAAATTCTTGAGGTTTGTGGATTTGAATGAGCTACTCATCTAAATCCCTAAAAGACTACCAGCGATTTAGGGATTAGGGCAACCCACTAGCCCTACGAGTATGACTAAACTGCCCTAGATTACAAGGGTTTATGCGAGAATAAGGAGACGGCAATCGCCGTCAGTTTGCTCTTTTCACTAAATCAAGAGGTCTCCTTTGTCGCCACGTGCTACCACTTCACTAGTGCCGGGTAAGACCAACCCTGAATTTATCCGCAATTTCTGCATCATTGCCCACATTGACCACGGTAAATCAACCCTTGCTGACCGCATGCTTCAGCTCACAGGTGTTGTTGATGACAGGTCGATGAGAGCGCAATATCTAGACCGCATGGACATTGAGCGTGAGCGTGGAATCACCATCAAATCTCAGGCAGTTCGTATGCCTTGGGAGTTTGAAGGTAAAACCTATGCGATGAACATGATTGACACACCAGGGCACGTTGACTTCACCTATGAAGTGAGTAGATCTTTAGCTGCCTGTGAAGGTGCAGTTCTGCTAGTTGATGCAGCTCAAGGTATTGAAGCGCAGACACTAGCAAACCTTTATCTTGCAATTGAGAATGATCTCGAGATTATTCCTGTTCTAAACAAGATTGATTTACCGGCAGCGCAACCTGAGAAGTATGCAGAAGAGCTAGCCAACCTTATTGGTGGAAACCCAGAGGACTGTCTTCGTGTGTCAGGTAAGACCGGTGTTGGTGTAGCTGAGTTGTTGGATCGAATTGTTGGCAAAGTACCTGCTCCTGTTGGTGACCCTAATGCTCCTGCAAGAGCAATGATCTTTGACTCTGTCTATGACTCATACCGCGGTGTGGTTACCTATGTTCGTATGGTTGATGGCAGTTTGTCGCCACGTGAGCGCATCACAATGATGTCAACTAAGGCTGTTCACGAACTTTTGGAAATAGGTGTTTCATCTCCTGAGCCAGAACCAACTAAAGGTTTAGGTGTTGGTGAAGTAGGTTACCTGATAACTGGCGTGAAAGATGTTCGTCAATCTAAAGTTGGTGACACTGTTACTACAGCAATGAAGCCTGCTACAGATGCTCTAAAGGGTTATTCAGAACCTAACCCAATGGTTTACTCAGGTATCTACCCAATTGATGGTGGTGACTATCCTGTTCTTCGTGAAGCTCTAGATAAGTTGAAGTTAAGTGATGCTTCTTTGGTTTATGAACCTGAAACTTCTGTTGCTTTGGGCTTTGGCTTTAGATGTGGGTTCCTAGGTCTATTGCACCTTGAGATTATTACTGAGCGCTTAGAGCGAGAGTTCAACCTAGATCTAATTGCAACTGCTCCATCGGTAGTTTATGAAGTAACTCTTGAAGATAAGAAGCACGTTACTGTCACTAACCCAAGCGAGTATCCAGTTGGCAAGATTTCTAAAGTTCTAGAACCAATGGTGAAGGCGACACTGCTTTCTCCTAAGGATTATGTGGGAACCATCATGGAGCTTTGCCAGTCAAGACGAGGAACTCTAATTGACATGCAGTATTTCGGAACTGACCGAGTTCAGCTTCGATACAACATGCCTTTGGCTGAGATTGTTTTTGACTTTTTCGATAACTTGAAATCTAGAACTCAAGGTTATGGATCTCTTGACTATGAAGAAAGTGGTTTAGCTGAAGGAGACCTAGTAAAGGTTGATATTCTGTTGCAGGGTGAACAGGTTGATGCGTTCAGCGCGATTGTGCACAAAGACAAGGCTTATGCCTACGGTGTGATGATGACTACCAAACTTCGTGAACTAATTCCTAGACAGGCATTCGAAGTCCCTATCCAAGCAGCTATCGGTGCTCGTATCATCGCTCGTGAATCTATTCGTGCTTTTCGTAAGGACGTTTTGGCCAAGTGTTACGGTGGTGACATTTCTCGTAAGCGCAAACTTCTTGAGAAGCAAAAAGAAGGTAAGAAGCGCATGAAGATGGTGGGACGAGTTGAAGTTCCCCAGGAAGCCTTTATTGCAGCTCTTACTTCTTCAAGTGAGAAAAAAGGCGAGAAGAAGAGCTAACTTATGCCTCAGTTTCCTAAAGGGGAAAAAGCACCAGTTGATGGTCTGATACCTGAATCCGCTTTAGTTGATGCAGAACAAAGAACCTTTCACGCTTATGTGCATGTTCCTTATTGTCAGGTCAAGTGTGGCTATTGCGATTTCAATACCTACACAGCAGATGAAATTGGCACCTCCACTCAAGGCACCTTCGCTCAGACTCTGATCAAGGAAATCAGCTTTGCTGAAATTGCTCTTGAGAAATCTAAACTTCCTAAGCGCAAGCTAAAATCAATCTTCTTTGGTGGCGGAACTCCTACCATGTTGCCTGCAAGCGATCTAATTGCAATGCTTGAAAAACTAAAGAGTACTTTTCACGTTCACTCAGATGCTGATATAACTACTGAGGCCAACCCCGACTCTGTAGATGAGCAATACATCAATGACCTAAAGGCAGGTGGGTTCAATCGAATCTCTTTTGGCATGCAATCTGCTGTGCCACATGTATTAAAGGTTTTGGAGAGAACACATAAACCTGCAAACGTTGGCAAGGTAGTGAGTTTCGCCAAAGCTGCTGGTCTTGCTACCAGCGTTGACCTAATTTATGGAGCTCCAGGTGAATCGCTTGATGATTGGAGAGAAACACTTGAGGCTGCAATTGCTCTGGACACTGATCACATCAGCTCTTACTCACTAATTGTTGAACCTGGGACCAAGTTGGCAAGGCAAGTGAAGAATGGCGAAGTGGAGACTCCTAGTGATGACATTCATGCTGATATGTATGAACTAACTGAGGAGCTCTTATCTAACGCTGGCTTTATCAACTATGAAGTAAGTAACTGGTCTAAATCTGTTGACGAAAGATCAGGGCACAACATGGCCTATTGGAAATCAATGGACTGGTGGGGTTTCGGTCCTGGTGCTCACTCCCATGTTGGTGGTGTGCGTTGGTGGAATGTGAAGAACCCAGCAGCCTATGGCGACCGGATAAACGCTGGGCTCTCTCCAGCTCTTGAGCGAGAGATTATCAATCAAGAGAACAGAGATATAGAAAGAGTGATGCTCGAGGCAAGAATTAGCGATGGTATTTCTCTGGACTGGATGAAATCCAAAGGATTTGCTCAGGCACAGGTTGTTGCTGGACTTATTGGTGATGAGTTAGTTGATGCCAACAAAGCACTTGGGGGAGTTATCTCCCTCACAGCAAAGGGAAGATTACTAGCCGATTTTGTCGTTCTAAAGCTTCTCGGGTAACGGATAATTGAAGTTAAGATAAAGGAGTTCTAAATGGGTTATTGCGTTTCATGTGCGAAAGATATCAATACAGGCAAGTTCTGTCCAACTTGTGGTCGTCAGCTTCTGACCACTCAAGAACTCAAGGCTGAAGCTAGTGCTGCAGAACTGCCAGCTGCCTCTCTACAGGGTAAAACCAATCTAGCCATGTGGGCTCATCTAGCACCACTAATTGGTGCTGCCGTAGGTACATTCCTGTTCGTTACTCTTTTAGTTCTTTGGCTTCCTGGTTTGCTAATCAGATCAAGTAAAACTGCAACTGAATTCGACAAGCGTCACGCAACTGAGTCTCTAAACTTCCAAATCACACTTGCTCTCTACATCGTCTCTTGCTTGTCTATAGGCTTTGCAACTCTGACTTTGGCTTTCATAATTGTTGGTCCACTGCTTATAGCCCTTGGAATTGCAGCCGTAATCTTCAACATCATGGGAGCAGTAGCTGCAAATGCAGGCAGGGAATACAGATACCCGCTGGCTATCCGCTTTATCAAGTAGAAGTGCAGTTTTAACGGGCAATAATATGGCATTTTAGATCAACCGAATTCGGAAGTTTTCTAGCATAATTTCTAGTAAGAAGTTGGTTCGTTTAGGGAATCAATAAAAAAGCACTAGAGGGGGTTTCAATGTCTCAAACAAAACCATCGCAGAAGCATTTGAATTTCAGTGAATGCAGCACCCACAATTCGGAAAGAATCATTTCAACGGATAGTTGTAAGGTGATTTCAAATCTTTGCACAGTAAGGCAGGACAGTCGATGAACAATAGAAGCACTAAGGCGATGCTCGTGCATCTAACACCGCTCCTGTTATCTTTTCTTTCAACTTATCTGGTTCCTGCAATTCTGGGCCAACCACTTTGGTATTTGATTTTCTTGGTACCAGCGCTGATTCTCTTTCTACCAGCCATAATTATTCGTTTAAGCAGTAAGTCCACCGACTTCGAACGCCGACACGTTACCGCGTATTTGAACTTTGTAATTAGCTCGTTGCTGTACATCGCTGCCCTGGTTGGAGCTTATTTATGGATATTCAACTACATGAGCGCTGAGACTTCGGGAGCCTACCAAGGCATCAATACGCCAATTGCTTTACTTTCAATGTCCTCTGCACTGCTCATTCTTGCTTTTACAGTGCTGATTGTTGTATTCAACGTTCGGGCTGCGATTGCTGCTTATAAAGGCCAAGAGTATCGTTACCCGATTGCCATCCGCTTTCTAAAGTAATATTGGCACTCTAGGAGTTAGAGTGCCAATAGTCTCAATTCCTTGTTGTCCAGAGGAAGGAGTTGAGATGATCTCAGAACGTAATACGGCTGTACTCAGGTCAATCATTGAAGATTTCATCTTGACGAATGAGCCGGTGAGCTCCAAAGCCCTACTAGAGCGACACCAGTTCGGTGTTTCCAGTGCAACCATCAGAAACGATATGGCTGTATTG
Source organism: Rhodoluna sp. (assembly GCA_026393335.1). Lineage (GTDB taxonomy): Bacteria > Actinomycetota > Actinomycetes > Actinomycetales > Microbacteriaceae > Rhodoluna. The sequence continues at coordinate 2,510 of JAPLAJ010000155.1, read as the reverse complement.
GAAGAAGAAGGCTACATCCAAGCTCCACACACATCCAGTGGTCGTGTGCCAACTGATAAGGGTTACCGAGTCTTTGTGGACCAGATGCTCAATGCTGAAGCCACTGCTGAGATCAAGAAGAACCTAATTGAACTAAACCGTCTTTTCTCAAAAACTTTAGATCAGCTGACTGATCTTGATGAAAAGTTACACGCATCCGCTCAACTACTTGCCAAGGCAACGGGGGAAGCGGCAGTGGTGCAATACCCTAACTTGCAGAGTGGATCTGTGCGGGCTGTTGAGTTTGTAAAGATTTCAGAGAACAGAGTTCTAGTTTTACTTATTACTGAAGCAGATCGAATTGCTCAGCAGCTAGTTGTTCTAAGCAGTGATATTTCCCATGACCAACTTGGCAAGCTAAAGATCAGCTTCAATCAGGTTTCGGCAGGAGTTTCCATAGAAGCTTTGCCAGAGAAGTTAATGAATCTTGTAACAAAGGTGTCTTTGGATTCACAGGCAACAGTAAAAGCACTAGTTGAAGGTCTTTTGGTTTTGATAAAGGCTAATAAGCAGGACAAGGTTGCCTTCGCTGGTGCATCTAACCTTGTTCGTTCTGAACAAGAGTTTGCCGGTGGTCTATCGACACTTCTAGAAACCTTTGATGAGGGCACAGATATCTGGAAAGTGCTGAACCTGTGGAAAATAGATGCGGAAACTCCGAAGGCGATTATAGGTTCAGAGAATAGTGTTCATGAATTCTCAACTAGCTCACTACTTCTATCTGGCTATAGCAATCAGGGTTCAGATTTGGCTAAGGTAGCTGTGCTTGGACCAACCAGAATGAATTACGCGAGAAACCTTGCGGCTGTTCTAGCCCTGTCACAACTTTTATCTAAGAATCAAGAGGACTAGTTGGCTGATCATTATGAAGTTTTAGGTATCTCCCGAGATGCCAGTCAAGAACAAATCAAGAAGGCTTATCGTAAGTTAGCTCGTGAGTTGCATCCGGATATGAATCCAGGTGAAAAAGAGCAAGAGCGATTCAAGTTGGTCACTCACGCATACGAGGTACTAAGCGATGAAGCTTCACGCCAGCAATACGACATGGGTGGCTCTTCGCCATTTGGTAGTTCAGCAGGTTTTGGATTCGGCGACATCTTTGAGAATTTCTTTGGGGGTGGGCAAAGAGGACCTAGGCAGATGGCTGAGCGAGGTCAAGACGCACTTCTTAGAGTGGAGCTCACCCTTGCTGAAGTGGTCTTTGGTGTTGAAAAGCAAATAGAGATTGACACAGCAGTTATCTGTGAAACCTGTCACGGCACCACATGTCGCCCTGGCACTAATCCTGAGGTGTGCGACATCTGTAGAGGCTCAGGACAAATCCAGAGACAAGTTCGCTCAATCCTAGGCAACGTAATGACCTCTGCTCCATGTGGTAGCTGTCGTGGTTACGGTCAGACAGTTCCTGAACCTTGCCTTGATTGCCGCGGCCAAGGAAGAACTAGAGCACGAAGAACCCTTGATCTAAATATTCCAGGTGGAGTTGAGCATGGTTTACGTCTTCAACTATCCGGGCAAGGTGAAGTTGGTTTTGCTGGAGGCCCTTCGGGAGATATCTATGTTGAAATAAGTGTTCGCGCTGACCAATTCTTTGAGCGTGATGGCGATGACTTATTAGCAAACCTTGAGATTCCTCTGCATGATGCTGCCTTAGGAACAATCGTTCCTATTGAAACCTTTGATGGCAAAGTGGATGTTGAAATCAAAGCTGGTGCTCAAACAGGTGATGTTGTGACCTTGAAGGCTAAAGGAATAAAACACCTTAGACACAATGGCAGAGGGGATCTCAATGTTCGCATTCAGGTGCTTACTCCTGTCAAGTTAGATTCAAAAGAGAAAGAACTTTTCAAGAAACTAGCCGAACTTCGTAAATCAGATAAACCAGGGCTAGCCAAAGTCAACCAATCTAACTTCGGACGTAGGTCACGAAGGTAATGGTTGAACCACTGTTTCATAAAGAGAATTTAGTAGCCGTAGTTGGTTCAACGATTGAACTTGATGGTGCTGAAGGTAAGCACGCTGTGCAGGTTAGAAGAATGAGGGCCGGAGAAGCCATTCAGCTAAGTGATGGCAAAGGAATACGTGCACGAGGTTCAGTTTCTGAGATCAGGGGAAGTTCCTTAGTTGTTTTAGTTCAAGAAGTAATTACTGAGCAATTACCGTCTAGAGAGATTACTTTGGTGCAAGCACTAGCCAAGGGTGACCGAGATGAACTTGCTATTCAGGCAGCTACTGAGCTTGGAGTCACTTCTATCATTCCTTGGCAAGCCACCAGATCTATCTCTCGCTGGGATGGTCCAAAGCAAGCTAAAGGTCAAGCAAGATGGCAACAGATAGTAAGTGAGGCTGCCAAGCAAAGCCTTCGTGCCTTCACACCCGTTGTATCTAACATCGCAGAGACTAAAGAACTTTGCTTACAGGTTCAAGACTTTGATTTGGTATTGGTTCTAGATACCACTGCTACCAAGCAG
>JAPLAJ010000009.1 GCA_026393335.1 Rhodoluna sp. | reverse complement strand
CAACTATCAAGTGCCAGTGAAACACCATATGGTTCAGCTAAATACAACAGCAGATACCAAGGTCAAAGAGGCCCAACAGCATCTCGTTCATTCCTCAACTTCTATAAAACAGATGTTGGCAACGAACCACTAGAACAAAAGGACTAAACAAAAAGAAGCCACCAAAAAGGCGGCTTCTTTCTTTTAAGTTCTGTTTAGTTAATAACCGCTGGTCTTGGATGAACTCTTGTGAGAAGGAATAGTCCAACGGTGAGAATCAAGATCAATCCCCAGATACCGTACACTGTTGTGTTGCCTGTCGCACCTAGATTTACGGCAATTGCGATGCTCGAAGCCCATAAGGTTCCTGACAAGAATGAAACTGCACGACCGGTGAATTGGTAGAGACCAAACACTTCACCTTCACGACCTGCTGGTGTGAAACGAGAAACAAATGTTCTACTTGATGCTTGAGCTGGTCCTACGAATAGACATAGGAGCAAACCAAACAACCAGTAAGCAGGCTGACCATAACCGGCAAAGATGAAAACACAGCTACCTGAAATAATCAAACCAATAAGTGCCACGATGATTACAGTTCTTGATCCGATTCGGTCATCCAGAACTCCACCAATAGCGGCACCGATTCCGGAAACAACGTTGGCAGCAATACCGTAGAAAATAATTGATGTCTGATCAAAACCAAACGCTAGTGTTCCAAGCACAGCACCGAAGGTGAAGATACCTGCAAGACCATCTCTATAAACAGCACTAGAGATTAGGAACTTAAGAGTTTCAGGAGCTTGCTTACGAAGAGTAACTAGCTGGCCCCAAATCTTTGAGTAAGAAGAAAGAATGCTTTCTTTAGGAAGATTTGGTTGCTTCTCAATCTCAGGTACGAAAAGTAAAAGTGGAATTGAGAAGATCAAAGTCCATACAGCAGACAGAGCAAAGATTGCACGAATGTTTAGTGAGTCATCGGTTGGAATTCCAAACCATGGAACATCAGGTAGAGCAAAACCAATGAGTGAAATAAGTAGAAGAATGATTCCTCCTACATAACCTAACGCCCAGGCATAACCAGAAATCTTTCCAATGTTCTTCTCTGTTGTTACACCTTTGAGCATTGCGTAGTAGTTAATAAACGCTGATTCTTGAACAATCGAACCAGTTGCATATAGAACTAAACCAAACAAGAAGAACTCAGGCTTTGGTTCGACAAAGAATGAGGTGAGCATGATGACAACCAAGATAAGAGTTGAAGCTACAACCCAGAACTTTCTTCTACCGTTGACATCTGATCTTCTACCTAGCACCGGAGCAATTGCAGCCAGTAGAACACCAGCTATAGCTGTTGCCCAACCGATTGCCTGATCTGGGTTCTGAGCTGCCGTTGCAACAGCACTAGCCAGATAAACAGGGAAGATGAAGGTCTGCATGATGGTCGGGTAAGGCTGTTCAGCCCAGTCCCACAGCATCCAGGAGAAAGTTTTTAGTTTCGAACTTGATTTAGTCATAGCCACTAGTTTGGTGGGTTAAGACGAATATATTGATGTCTTTGTGGCACTTTTTGACAACAATTAGCAGCGAGTTAGCCGTGAGCGAACTTGAGCCAGTTCACATCAAGTTTTCAGGCTATTTGCTTGACATAATGCATGGGATTTGTGAAACTTGAGTCAACAAGGCTCAAGTTCGAGTTTTGAGACACAAATGCTGCGGCCCAGTAAGGGCGAGCACTAATAAGGAGAACAACCACAT
>JAPLAJ010000005.1 GCA_026393335.1 Rhodoluna sp. | reverse complement strand
ATCTCTCCTAGGTTGGCAAAAGTTTTTTCAATATCCTGCATTGTTTTTGTTAGAACCACAGCTGAGGTTTCATCAGCAACATTCTTTCCTAGCCACTGAACCTGGCAGCGAGCAATTCTGTTTGGATCTGCTGCAGTGAAAGTAACTGATGTTTGAGTTGCCTTTAGTTGAATACCCTTTTGGAATGGTCGAGTTGAGTCTTTAGCTGAAGCAACTGAAACTCTTCTAACTGCAGAGATAAAAGCTTCACCATCGATAGTTCCAGTTACTGGAGGGATAGGTGGCAGTGTTGGATATTGAGCGATTGGTAGTGTAGCTAATTCAAATTTTGATGTGCCACAAGTTAGTACAGCTTTAGTTCCATCGATTACGAAATTGATTGGCTGGTTTGGAAGACGACTAATGATTTCATTTAGTAAACGACCAGAAACTAGAGTAGTTCCGGATTCATCAACGTTGGCCACAACATCTGTTTGCGCTGAAACATCGTGATCAAAGACAGATATCTGTAGTGAGTTGGCATCAGCAACCAATCTCATACCAGAGAGGATCTGGGATGTTGGTTTTGATTGCAGCATGCGAGCAGCAAAAGATACAGCTTCTGCTAATACATCTCTGTTGACCTGGAACTTCAAAGTTCGCCTTTCGTGGGATTACCTTAATCTTGGCACATAATTCAAGCCTGACCTGTACAAAGCCCAACTGTTAAAGTTATGGGCTTATATCTCTTTAACTCTTAAACCTTTAATAGTCTTATTAACGCTTGTGGATAATGTGGATAACTGGCTAGAGACCAAGTATTTCACCTGAATAACATGCTTGAAACTTGTATACACATCTGGGGATAAGAATGTGGAGAACTTTTAGGTCTGTGAATTGGGTTTCGCAAACTAACAAGCTCGAGTGGGTTACTAACAGAAAACAGGTCTTCATACACAGGTTATGAACAGGCGGTGTTGAAAACTTATTACTTCAAACCAGACATAATGTCTGTCACATAGTTGTAAATTGATCGGCGCTCTTTCATTAGATCTCCGACTTTTTTGATTGCATACATCACTGTTGTGTGGTCTCTACCACCAAACAGGGCTCCAATCTTTGGAAGAGACATGCTTGTCTTCTCCCTACATAGATACATGGCAATCTGTCTACCTGTAACAATCGCTTGAGATCTTGACTTACCAAAAAGCTCTTCTTGGGTCAGTTTGAAATAACTGGAGACAGCTCGGACAATTTCCATAGGAGCAATGCTGTTGCCATCTTCACCTAGTGGGACAACATCTTTCAAAACTGCCTGGACTAAAGGCATGTCGATCTGTGTCCGGTTTAGAGCTGCGAAGGCTGTAACGCGAATAAGCGCACCTTCAAGCTCACGAATGTTAGAAGAAATACGAGCAGCCATGTAGTCGAGAATCTCATCGCTAACCCTGATTTTGTCGTTTTCAGCCTTTTTGCGAAGTATGGCAATACGGGTTTCAAGCTCAGGTGCCTGGATATCTGTCATTAGACCCCACTCAAACCTGCTGCGCATTCTTTCGTCAAAACTGTTTAGAAGCTTCGGAGAAACGTCGCTAGTGATAACCACCTGTTTGCCCTGCTCGTGCAAAGCGTTGAAGGTTGCGAAGAAAGACTCTTGAGTTTCTTTCTTACCCTGTAGGAATTGGATGTCGTCGATCAGAAGAACATCTACTTGGCGATATTTGGCCTGGAAATTAAAGCT
>JAPLAJ010000029.1 GCA_026393335.1 Rhodoluna sp. | reverse complement strand
TTAGACCCAACCAAGAAACCAGATGACCCAACAAGATGGCTACTATCCTTTGCAATCCTTACTAAAGACGCAGCAGAGCCTCTAGCTCCTATTCACGAAAGAAACCCAATACTGCTATCGGAATCTTCAATGACCGAATGGCTAGACCCAGACAACCTAGAAGACCCAGAAAACACAACTCAAGATCTACTCAATGAACTAGCTAACGAATCAGATGAGATTGCCGGTCAGGTTGAGTTCTGGCCTGTCAGTACAGATGCTGGCAACGTCAGAAACAACGGAGAGAGCCTCATAAAGAGGATCCATCAAGATTAATTCTCTAAGCTAAATTTCCCTTCATAAACAATCAATAACTTCCAGAAAGTAGTTCTAGAATCGGCTATCTTGGAAGGAATATAGAGCTATAAAACCTAAAACGACTCAGGAAGTCACCCGATGAAGAAGTTCTTTTCTACCATTACCGCCCTAGTAGTTCTGCTTGCTGCATCCTCGCTATCAGTCGCACCTGCCTCCGCAGCCGTCCTCCCCCAATCAGGTTATTACTATCCCGTGTTGGTGGGTGATGCTGTAAATCTTGACCTGGGCTGTCAGGAAGATGGGATAACTTCTGTTTCTTTCGGTTCTGGAAACCTGCCAGACGGCCTAACCATTAACAGCCAAGGTCTTGTGACAGGAATCCCAACCACGGTGGGAGATTACCGAATAGGCGACTATTCCTGCTACTGGGGTAGCGCTGGGATTAATTCTGAAGATTGGTCCATTGTTTTCGTCATTTTGCCACTTACTCCCGAACCTTTTCTAGACGTACACAATCTAAATACCGAGACTTGCAAATTTTACGTAGGTTATCTCTTTCCAGAAACTCCAGATTCTGGGGATGCGTCTCTTACTATTTCAAACCAGGCTGGAACCACAGCAAACTTGTCACTGGTGTCAAGGAATTCAAACCAACTTTATGAAACTAGCTATCTAATTTCTGATCTCAATGATGTGGGTAATGACGACCGCCTAGCTGGATCTTTCCGACTTGGCTCAGCTCCATTTGCTTGTGGTGACACGCTAGAGGCGACCTTGCGCTACAAGTGGCGCAATATTCCCGCTGCTGATAAGACAGTGTCTGGAGTAGTAATTTCAAAACCTTCTGTTACACCTTCTGCTGGTGGGTACCCGATTCAAAAGCTTATGAATCTAAACAACGAGAATTGTGAATTTAGAATTCTGGCTAGCATTCCATCGCCAGCCAAAGAAGGCTCAACTAAAGTGACGGTCGTCCTTCCAAGTCCAGGCACCGATCAGATTACGTTTACCATAGCTGACAGCATGGTCGCTAAGTTAATCGATTTTACTTTCACTCCAGAAGAACTAGCATCTGGCTCGGTAGTCAGAGATGGCATCATTGCTATCGATAACCAGATATCAACTTCTTGGACCTGTGGGTCAACCTTCAGTGTTCAAGTTGAATACATAGACCTACTAGATAATTACCGAAGCTCCCCTCAGGCACCGGAACTTCAAACCGATGGCTTTACCGTTACGCCAACTAAGCCAGAAGTAATTGAAGATCCAGAGGCCTCAATCACTGCTGTGCAGTCCAATTTAGGTACTTGCAACATCTCAATAGTTGCAACTGTTCCAGATGCGTGGAGGCCAATCGCAATTGGAATTACAAGTGTTGATTCAACTGAATGGATCACCGCAGTTACCCTTTACGAAAGCGGATTAGCCAACGGAGTAATCACCTTAAACCTTTCGTTTACTTCAACAGATGCAATTTTTGCTAACGTGCCTATTGAAGATGAGGACAAGACTCTTAATGGCACACCTGTTTGTTCTGGAGCCTTCAGAGCCATAATTGATTCACCCGTAGGAAATTTGGCCACAACTACTTTCACACTTGGTCAAACCATGCCAACCTGCAACGCAGGAAGCATCTTGGATGAAGAAGAGTATCGATGCATAGCAGTTGAGCGAGGCTTCTACACCACTGAACTAAATAGCAGCACACCAATTGCCTGCCCTGCCGGTATGACAACATCCACAACAGCTTCTAAGTCAGTGAACGATTGCTACAAGCCGATTGTTCAAAACATAGTTGGGCTCAAAACTCCTAAAGCTCTAAAGTACAAAGCATCTACCAACCTAGCCATTATCACCAACACAAAGGCACAAGCTACATACAAGATCGCTGGACCTTGCACAGCCAAGGTAGCCAACATTGTCACAAAGGTGAAGGGTAAGAATGTAACCACAAAGATGCTCAAGGTGACTGGGGGCAAGAAGGCAGGTAGTTGCCAAATTGACTTCCTATCACCTAGCTCAGGTAAGTACCTAGAGTTGAGAAAAGTAGTCAAGATCAAGGTTTCTAAAACTGGAAAATAACTGCAACCGAGTAGTTCTCATAAATAGAAGCTAATTCTAAGCAACCTTTCCATATCAAAGCAGGAGATCAGGGCATGCTTGCCCTTGCTGCCAGGTCAAGTTGAGATCCGGCCTGTTAGTACCGATGCTGGCAACGTTAGAAACAACGAAGAAAGCCTCATAAAGAGAATCAATTAAGGCTAATTCTCTAAGCTAAATTTGCCTTCATAAAGAATCAATAACTTACAGAAAGTAGTTCGAGAATCGGCTATCTAGGTGGGAATATAGA
>JAPLAJ010000125.1 GCA_026393335.1 Rhodoluna sp. | reverse complement strand
TCGAAGAAATAGCCAAACCATAGGAGTACTAAAGTGCCAGTAGCATCACCTGATCAATACGCAGAAATGATTGACCGCGCTAAGAAAGGTGGATTTGCTTACCCTGCCATCAACGTCTCTAGTTCACAAACAGTTAATGCTGTTCTGCAGGGACTAACTGAAGCAGGTTCTGATGGCATCCTCCAGGTAACAACAGGTGGTGGCGATTACTGGTCAGGTTCATCTGTAAAGCACATGGCAACCGGTGCTGCTGCTATGGCTAACTTCGTAAGAGAAGTTGCAAAGAACTATCCCATAACTGTTGGTATTCACACAGACCACTGCTCAAAGCCTCACCTAGAAACTTTCCTTCTTCCTCTTCTAGAGCTAAGCAAGGAAAGGGTTCGTAACCACCAGGAACCTCTTTTCAACTCACAGATGTGGGATGGGTCAGCTGTATCTCTTACTGAGAACCTTCAGATCTCTAAAGACCTGCTAGCTCAGACTAAGAACCTAGGCATCATCTTGGAAGTTGAGATTGGTGTTGTTGGTGGCGAAGAAGATGGTGTTGAAGGTGGCGAGGGTGAACACCTTTACTCAACTATCGAAGATGGTTTACTAACTGCTGAAGCTTTAGGTCTAGGCGAAAACGGTAGATATCTAACTGCTCTTACCTTTGGTAACGTGCACGGTGTTTACAAAGCAGGAAACGTAGTTCTAAGACCAGAACTACTAAATGACATTCAGCGTGCAGTTGGTGACAAGTATGGCAAGGATATGCCTTTTGATCTTGTCTTCCACGGTGGTTCAGGATCAACCCCTCAAGAAATTGCTGATGCAGTTCGCTTTGGTGTTGTGAAGATGAACATCGACACTGACACTCAGTATGCATTCACTAGATCAATTGCAGGACACATGCTTTCTAACTACGACAAGGTTCTAAAAGTCGATGGTGAAGTTGGCGACAAGAAAGCTTATGACCCAAGAGCTTGGGGCAAGGTTGCTGAAGCTGATATGGCTAAGCGTGTTGTGCTTGCTACGAAAGAGTTGGGTTCAGCTTCTAAATCAATGAGCATCTAAATGCATGGTGTTGATCCTTTTTACGATAACGGGAAGCCCCGGTTCAAAGGTTCATACAAAAACAATGAGATGCATGGCTTCTGGGAGTTCTTTAGAAAAGACGGCTCTCTAATGAGATCTGGTTCTTTCAATGAGGGCAAACAAACTGGTGTTTGGAAAACCTTTGATAGAACAGGCAAACTCGTAAAGGAAACGAAGTTTAGTTAGTGAGTGTCTGAGTTTCGTTTAGCTTTATTGCTGGTGTCTTCACCAGCGGCCTTTAGATCTTTTCTCAGTTCCTTAGGTAGTGAGAACTGAACATCTTCTTCGGCAGTCTGAACAATGTCAACATCGCCGTAGCCACGCTCTGCAAGGTAAGCAAGAACTTCATCAACTAGAACTTCTGGAACGCTGGCTCCTGATGAAACACCAACAGTTGATACACCCTCAAACCATTCTTCTTTGATTTCAGTTGCGAAGTCCACTCGGTAAGAAGCCTTCGCACCAGCCTCTAGCGCAACTTCGACTAAACGTACAGTGTTAGAAGAGTTAGCAGAACCAACAACAATGACTAGTTCAGCATCTAGGGCAACCTTCTTGATTGCTACCTGTCTGTTCTGAGTTGCATAGCAAATGTCATCGCTAGGTGGATTTTGGAGTGTTGGGAATCTCTCTCGAAGAGCTTCAACAGTTTCATAAGTTTCATCAACAGACAAAGTGGTCTGAGATAACCAGATAACTTTTTCTGGATCTCTTACAGTCACATTCAAGATGCCGTGACGACCATCAACTAGTTGAACATGGTCTGGAGCTTCTCCAGCCGTACCTTCTACCTCTTCGTGACCTTCGTGACCGATAAGAAGAATGTCATAGTCTTCGCTAGCAAATCTTTGAACTTCTCTGTGCACCTTGGTAACCAGTGGACAGGTTGCATCAATAGTGTTTAGGTTTCTCTCTTCAGATGCCTTCACTACCGCTGGGCTTACTCCGTGAGCTGAGAAGACCAGGATGCTGCCCTCAGGAACTTCATCAACCTCATTGACGAAGATAGCTCCACGTCGCTCAAGGCTAGACACTACGTGCTTATTGTGGACAATCTCTTTACGGACATAAACCGGGGAGCCATGAAGATCTAGGGCCTTTTCAACAGCAATAACGGCTCTGTCCACTCCTGCGCAGTAACCACGGGGAGCAGCCAAAAGAACTCGCTTAGCCGGGGCTTTAAGTCCTAGGTCGGAAGTATTCTGGGAGATAGACACAAGCCAAGTCTAAACCAGTGAAAGGTAAGAGCCTGTGAACGAGCAAATCGACATCGGTAAAGACCCTGATCATCCTTTTACGGTCCAGCAACTAAGCGAAAGAGTCGCTAATGCTGTCAAGGGCTGGGGAAATGCTTGGGTTGAGGGTGAAATCATCAAGTTCCAAGCCAAAGCCGGAGGCCATGCCTACCCGCAGCTCAGAGACCTAGCCACAGGCTCAACTATCTCTCTAGTTATCTTCAATGGAGTTCTAGTTTCAGCTGGAGAGCAATTCCAAGATGGTGATCGAGTCCTAGTTTCAGGAAACATGGACTACTACGTAGCCAGAGGAACCCTAAGCCTCAAAGTCTCATCCATTAAGAAGGTAGGACTTGGAGTTCTAATGGCTGAGATTGAAGCCAGAAGAGCAAAGATTTATGCCGAAGGATTAGCTGATCCTTCAAAGAAGAAGAAACTTCCTTTCCTACCAGGAGTTATTGGTCTAATTACTGCTGAGAAC
>JAPLAJ010000052.1 GCA_026393335.1 Rhodoluna sp. | reverse complement strand
TTCTTCAATGTGTGAAGCAGATACATAAACTTTTGACACATGATTTGAAAGAGCAATAGCAAGACCTGCCATGGCAGGTCCGTGGTAGTCCCTACCCCATGAGAGCAAGCCATTAGAGATATCTCTAATATTGGTTTTTACTAGAACAAGCTTCTTATTCATTCCGCTAGCAAGTTCTTCAAGAATTCCAGATGTCAGTTTCCAGTGCTTTTCATTAGTAACTGAAATATCAAAACCCCATACGCCGATGAGAGTGTCAATCTCTTTTACTGTTTCAGCTGTGTGCACTGAGTCGAGGCCACCAGAGAAGAAGGATCCAACTCCTGGAGCTTTCTTTATAGCAATTGTTTCAACCGTTGCTTTATCTGTGTTCAGTTTGATCTTTGTCAGATGAGGATGTGCTTCTAGGAGTTCTTCTTGGGCGTTGTAAAAAGCAGAGATTGCTGTTGAAGATATGGTTCCTAGAACTTCTATGTCTTCACCTAGCATCATGCCAACAGGAAGCATCAGAAAGAGCCAGCAGTCATTCTTCTTATCTAGAGGAACAGTGGCTTCAATCCAGAGTTCAATCTCTCTTCCAGAATCTAAAGAAACAAGAACTCTGGACTCGTTCGGGTTTGCTAACACAGGGGCGATTCTCAAGTGCTTGCTCCTGGTCCAAAGTGAGTGTTCGAATAAACGACTGGCGTAGCATAAATCTAGCAATCAAACAAGGAGAAGTTATGAGCAAGCAATGGGAGCCCTATATGAGGGCTGCTCTTACTGAGGCTCAGATAGCTATGGACACATCAGGGGATGTTCCAGTAGGAGCAGTGATTGTTAACGCTGAAGGGGAGATCATTGCTCGTGGCCGCAATGAGAAAGAGCTGTTGGGGGACCCAACAGCTCATGCTGAGATTGTGGCTATTAGAGAGGCAACTTCGCTTCTAGGTGACTGGCGTTTAGAGAACCTAACTCTCGTTGTGACCTTGGAGCCTTGTGTCATGTGTGCTGGTGCTATCCAGGCAGCAAGAATCTCAAGAGTTGTCTTTGGGGCTTGGGATGAAAAAGTTGGTGCCTCAGGATCTCTCTATGACTTGGTTAGAGATAAGAGGTTAGGAACCGAGATTGAAGTTATCCCTGAGGTTTTAGCTGATGAAGCTAGCCGCCAATTGAAAGAGTTCTTCGCCAGTAAGCGCTAAATGAGCGGCTATGCAGGTTTTTCGAACCTGTATAGAAATATGTAAAAACTATACATATCTGCTAGTTTGGGGAAATGAACCTAAAAGCCTTTCCACCAGCAGTTGATTTTGCTGTTCCGGAAATCTTCAGGGCTGTAATTGACGCATCCAACGCGCTGGCTCGTTTGGATGAGATTGCAGAGTTGTTAGACAACTCTGCTGTGTTCATAAACACAATTCCAGTTCTAGAAGCTCAAGCATCGAGTGAGATTGAGAATGTTGTGACAACTCATGACTCAATCTTTAAAGCTGATGTGGCATCGACTAAAACAGATCAAGACACCTTGCTTGCCATCAGACTTCGTAAAGCAATAATTGCTGGAACTGAGATAGCTACGAAGCGAGGTATTTCAGCAAAGCTTGCTTCAATGATCTGTAGCGAGATACTCGGCAGAGAAATGAAACTAAGGCAGCAGCCTGGAACTGTTATTCAATCTGGCGGTAAAACTATTTATACGCCTCCTGCTCCTGAAGAACTCAAAGGCCTTCTGTCTACTTGGGAAGCCTATGTAAATAGGGAAGATGTCCTTCATCCTCTAATTGTTATGGCCCTATCGCATTACCAGTTCGAAGCTATCCATCCCTTTAGTGATGGCAATGGTCGAACTGGAAGAGTCTTGAATGTGCTGCACCTTGTGGCCAATGGACTGCTGAAGCAGCCAGTTATTCAGATGTCTCAGTATTTGTTTGAGTATAGAGATGAGTATTACAAGCGTCTAAGAGATGTTGATAGTAAAGATGCTTGGATACCTTGGGTCTTATTTATCCTCGAGGGAGTAAGAGTAGCTGCAGTTGAAACCGCCACTAAGTTGAAGCAGATCACCATGATGCAACTGTCTTTTGCAGAGAGATATGAGACTAAGGCTTCATTGATTGCGTTGATCTTCGAGAAACCCTATGTTCAGATCGGTCAAGTCGTTGAGCGTTGTGGAGTCACTAGGGTCACAGCAGCCAATTGGCTTGAGTCCTTGGAAAGACAAGGAGCTCTAAAGAGCCTGGTCTCTGGAAGAGACAAGTTCTTTATCAATCAACATCTAGTCAAGGCCCTAGCAAGCTAGTTACGCCAATGGCTAAGGCCTGTCTAAAAAATTAACTAACTTATCTTCCCATTCGGGGAATCTTTTAGGTATGCTCGTAGTCAAGATTCGAAAAAGCGTCTATTTTGGGAGATTTGTTATGGCATCCTACGGTTTCAATAAAACTTCATTTACTGTCACTTTCAACTGGCGTGAACGTCGATCTCTAGGCAGACCTCATCTGTCAATCGAGAAGAGTCGAATTACCAGTGTCACTGCTCTTGAATTTCCAGGGAAAGCAAATCTAGGGGTGCGCATTTCTAAGCGACCATTCCTTTTTGGGATTTTAGGAGAGTTTCGCTCAAGCAATAAGAGAACTTTAGTTTTGGGAAATTTGCGGGGGGGGGGGGCTTAACCTGCGGGTTTTGATTTCCCACCCAAGCATCGACGAAATCTGGATTTGTGGAACTGCAGCTACAGATCTCAAAGAGCGACTAGAAAACTTTATTAAGGTTTCCAAAGAAATTTAGTTTTACCAGCCCAGTCTTCCAATAATTACTTGAGCCTGTTCTCTCTGTTTTTCTGAGAGGTGCTTTGAATCTAGAAGTATCTGCAGGATTGCACGAGCGCAGTCTTCGACACTGGAAGCTTGCGCTTTCACTAAAGCAATCCCTAGTTCTGGATATTGAACTTCGAATCTTCTTAGGGGGTTCAAAGAATCAGTCAGGTGATTTGACTCTGGTTCCTCCCAGTATCTAAATATTTTTACCAGTGAAGCAATGGCCCAACTTCTGACGTGTTCGCCGGCAATTAGAGCTTCGCCTCTTCTAGATCTGCCAACTCCAATTAGAAGCTGACACAGTAATAGTTCGTATGTTGAGGTTGGCTCAAAGGATGTCCCAGCAACTGTCTCTCTAGTACGTTCTGCAATGGAGTTCATTCTCGTTTGGATTGTCTTGGATTTATCCAGAGCCACAAGATAACTGTTGGCACTCGCTTTTTCCAACTCTGAGTCTTCAAATACTGCAAACTCAAGAACATGACCATCTTTGTAAATGACTTTTAGCCCGTGAGCTGTTTCTCGAGGGCTAAGAACTATCTGCTGATGATTTGGAAGCCAACTCAGCTCTGTTCTTAACTCTTCGGCTCTACCTTCTTTGGTGACCACGAAGAAGTCGTGGTCACTCCATTCATCGAATCTTGAATGGTCAGCAGCAGAGCCCAGAAATATGAGCCCAATAACTTCTTCGATGTCTTCTAGGTTTTGAGTCAGCTGCTGTTCGAACCCAAGGAATTCTTCTTTACTTTGCACATCTACTATCTTGCTCTACGGGATCTATCAGGATCTATGGGGTAGCCTAACTAACGGTGACGTGTCCGAGCGGCCGAAGGTGCAACTCTCGAAAAGTTGTGTGGGTGAAAGCCCACCGTGGGTTCAAATCCCACCGTCACCGCCACAAATATTTAAATCCTTTGAAATATTCGTATATTCGAACGATACTTTTAGTATTCTTTTTATAGTCGAAAAAGCGATTATTTCTGGGAGTTCATTTTGGCAACATTTACCTTCACAAAAGAGGCTTTCAAGCTCAATCTCAGCCCAGCTGAGTCCAGAGCCCTGGGACGTCCAAGCATTAGCCTGGACAAGAGCCGGCTAAAGGCTTTCAAGTTGATTGATATGCCTGAAAGAGTGGCTTTGGGTCAAAAAGTCTCTAGACCAATGCTTTTTAACAGTCTTTTGGGTGAGTACCGCACTAGTTCTGTTAGAACTCTTGTTTTGGGGAAAGCTAAGGGTACGGAACAAGTTCTAAGGATCTCTATTTCACATCCGAGCATTGATCAGGTACTTGTTTGTGGGGCTCAGGCCAGCGAACTAGAGTCCAAACTCGCTCAATTCCTAGCAACCAAGTAAGTAAGTCTGCAGGCAGTTTTTTCGAATCTTTGCCAAAAATAATGTTTCCAAATTGCCTCATTAAACTACTTGATTAGTCTTTTACCCCGCATACAATAAGGTTTATACGCTTTAGCGAATCATTCGAAGGACTGACATGGCCAAACTCATCTTTACTGACGGGATTGCCTTGCTAAAACTATCTAGGGTAGAGCGCTTTCTGCTGGGCCGCCATTACATAGCTTTTGAGCTAGACCGCATTCTCAAGGTCTCGGCTGAAGAAACCCCAGGTAAAGATGCTTTAGGGCAGAAAACCAAGCACGGCTGGCTTCCATTCACAATCACTGGTGAATATCAAAATGGCGCTAAAAGGACACTGTTTATTGGTCCTAAGCGAGATCGCTGCGTGAGGGTTTTGTTGCTAAACACCGCATTTGATGAGCTTTATCTGACTTTTGGTGAACAGTTTGAGCTTTTTGCTCTGCTAAAGGGCAACCAGAGCGGTTCTGTATACCCTAAGGACTAAGTTCTGTTGGAGGTGGAGGATTCGCAAATTTATGGTTGCGAATTGGTAAAGACTAGAGATAACGCCCCTTTTTGCCCTAATCTTTTACATAAGTAGATTTATAGCCTCTAAAAAAAGGACGATTCACGTGTTTATTTCAAAACGCCTTTCACTGCTAACAACTTTCGCTTTGGTAGTCACATCACTTTCTGGGCTGGCCTCTGCAGCTAGTGCTAGCACAAGTCCGTTTTCAACTTTCACAGTTAACGGGACAGCTGTTGTCGATGGATCTGTTGTTGTAATCTCCCCAGATACTAAAAGTGCTGATGTTGTTGTAAGTGGAACTCTTCCTTACGACATCAATGCAGGCGTTAGCACAACAGGTGCTACTGCTGAATCAGTACCAAACGCAGACTTTACAGTTTCAACTCTTACAAATACTTTTAGCAACTTACCTTTTGGTGATTCTGAGTTGTGGGTTCGAACAGGAAATGCTCTCGAACCAGAAAGCATTCATCGTTCAACAATAACTTTGCGTGTAACTCCAATGCTTTCTTCTCTAACAGTTGGCGGAATTGAAGTTGCAGATGGTGGATCTCTAGATCTTTCGGCAAACACTTCAAGTGTTGAGGTAGTTGCAACTGCAGTTGACCCACTTGCTAGCGTCACCGTTGTAGGCGCTACTGAGTTGCAGGTTGGTACCAACGAACTACTGGTAACTGTTGTTGATTCAAACAACGTCACCGGTGTTTACACAGTTACCCTAAATGTTCCTGCAAGCACAGACACCAATGCAACAATCACAATCAATGATGAATCAATCTCTTCAGGAGATAACATGACTGTTCCTTATGGAACAGCTGAAGTCACTGTTGCAGTTGCACTAAATGATCCAAACGCAACTTACTTTGTGACAGGCGACCTAGGTCTTGAGACCGGTGACAACACAGTTACTGTTACTGTCACTGCTGCAGACACAGTAACCATCGAAGAATACACATTCAATGTTGAAGTGCTTCTAAACACCGATACTTCTGTAAACAGCATTACAATCAATGGAACACCTGTTGTTGATGGTGATGAAATTGATGTTGAACCACTAACTACAGAAATCACAGTTGATGTTGACGTCGTAGACACAGACGCAGTTGTCGAAATTGTTGGCGATGTTGACCTAGTTGTTGGTGGCAACCTGGTAACTGTCATTGTCACTGCTGCTGATGGTGCGACCACGCAGGAATACCAGTTCACAGTGAACGTTTTGATAAACACAGACACTTCTGTGCTTTCTATCAATGTTGCTGGCTTTGATGTTGCCGATGCTGACTTTGTAACCGTTGACCCACTAACTACTGAGGTTGAGGTTCTAGTTGAGCTAACCGACCCTGAGGCTAGTTATTCCGTTGAAGGTGGCACAGACCTAGTTCCTGGTGACAACGATCTGTTGATTACTGTTACTGCTGCTGATGGTGAAACCACTCAGGAATACTTCATCACAATTACTGTTCTTCCGAACACAGACACTTCCGTTTCTACACTTGAAGTGAACGGTGAAGCTGTAGATGATGGAAGCGTCATTGAAGTTGATCCATACACTGAAGAAGTGAATGTTGATGTCGTCACCACAGACGAACTTGCTTCTTTCGTTGTTGATGGTAACGAAGGTTTGGTAGTTGGCGAGAACACAGTGACAATTACTGTTACTGCTGCTGACGAGGAAACCACTCAGGATTACGTAGTTACAGTAATCGTTTTGGCTAGCACAGATACTTCTCTTGCGCTTCTAAACGTTGCTGGCTTTGATGTTGAGGATGCTGACACTGTAACCGTCGACCCACTCACTACTGAGGTCGAGGTTCTAGTTGAGGTAACCGACCCTGAGGCTAGTTACATTGTCGAAGGTGGAACAGACCTAGTTGTTGGTGACAACGATCTTTTGATTACTGTTACTGCTGCTGATGGTGAAACCACACAGGAATACTTCATCACAATTACTGTTCTTCCGAACACAGACACTTCCATTTACAATCTTGAAGTAAACGGTGAAGCTGTAGAAGATGGAAGCGTCATTGAAGTTGATGCATACACTCAAGAAGTAACTGTTGATGTCGTCACCACAGACGAACTTGCTACATTCTTTGTTGATGGTAATGAAGGTTTGGTAGTTGGAGAAAACACAGTGACAATTACTGTTACTGCTGCTGACGAGGAAACCACTCAGGATTACCTAGTTACAGTAATCGTTTTGGCTAGCACAGATACTTCTCTTTCTTCTCTTGAAGTAAACGGTGAAGCTGTAGAAGATGGAAGCGTCATTGAAGTTCCAGCTTTCACTGAAGAAGTAACTGTTGATGTCGTCACCACAGACGAGTTTGCTTCATTCGTTGTTGATGGTAATGAAGGTTTGGTAGTTGGCGAAAACACAATCACAATTACTGTTACTGCTCCAGATGAGGAAACCACTCAGGACTACTACGTCACAGTAATGGTTGCGTTGAGCAACGATGCTTCACTAGCTGATCTATCTGTCTTCTGGACAGGTGCTGATGGTGAGGAAAGCGCAAGCGCTGCTGACGGAGATGTAATTGATCTAGCTCCTGGAACTACTGAAGTCGATGTTGTTGTTGAACCAACAGATTCAGAAGCAACCTATGAAATTACTGGTGGCACAGACCTAGTGTTGGGTGCCAACGAATTGATAGTTGTTATTACTGCTCCAGATGGCGAAGCAACCGAGACTTTCACTGTTACTTTGAATGTTCTTCCATTCACAGATGCAACCTTCACTGGAATTGAGGTGAACGGCAAGAGCTGGGTTGAAGATGAAATCCTTGAAGTTGATGCAGGAGATCTAGACATCCAGGTTGCATTGAACAATGAATTCGCAAACATCTTGGTCACACCATCAGGTGGAGCTAGAACTGTAGTTAGAGATGGCTTCGGTTACATTGTGGCTTCTGGATTTGCTGAGCTTCTTATTGAAGTAACTGCTCAAGATGGCGAAACTGTTGAAAGTGCAACCATTCTTGTTTGGGCTACATCGAATGTTTCAGTAGTCCAGAACACAGCTACCGCTGATCGCTTGCTACGAGTTGGAACATTTGTTAAGTTGCCTCGTTCACAATTCGATTCAGCTGCTAAGTTGACTTACGGCTGGCTACGAAATGGTGAAGAAACTGGAATAACTGCAGCTAAGTACCTTCTAACAGCTGAAGACTTTGGTGCAGATCTTCGTCCAGTTATTACTTTGACTAAGAAGGGTGCCGCTCCGGTGACCATCCTTGGTAAGCCATTTGAAGTTGCTGAAGGTGTAATGACCAAGGCTCCAGTTCCAACAGTCAAGGGTAAGGCAGTAGTAGGAAACACTCTTACTGCAACTACCAAGGACTGGATGGATGGAACTGAACTTAGTTACCAGTGGTACCGCGATGGAGCTCCAATTGATGGCGCAAACTCCGATACCTATGACCTAATCGGTGAAGACGGTGAAACCAAGGTAACTGTTGGTATTACAGGAACACTGACTGGCTACGAGTCAATGGAGAAGATCAGCAATGGTCTAAACATCGCTCTAGGTGCCCTAAAGTACTCAGACAAGCCTTCAATCTCAGGTCCTTATGTAACCGGTGGAGTTCTAGAGGTCAATGTTGGATCATGGCAAGACGAAGCTGAAATCTCTATCGTCTGGCTACGTGATGGCGATGTCTTCTACGAGGGCCCTGCGGATGAGAACACCTACGAATTGACTAGCGATGACTATGCATCTCGTATTGGTGTCCAGGTCAAGGTTTCAGCAACTGGATACAAGAGCGTTAGCTTCTCAATGAAGAGCCGCTTGATCAAGCTTGGAACTGTCGCTGAGATTCCTACCCCGGTTATCTCTGGTGAGGCTATTGTTGGCGGATTGCTAACAGCTGACCCAGGCGAGTATCCAAACGGTGCTGAATTCTTCTATGTATGGAAGCGAAACGGCAAGGTTGTTCAGGGATCTACTGATTCTTCATACGAAGTAAACAGCAGAGACGTGAACACTACCCTGTCAGTCAAGGTGATCGCCAAGATCCCTGGCTACAAGACCACCCGAATTGACTCAGATGGAATTGATGTATCTCCAGCTCAGTAAATTCAAGTGATAGGTTGAGACCTGCTCCTGGGAGAGCAGGTCTCTCTATTTAAGGGGAATATTGGGATATTCTTGGAAATATTTGTTGCAGAAACGTGATTTACCCCTATAAGATAGAGGTTTGCTCCTCAACAACTCGTAAGCATATTTTGGCTGCGCTATTTTGTACGCATATTTTGGCGACATAACTGTTAGGGACTAATCCCATAGACCGTTCTATCAATGTAAACCGCCTTTGAAGGGATCATCTTGGCCGCCAAGAAAACCACCAAAAACATTCGTTCAGCACAACGACTATCGTTTGCTAAAACTCGTGAACCGATTGAATTACCAAATCTTCTAACCCTGCAGACCGAAAGCTTTGAATGGCTTGTTGGTGCTGACTCATGGCGTGAAAAGGTTGGGACAGAAGCCAAGACTGGTCTTGAGGAAGTATTCGAGGAGCTATCTCCAATCGAAGACAACCCAAACAACCCAGCTGAAGCGAAGATGGGTCTTGAGTTCAAGGCACCTAATCTAGATGTGCCTAACTACACTCCAGATGAGTGCAAGGTTAAGGGCAAGACTTATGCTCGTCCTTTGTATATCAAGGCAGAGTTCACAAACTACAGAACTGGTGAAATCAAGTCTCAGACTGTTTTCATGGGTGAATTCCCGATCATGACTAATGAAGGTACCTTCATTGTTAATGGAACAGAGCGTGTAGTTGTATCTCAGCTAGTTCGTTCTCCTGGTGTTTACTTCTCAGTGTCAACTAACACCACCGGTAACTTGGATGTGAAGAACAACAAGGCTCAGATCATTCCTTCTCGTGGTTCTTACCTAGAGTTCCTAACCGAATGGGTTAAGGATGACCGTAAGAATGTTTCTCGTTTTGGTAAGCCAATTCTTCAGGTGCAGGTTGACCGTAAGACTAAGGTTTCTGCAACCATCTTCCTAAAGGCTCTTGGTCTTTCTCGTGAAGATATCATTGATGCTTTCTCAGATGTTAAATCAGTTGCTACCCCTGCTAACGCTTGGGAAATTGATATTGATCTAATTGAAAACACTTTGAACTACGACGAGTCTCGTGCATTCACAACTCCAGTAATCACTAAGGAAGATGCTTTGAAGGAAATGTACCGCAAGGTACGTGGCGAATCAGGTAACGCAGATGCTGCTGAAGCTTGGTTGAAGAGCGTTTACTTCGATAAGAAGAGATACAACCTTGCTCGTGTTGGTCGTCACAAGCTCAACCGTAAGTTGGGTGTAACAGTAGATGAGAACACCACTGTTCTTACTGTTGAAGACATCATTGCAACTATGAAGTACCTTTTGGTATTCGATCTTGCTCTAAAGAACAAGGCTGATATCACATCTAACATGACCTTTGGTCTAAAGATGTCAGGTAAGAAGACAGACGTAAAGATCTCATCAGATGATATCGATGACTTCCAGAACCGTCGTATTCGTTCAGTTGGTGAGCTAATCCAGAACCAGGTTCGTATTGGTCTGAGCCGTATGGAACGTGTTGTTCGTGAGCGTATGTCTACTCAGGATGTTGAGGCTATTACTCCTCAGACCCTGATTAACCTTCGTCCAGTTGTTTCAGCTATCAAAGAGTTCTTTGGTGCTAGCCAGCTATCTCAGTTCATGGATCAGAACAACCCTCTTGCAGGTCTTGCTCACAAGCGTCGTCTGTCGGCCCTAGGCCCCGGCGGTATCGCAAGAGAGCGTGCACAGATGGAAGTCCGTGACGTTCACCCAAGCCACTACGGTCGTATGTGTCCAGTTGAAACTCCTGAAGGTCCAAACATTGGTCTTATCGGATCTCTAACTGCATATGCTCGTATCAACTCATTCGGTTTCATTGAGACTCCATACAACAGAGTTGTAAACGGAAAAGTTTCAGGCAAGATCGATTACCTAGATGCAGCAGAAGAAGACGGCAAGGTTATTGGTGGAGCTGATGTTCCACTAAACGCTGACAAGACTTTTGCTAACAAGAAGGTATTCGCTCGTTACAAGGGTGATGTTGTTGAAGTTGATAACGACACTGTTGACTACATCGACATCTCACCTCGTCAGCTAGCTTCTGTTTCTACATCGCTTATCCCATTCCTAGAGCACGATGACTCATCACGTGCTTTGATGGGTGCGAACATGCAACGTCAAGCAGTTCCACTTATCCGTAGCGAAGCACCACTTGTTGGTACCGGTATGGAGCGTGCAGCTGCAATGGATTCACACGCAGTACTTCTTTCTAAGAGTGCAGGTGTAGTTGAAGAAGTTGACGCTGACACAATCGTGGTTAGAACTGATTCAAACAAGCAGGAGAAGTACCTTCTTCGCAAGTTCGAGCGTTCAAACCAGGGAACAGCTATCAACCAGAGAGCAATCGTTTCTGTTGGCCAGAAGATCGAAGCAGGAGAAGTTCTTGCTGATGGTCCAGCTACCGACCAGGGTGAACTAGCGTTGGGAAAGAACCTGCTAGTTGCATTCATGCCTTGGGAAGGTCACAACTTCGAAGACGCGATCATCTTGAGCCAGTCACTGGTTAAAGAAGACACTCTTTCATCTATCCACATCGAAGCTCACGAAGTTGAGGCGAGAGATACCAAGCTAGGTAAGGAAGAGATCACTGCAGACCTTCCTAACGTATCTATGGAAGCTCTAGCTCAGCTAGACGAGCGTGGAATCATCCGCGTTGGTGCTGAAGTTCGTCCAGGAGATATCTTGGTTGGAAAGGTTACCCCTAAGGGTGAAACCGAGCTTTCAGCTGAAGAGCGTTTGCTTAGAGCTATCTTCAACGAGAAGAGCCGCGAAGTTCGCGACACTTCATTGAAGGTGCCGCACGGTGAAGCTGGAACAGTTATTGCTGTTACTGTCTTCGATGTTGAGCAGGGCGATGACGAGATGGCTGCTGGTGTCAACCAGAGAGTTGTTGTTCACATTGCTCAGCGACGCAAGATCACCGAAGGTGACAAGCTTGCTGGTCGTCACGGAAACAAGGGTGTTATTTCAAAGATCCTTCCAGTTGAAGACATGCCGTTCCTTGAAGATGGAACTCCAGTTGACATCATCTTGAACCCACTAGGTATTCCAGGACGTATGAACTTCGGTCAGGTTCTAGAAACACACCTAGGTTGGATCGCGAAGCAGGGTTGGGAAATCAAGCCAGGGGCTAAGTGGGCAGACCACCTAGCCGAAGAGTTGCACTCAGCAGCTCCTGGTACCAAGGTTGCCACCCCGATCTTCGACGGTGCACACAAGGATGACATCATCGGTCTTCTAGACTCAACTCTTCCTAACCGTGATGGTCAGAAGTTGGTTGACAAGACCGGTAAGGCAAGACTGTTCGATGGTCGTTCAGGTGAGCCTTTCCCAATGCCAATCTCTGTTGGATACATGTATATCTTGAAGCTTCACCACTTAGTGGATGACAAGATTCACGCTCGTTCAACAGGTCCTTACTCAATGATCACCCAGCAACCACTTGGTGGTAAGGCTCAGTTCGGTGGACAGAGATTCGGTGAGATGGAAGTTTGGGCTCTACAGGCTTATGGTGCAGCACACACTCTTCAAGAGTTGCTAACCATCAAGTCAGATGACATCACAGGTCGTGTTAAGACTTATGAAGCCATCGTTAAGGGCGATAACATTCAGGCTCCTGGTATTCCAGAGTCATTCCGAGTTCTTGCTAAGGAAATGCAATCACTTGCTCTAAACGTTGAGGTTCTCAACGCTGAGGGTGCGATTGTGACTCTGAAGGACGAAGAATACGAGCGCGACATGGCTACTGAGTCCATGGACGGCATCAACCTATCCCGTAACGAGTCTTTGTCTAACGACACTGACCCTACCTACTTCTAAGCGAATCTAGAGAGAAAAGAATAAATATGGACGTCGAAACATTTAGCTCCCTACGAATTGGTCTTGCAACTTCAGATGACATTAGATCTTGGTCAAGCGGTGAGGTTAAGAAGCCAGAAACCATTAACTACAGAACCCTAAAGCCTGAGAAGGACGGTCTTTTCTGTGAAAAGATCTTCGGTCCTACCAAGGACTGGGAATGTTCTTGTGGAAAGTACAAGCGTGTACGTTTCAAGGACATCGTTTGTGAGCGCTGTGGTGTTCAGGTAACCAAGTCATCTGTACGTCGTGAGCGTATGGGTCACATTGAGCTTGCAGCTCCTGTTACTCACATCTGGTACTTCAAGGGTGTTCCAAGCCGTTTGGGTTACCTACTAAACATGGCTCCTAAAGATCTAGAGAAGATCATTTACTTTGCTGCTTACCGTGTTATGGAAATTGACACCGATGGCAAGGAAATTGACTGGGCTCTAATCAAGGATGACTACACCCAGCGTGTGAAGCAAACTCTTGACTCTCGCTTTGCCGAGATGATGGAACTAGCTCAAGACGAATATGACTTCCTAACCGGTGAAGGCCTAGCTCTTCAGACTTCAGTTAAGTTATGGGAAGCTCCAGTTTGGGTTGATGCTCAATTCCACAAGTCAATTGATCAGATGATCAAGATGGAAATTGATGACCCTAAGAACTACCTAGACAAGCCTTTCACTGCAGTTATTGCAGAAGGTAAAGATGGTGTTGTTCGTGAAGCTGCTTCACAGAAGGTCATCAACGCTCGTATCAATGACTTCCGCAAGAAGACAGAGAAGATTGTTCGTGAGTACGCTCGTCTAGAGCGTCCTAACTCTCTTCAGAAAGAGCACCTAGCCTGGAGACAGTTCCTACTTGCAGAGCAGGGCGATCTAATCCAGAACGACGTTCTATTCGATTACTTCGACTACTACTACGGTGACTATGTCATCACTGAGATTGGTGCTCTTGCAGTCCAGCAGGTACTAGCTGAGTTTGACCTTGCCGGTACTGCAGAACTATTGAAGAAAGAGATTGCTGATAACAAGGGTTCAAAGCAGACTCAGGCAATCAAGCGTCTAAAGGTTGTTTCTTCATTCCTACAGTCATCAACACCTACAACCTCAATGGTTCTAGATGTTCTTCCTGTATTGCCGCCGGAAATTCGTCCAATGGTTCAGCTAGATGGTGGAAGATTCGCTACCTCTGACCTAAACGATCTATACCGTCGTGTGATCAACCGTAACAACCGTCTAAAGCGTTTCATTGATCTAGGTGCTGTTCCTAAGACCATCTTGAACAACGAAAAGCGCATGCTTCAAGAAGCTGTGGATGCATTGTTCGATAACGGACGTCGTGGACGTCCGGTTACTGGAACTGGTAACCGCCCGCTGAAGTCTCTATCTGACTTACTAAAGGGTAAGCAGGGTCGTTTCCGTCAGAACCTATTGGGTAAGCGTGTTGACTACTCAGGTCGTTCAGTTATCGTTGTTGGTCCTCAGCTGAAGATGCACCAGTGTGGTCTTCCAAAGATCATGGCGTTGGAACTATTCAAGCCATATGTAATGAAGCGTCTAGTTGATCAGGGTATTGCCCAGAACATCAAGAGTGCTAAGCGTATGGTTGAGCGTAGCCGTCCACAGGTTTGGGATGTTCTAGAAGAAGTTATTCGCGAGCGTCCAGTACTACTAAACCGTGCTCCTACCCTTCACCGTCTAGGTATCCAGGCTTTCGAACCGCTATTGGTTGAAGGTAAGGCTATCCAGTTGCACCCATTGGTTTGTGCTGCGTTCAACGCTGACTTCGATGGTGACCAGATGGCTGTGCACCTACCGCTATCAGTTGAAGCTCAGGCTGAAGCTCGTCTATTGATGCTTGCTTCTAACAACATCTTGAAGCCTTCAGATGGTAAGCCAGTTGCTACTCCTTCACAGGATATGATCATTGGTCTTTACTTCATGACTACCGTCAAAGAGGGTGGAATGGGAGAGGGCCGTGTATTCGGTTCTGTTGCAGAAGCTCAGCTTGCATTCGATTCACACAACCTAGACCTTCAGGCTCTAGTGAAGATTCGTATCGATGGTGTTATCAAGGAAACAACTCTTGGTCGCACACTATTCGCTGAAACTCTTCCTGCTGGTTTTGTTTGGAAAGAAGAGAAGGTTGGCAAGAAGCAGATTAGCCAGATCTTGACTGAAATGGTTGAGCTTCACGAGCGTACAGAAGTTGCTCAAGCTCTTGACCGCATCAAGGATGCTGGTTTCTACTGGGCTACCCGATCAGGTGTATCGATGGCTATCTCTGATGCCAACTTCGACTCTGAAGGTAAGTTCGACAAGCTACGCGCGAAGATGATTCTCGATGGTGAAAAAGAACACACCAAGATTCAAGAGTCATTCGACCTAGGTGGTATTACTGACCTTGAGCGTCGTGACGAACTTGGAGCTTTGTGGTTCAAGAGAACTAACGAAATTCAGGAAATCCTGCAGCAGGAAATGCCTATGGGTAACGCGATCCGCATGATGGTTGAATCAGGTGCTCGTGGTAACTGGATTCAGGTTCGTTCTGTTCTAGGTATGCGTGGACCAGTTGCAACATCTTC
>JAPLAJ010000165.1 GCA_026393335.1 Rhodoluna sp. | reverse complement strand
TCTTTACACTTCTTAGCTCCAGCAAGAGCAATGTCAATCACACCTTGTTTATCTGCATTGAAGACAACTCTTCGCTGCAAGACCGAGGTTGAGTTATACAAATGCACAATAGCTCTGTGTACACCCTTGATTGACTCATAGGTTCTCTCAATGAGGTGATCTCTTGCCTGGGTAAGAACCTGGATGGTCACATCTTCTGGGATGTGTCCACCATCGATAAGTTCTCTAACAAAATCAAAGTCTGTTTGGCTAGCTGAAGGAAAACCAACTTCAATCTCTTTGTAACCCATGGAAACAAGAAGCTGGAACATCTTCATCTTGCGCTCAGGACTCATTGGATCGATAAGAGCTTGATTACCATCTCGTAGATCTACAGCACACCACAGTGGTGCTTCAGTGATTCTCTTGGTAGGCCAGGTGCGGTCAGGTAGTTCCACAGAAATCTGTTCGTGGAATGGACGGTACTTGTGTATCGGCATGGCCGATGGTTTTTGATTGTTCTTCATGGTCTCTCCTAGAAACCCAAGGTCATTTGCCTTCGTTGGCAAACAAAGATTTATTGTTTGGGGGTTCCGGTCATGCATAAAGCACCGCGACGGGGAGGGCCGGAATTAGGCCTCGTCGCGGTAACTAAGCAGGAGAATCGTGAACATGTTTTTTAGGCTAACACAGCATTACATACCAAGTCGACCCAATTGCTTTGGATCTCTCTGCCAATCAGGGGCCACTTTCACATGAATCTTGAGCATGACCTTAGAACCAATGAGCTTTTCGATCTCCGCTCTAGCTTCCATGCCTATCTCTTTAAGCCTTGAGCCACCCTTACCAATGATGATTGCCTTCTGGCTGTCTCTTTCAACCCAGAGGTTAGCGTGAATGTCGAATATGTTCGAGTCTGGCCTTGGGCCCATTTCATCTATGGTCACAGCCAATGAGTGTGGCAGCTCTTCTCTTGAGCCTTCAAGGGAAGCCTCTCGGATAAGTTCACAAACTCTATCTTCAAGACTCTCTTCGGTGGCCATGTCGGTTGGATACAAAGCATTTGATTTAGGGAGGAGTGAGCCTAGAACAGCCTTTAGTTCTTCAAGCTGTTCACCGGATACAGCACTGACTGGAATAACTGCATCCCAGTTTCTAAGAGCACTGATTGCTACAAGTTGTTGAGCTAAAGCGTCTCTTGATACTGTCTCACTCTTAGTTACCAGAGCAACAAACTTAGCTCTACGGTATTCACCAACTTGTTCGTTGATGAAGTTATCGCCTGGACCAATCTTCTCGTTTGCTGGCACACAGAAACCAATTACATCTACCTGACCTAAAGTGTTTTCAACCAAGTTGTTTAGTCGCTGCCCTAGAAGAGTTCTAGGTCTGTGTAAACCTGGGGTATCTACCAGAATAATTTGAGCATCGGGTGTGTTCACAATGCCACGGATAGCACGTCTTGTGGTTTGAGGCTTAGAGGAGGTGATTGCTATCTTCTCCCCCACTAAAGCATTGGTAAGCGTTGACTTGCCAACATTAGGACGCCCTACGAAGGATACGAAGCCTGATCTGAATTCATTCACTCGTTATCTTCTTCCAAAGCTTTTCTAGCAGCTATTAGTTCATCAGTCATGCGGACAAGAGCTGTAATAACTCTCTTGCGTCTACCTTCGATGCGCTCAGCTTTAATCATTAGACCAGAGAACTGAATTTGGTCATTTCGACCAGGTAACCTACCAAGTTCTTTTGCTAGTAGGCCACCAACACTATCAACATCTTCATCTTCTAATTCGATGTCGAAGTGTTCACCTAAATCAAATAGTGATAGTCGAGCACTTACTCTTACCCAGTTATCTTCTAGTGTTTCAATTTCAGGAAGGTCATTGTCATACTCATCGCTGATATTTCCAACAATTTCTTCAATCACATCTTCCATTGTGGCTAGCCCTGCTACCCCGCCATACTCATCAACTATCAAGGCAATGTGTGTAGAAGAGCGTTGCATCTCCTGCAGAAGATCATCAACCGGTTTGCTCTCTGGAACAAAGATTGCTTTGCGAGCAATGTCCACAGCAGTTACGCTGGCTGCCTTAGATGGATTCTCATGAATGAGCTTGGCAACATCCTTGATGTATAGAACTCCCCTGATGTCATCTAGGTTCTTACCAATCACCGGCAACCTAGAGAAGCCATGTCTAAAGAACACAGTCATTGATTCATCGAGAGTTTCTTCAGCTGTAACTGTTGCCATATCGATTCTTGGCACCATGATCTCTCGAGCAATAGTTTCTGAGAGTTCTTCAACAGATTCAATAAGTTCAGCTTCAAACTCTTCAGTTTCCTCAGTAGGCAGGCTGAGTGGAGTGAACAGAATGTTGATTGATTTGATAATTGGGGCAAGGATCTTTAGAACTCGTAAGCCTGCTTTACTACTTCCAATTCTCCGACCAACTAGTTGGAGAGTGAAAACTAGACCGGTAACAATAAGTACCGAAAGAATTGCCACAATCCACCAAGAGTAACGACCTGGTGTAAAAGACTGGCTTACTACAATTCCAAATACTCCAACAAAAACAAGGCGAGCAAAAGCTATGCCTTCAGTGGAACGGTCATCTTCATCGTTTAGCTTGATGGCAGCCTCTGCAATTGCCAGGATGTAGGCACAAGCAGCCAAGATCACAGCGATAAAGATAGCTAAAAAGAGCATTAGGCACCAACGCTATCTAGATACTCTGCAACTATCTCTTGCTGCAGAGCAAACATTTCAATCTCATCCTGCTTCTCAGCATGGTCGTAACCAAGTAAATGAAGAATGGAGTGCGCAATAAGAATAAGAATCTCTTGAAGCTCTGAGTGTCCTGCTACCTCTGCCTGACGGGTTGCTACCTGTGGACACAGCACAATCATTCCTAAGTGTCCTGCCGGAGTTTTCTCGCTAGGTTTACCAGGTCTTAGTCCATCAATAGGTTGCGATAAGACATCGGTGGAACCACTCTCCTGCATCCAGTCCAGGTGGTAAGCCTCCATAACAACTTCATTGACTAACAGGATCTCGATATCTGCAGCTGAATCGATGTGCATCTTTTCTAGTGCAAAGTCAGCTAGCTCCAGAATGCTCTCTAGCGGAGCATCTACCCCTGATTCGTTCTCAATCTCAACGCTCATCGGTTTCTACCAGTGATTCCTTTAGATTTGACCTGCTTCTCTTCAAACTTTGAATAAGCATCAACGATCTTGCCAACTAGTGAATGACGAACAACATCTGAAGAATCTAAGACACAGAACTTCATGTCGGATACATCACTGAGGATTTCCTTGGCGACCTTTAACCCAGAGTTCCCGCCAGGTAGGTCAATCTGTGTCACATCTCCTGTGACTATCATCTTTGAATTAAAACCTAAACGAGTTAGAAACATCTTCATTTGCTCAGGAGTAGTGTTCTGAGCTTCATCCAAGATGATAAAAGAGTCATTGAGTGTACGACCACGCATATAAGCAAGAGGAGCAACCTCAATAGTTCCAGTAGCCATAAGCTTTGGCACTGTCTCTGGATCTAGCATGTCGTGCAGAGCATCAAAGAGTGGTCGAAGGTATGGGTCAATCTTGTCGCTTAGTGTGCCAGGTAGGAAACCTAGTCTCTCCCCTGCTTCAACTGCTGGTCTAGTCAAAATGATGCGACTTACTTCTTTTCTATGTAGTGCCTGCACTGCCTTAGCCATAGCTAAGTAGGTTTTACCAGTTCCTGCTGGACCAATTCCAAAAACAATAGTGTTCTGATCAATGGCATCAACATAGTTCTTCTGATTCACAGTCTTCGGGCGAATGTTCTTGCCTCTAGAAGAAAGAATGCTTTGACTTAGCATCTGTGCTGGGCTTACTTCATTTTCAATCATGCGAGCCGATCTTGTGATATCTGCTGGTGCTATCTGGTGTCCTGCCTCAACTAGTTTGATAGCTTCATCAATAAGTTTCTTGGCAGCGAAGCAATCTGCCTCTTGACCTGAGATGCTGACAGTATTTCCTCTAACTAAAACAGAAACATTTGGATGAAGAGCTTCAATTGATTTCAATAAAGCATCTTCGGTGCCAAAAACTGCAATCGGGTTTGGAAGATTGATTGAGAACTCAAGTTTGGTGTCTTTGTTTACTGACTCTTTAGACACTAAGACCTCGGTGTTCTACTGGTGATGTGGCCATGGGCATGGAATACGGTTTGACCTGCTTCTGCGCCAGTGTTGAACTGCAACCTAAAGGAACCGGTTGATTTAAGTTCAGCTACTCGAACACCTAATTGAATAAGGTCTGCTAACACTTCAGGGTTGGCTACAGCTAATTCAGCAACATCTGTGAAGTGGACTCTAGGAACAATCAACACGTGCACAGGTGCAACTGGATGTATGTCGTTGAAAGCCACAGCGTGCTCTGACTCGGCTACAAATGTGGCGGGTAATTCACCCGAGGTAATCTTGCAGAAAATGCAATCCAATGAAACTCCTTGTTTGTCTAATTCTAAGGTTGGCTTTAGGCATTGCCCAAGAGCAAGGCTGCAATTAATGCTGGTCCCGCTGTTGAGGTTCTTAGAACATTAGCTCCTAAACTAACTAGCCTTGCTCCCGCTTTTTCAAGCAAATCAAGTTCGGCCTGATCTATTCCACCTTCAGGGCCTACAACTATTGCAAGTTTGCCTACTTTAGGAATGCTTAGCTCTGATAACTGCTTGGTAGCAGTGGTATCTAGAACCAATACCAAATCAAAGTCTTGAACCTGTAAGCAAAGTTCTTTAGTCTCTGCGATGTTAGATACAACGGGTGTGAAGGCACGAAGGCTTTGCTTGGCAGCCTCACTTACTATCTG
>JAPLAJ010000043.1 GCA_026393335.1 Rhodoluna sp. | reverse complement strand
TAGGTGGGCTAGATTTCTGATATGTCTAGAGATGCTAAAGAGCAGCACAAAGTCCTAATTCCTGGCCGTTGGGTCGAGCGAATTGAAGAAATCTTCCACGTCATTTTGGGTATCTTCCTCCTAGGAATTGCTGTTGCCGCTCTGGTCTTCTCGGTTGGAAGAGTCTTTGAGACTGTGCCTTTCTTTCCAACTGGAATGATTCAAGCCATCAATGACATTTTGTTCATAATCATTATTCTTGAAATCCTAAGAACTGTAGTCGCGAGATATACCGATGGTGTATTCCAACTACAAAACTTCCTCATCATTGGAGTTATCGCTGCGGTTAGACACATTCTTACCGTTGGTGCATCAATGACCTTAGCCTCTGGTAAATCACAGGAAGAGTTCAACAGAGCTGTTATAGAGCTTGGTATCAGCTCAGGAATAGTAGTAGCTCTTGTATTTGCAATATTCTTGTCCAGAGCATCAAACACTTTGAAGGTAAAAGGATCTAAAGAGTAGCTTTACTCACACAAGTTAGACTTTTCAAATGTCCAAAGATTACATTCTGCTAGATGGCGGACTTGCCACAGCTTTAGAGGATTTAGGAAACACCTTCACATCTGAGCTTTGGACTGGTGAGCTTCTCAAGAGTGCTCCTGATCAAATACGAGATGCGCACGCTGCATTTGTAAAAGCTGGTGCAGAGATAATCATTACCTCCACTTACCAGGTTTCATTTCCTGGTTGTATTGCTAAAGGTTGGACTCACCAAGAAGTAGTGGATGCTCTAAAACTTTCAGTGGAACTAGCAAGAGAGGCTAACTCACCCAAGGTAGCTGCATCTATAGGGCCGTATGGAGCTTACCTAGCTGATGGCTCTGAGTATCGAGGTAATTACAAAGTCACTGATGAAGAGTTAAAGAGTTTTCATAAAGAGCGACTTGAAATACTCATTGCCTGTAGTCCTGATTTTCTTGCAATTGAGACCATCCCTGAGATAAGAGAAGCAAGAGTTTTACTTGAACTACTTCGTGAGCTAAAGAACTCAATTCCGGTTTGGATAGCATTCTCCTGCAAAGATGAAACACATCTCTCATCAGGGGAAACATTCCGTGATGCTGCCAAGGTAGCTAAAGAATTAGGTGCGGACTATGTGGGAATCAATTGCACAAGTCCAGAGTATGTAACTGGTCTTCTAGGCTCTGCTAAAGATTACGGCCCGTTTGTTGTTTACCCTAATGCTGGTAGAACTTGGAATGAGAAACTAAAGCGACTTGAGGGCTCTGCAGTTAAGTTATCTGACAAACACATTCAGGAGTGGGCTAACTGTGGAGCTAGCATCATTGGTGGCTGTTGCGGAATTGGTCCTACCGAGATTTCGCAAGTTCGAAACTAGTAGCGCTTTAGAGGCCCAACTGGCAAAACAGATCTACCTGTTCTGATCTTCCAGCAACAATCATCACATCGCCTGTTTCAAGAGTTGTTTCAGGGTATGAGGGTACATACTCCCCGTTGCCTCTCTTCGTGGCAACCACAATCACTCCATGATTGGAGCGGAACCTCATCTCAGCTAATGTCTTGCCGTTGAATAGCTCTGGAGCTTCGGTTCTAACCATTACAAAATCTTCATCAATTGGCACATAGTCAAGCGATTCACCGGACACCATGTGAGCTACCCGCTTACCCATATCCATCTCTGGGAAGATTACGTGCTGAACACCCAGTTGCTGCAAGATACGACCGTGCGCTGTGCTGGTTGCCTTAGCCCACACCTGTGGAACTCCAAGCTGGAGTAGCAGCGAAGCTGTGAGAATACTTGCCTCTAGATCGCTTCCAATTGCCACTACCGCTGAATCAAAATCTTGAATACCAAGTTCTCGTAACGCTGCTTCATCAGTACTGTCCGCTTGAACAACGTCGGTGAGTCTGTCTGAAAGGTTTTGTACAATCCGCTCATCTGAATCAACACCTAAGACTTCTCTACCACCTTTGAGAAGTTCAAGAGCCAGTGAGGTGCCGAAGCGACCTAGCCCAATAACCACAATGCTTGTTGCAGAGTGTTTCTTGAAAGATGCGCCTTTTTTACGGTTAGACATTTGAATCTCCATTCAGGGTTTGGCACTTTAGATCTAAGTTCATTTCCAAGCGTAACTTTAGTAAACCATTATCAGTAGCGGTGTGTTTAGCCAATTAGAGGACTCTCCCTCGGGTACTCGAAGTGACGCTTAGTCTTTCTGAGAGCAAGGGAAGTAGCAACAACTATCGGCCCTAAACGACCAAAGAGCATCAGAACTGAAAGCAGGAACTTGGCATGCTCAGGCATGCCTGCTGTAATACCAGTAGACAGGCCCACCGTACCAGCAGCAGAAATAATCTCAATCAGTAGCTGGTCTGTGCTGTAGCTGGTAGTGAATTTCAACAAGAACAAAGCACCAATGATCACTAGAGAGTAAACAGTCAGGATGGTCAGAGCCTGTCTTTGCATCGAACGAGGAAGTCTGCGGTTACCGATGTTTACAGCTGCATCCCCACGAATTTCTGTGATGACGATATACAAAAGAACTACGGCAGTACCAATCTTTATACCACCTGCTGTGGAAGCACTAGCTCCACCAATGAACATCAATAGGTTCATGCCTAACCAGGTAACTGGGTTCATTTGACCAAGGTCGACCGCATTGAGTCCAGTAGATCTCGTCATTGAAGATGCAAAGATGCTTGCCCAAGCCTTTTGAAGTGGATCAAGGGCTCCGAGAGTTGCTGGGTTGCTCCATTCTGCAATTGCTATACCAAGAGCTCCAAATACCGTAAGGAACAGGCTTGCCCACAAAATGATTCTTGAATTCAGTGACCACTGAGTTGGCATTCGATAATCCGGAACTTTACCAAAGAGAACAATTAGCTTGATTTTTAGCCTGTCTCTAATCTCAGCTAGAACTGGAAAACCAAATGAAGCAAACGTGGAAATAACAAAGATTGGAAATAGTATCCAGCCATCTGAAGCAAAGCCGATAAGGCTGTCGGTGTAGAGAGCAAAGCCTGCTTGATTGAAAGTCATAAGAGCGTGAAAGCCTCCGTGACTAAGCGCTTTTTCTAAAGAGTACCCATATTCGGTATAAAACCTGAATGCTAAAAATGCAAAGAGGATTATTTCAAAGAACAACATCATCTTGGCAATGTTTTTAAGTAGCGCTCTAACATCAGGTTGCTTTGTTGCAGCGGACTCCGAGAAGACAGAGATTCTGCTCTTTAGTGAAATCTTTCCTTCAAGAAGATAACCAACCAAAGTTGCAAAACCAATAATTCCAAATCCACCGATCTGCACCAGTAGCGCCAAAATTGTGTGTCCGGTGGTTGACCAATGTGTGCCGGTGTCCACTGATGCAAGACCTGTGACAGTAATGGCTGATGTTGCGTTAAATAGTGCATCAAAGAAGTTTGTAGATTGGCCAGAGCTTGATGAGATTGGAAGCATCAAAAGAGTTGTGCCCAAGATTATGAGGGCTGTGAAGGCTGCCGCAACTGATTGCGTAGCTGAAAGCTTCCCTAGATTTTTCATTTCAGGCTCTAATCTATAGGCTCTGACAGTGGCTGGATTGCTGATTCAGGGAACGCTAAGCGTATGCCTAAATGCCTTACCGCTACTGACCTGAGTGGTCCTTTAAGACCAGGGCAACTATAGAGCTAGCGGCAGATGCCTTACTAGGTCGAACTGCTCTAATTAGTTGCTCTATCTCTGCTTCCCGCTTAGGTAGTTTTCCTTGGCTTACCTGTTCAAGTGCCTTCTCTACCTCAGCCATGGATGAAACTATGACTGAGCTGTTCTCAGCAATCTTGCCCAGGGTAGAAAACTCCCAGTGCTCAGGTTTTTTCCAAAAGATTGCCGGCTTGTTTGTAACTAATGGATACTCCGCAATAAAGGAAACTCCGTCGGTTATAAGAGCATCGGAAGCTAGCGCAAGGCTAGTAAAAGGTCCATCTATATCTGTGAATGTATTAGGTAAAGAGTCCCATTGGGTTCGCCAGGTCTTCAACTGATCTGCAGTCATAAGATCTCGTCCAGTTAGAGTGCCAAATAGAAATGGGTGGGGTCTTAGAACTAGATCTATTTCAGGATGTTGTTTGGCATAAGTCAACATCATGTCTTTTTGATTATTGAAGTGTCCAAAGTTTAGCCAACTAATCCCATAGCTGTGATGTGGTGCCCAGACAACTCTCATAGGTTGTTCACCGGTTGGTAGGGACCTAGATATCGGCCAGTGTGGAGTTACTTTATCTTTTGCTTCTAGAAGTGCATCTATCTTTGGTGTGCCAGTTAGAAAAGCGTGTTCTGCTCGACCGTTAGCATCAAAGGCTTCTTTAGTTTCCGCGTCTTGCAAAAAGACCATGTGCGCCAGCTGGTGAGTGGCTTGAGTGTATTGATGTAGCGCAACGCCTTCAACCCCTGGTTCATTTACTAGAGACGTAGAGAAGTATGGAACATAGCAAACTTTTGTAAACTCAATCAGTTTCTCTATTTGATAGTTCTTCTTGTAGTTTCGCTGCCAAGGGTAGTTCAAGAAAATGTAGTCAGGGCTGAGTTCTCTAAGTCTGGCTAAACCATCTTTACTCTTTTTGAACTTGAATCTTTCGTGATCTATGTGAATCGAGTCAAGATAGGAACTTACTAGCTCTTCATCTTGGAACTTCTCATAGCCGGTAAGTTTTCGAGGCATAGTTATGACCAGTGGTTCAAATCTAGGATCTGCTTTCATCTGCTTGTAGATGGCATCGAATGCATCCCAAGCTTCAAAGTAGAAGGTAAGGAAGATGACCCTAATTGGTTTACTCATAGTGGAGTTCTTCTAAGCCAACCGAAGCATGAGAACAAACTGTCCCCCACCTGGCATAACTTCTGTTTTGAAACTCAGCTCTGGCGCAAATCTTGAAAGCCTATCGACTAACCACTGTGATGCTTGTTCAGCATCTTTACTATCGGCACAGCGACCAACAGCTTCTCGGCCACCTTTTTTTGCTAAACGCTCAACCGTTGCGATGATTGCTGCTGGTTCAAAGACCATTAGATTGCTTGGCCACTGAATGACCGGGTCAATCTTGCCCTTCATAGTGTTACAAGCCCTGTGAGCTAATCTCTCTTGGGCTTTTTCACCTTTTTTGGCCTTAGCTATGAAGTAACTATCAGCGCTAGGTCCACGATCATTATTGACAGAACCTTCAGAGTCAACAGGCTCATCGCATAACCAGCAGATCCAGTTATCTCTTTGTCCGATTGCCTCTAAATCACTCATTAGCCAAGATTACGCCAAATCACAGGTTTAAACTTGTCTGTATCAACTGAAAGGAACACTGATGGCTGAGAAGAAGTCCGCCTCTGGCTTTACCGCTGCAGAGCGCCAAGCTATGAAAGATAGAGCCAACGAAGCCAAGCGCGTAGCTAACGCAGAAACAGACCTAAAGGCATTCATGGAGAAGGTCAACAAGATGCCTAAGGAAGAGAAGGAAATGGCTCTTCGAATCAAAGCTCTCGTTGAAAAGAATGCTCCTCACCTTGTTGCTAAAACTTGGTACGGAATGCCATCTTTCTATAATCCAGGTAAGACCGGAAAAGTCATCATTTTCTTCCAGAACGCGGGCATGTTCAAAGCTAGAGTCTCAACCCTAGGTTTCTCAGAGCACTCTAATCTAGACGATGGTAATTTCTGGCCTACCTCATTCGCACTAATCAAACTGACTCCTAAGGTTGAGTCTCAAATAAAAGAGCTGATCATAAAAGCAGCAAGTTAGAAATTTGATAAAACGAAACCCCCAAAGAGTTTTCTTTGGGGGTTTAGTTATTGAATCTTTAGCTGACTAGCCAACCTTTTTAGTGGTTGTCTTAGACACGGTCATTGCAGATCCCTTTGAGTTGGTTGCAGTAACCATAACTCGGATGTACTTGCCCTTCTCAGCCTTAGTCAACTTCAGTGAACTTGCAGTCTTACCTGCAATCACTGAACACTTAGCAGCTGAAGATGGCTTTGCTTTTAGAGCAGTCTTGCCAACTACAGTACAGCGGTACCAGGTGTACTTATGGGTCATAGTTGAACCAGTCCAAGTACCCTTAGTTGCCCTCAAAGTAACGCCAACCTTAGGTGTGGTTGTAGATACAGAAGCAGCTG
The DNA here is from genome assembly GCA_026393335.1 of Rhodoluna sp. Classification (GTDB taxonomy): domain Bacteria; phylum Actinomycetota; class Actinomycetes; order Actinomycetales; family Microbacteriaceae; genus Rhodoluna. The sequence continues at coordinate 3,594 of JAPLAJ010000043.1, read as the reverse complement.
TCTTTACCGCAGGCTTAGTAACTAGCGGCCCTGGGTCAACCGGTCCACCGATTTCGATCTGCGGAGTTACTGCTCCGTTGACTGCAACGTTATCTAGGTAGAAAACCTCGCCAGCTGATACAACTTGGAAGTCAGGGAAGATAACTAGCTTGTTGTACTTGACCAATGATGACCAGTTAGCTGCAGTTGCTAAGTCGAAGGAAATGTTGTTCCAACCCGCAGCGGCAGTCTGAATCATTTCAACTGCCATGGTCTCGCCATTGAAAAGCTGGATAGCAATCGGGCTGCTTCCCTTAGGAGAGTAGTAGTTGAATGTGACCTTAGTGTTGTCTGAATTTGTGTATCTAACTGCACCATCAGCACTAACAAGGGCATTCAAACCTGCCCAAGGCTCACCAGTCTTAGTAATTGCCAAAGCACTTCCACCTAGACCACCGGCCGGAGCTTCAGTGATAACAGCAGTTGCTCCACCGAATAGACCCTGTGGCTTTTCTGGGGTAGCACCTTCGGTGTTTAGAGCACCAAGGTTGTCAGAGCCTTCGTAAGTTAGAAGGGTTGAGGTAGGGTCGCCAGCACCGTTGTTGCCACCGCCGCCACCGCCACCGCCGCCATCGCCACCACCGCCACCGCCAGGAAGGGTAGCACCGACCGCGCCGTTGAATGCAAGATCATCCATGTACCAAGGGTTGTCTGAGCCGTTACCAAGGAAGTCGAAGAATATGTTGGCCTGTGCATAATCGATAGCCGTAACGTTTCCACCAACTTCGAAGTTGAAGCTATAGGTCTTCCATCCAGCCACGCTAGTCTGTCGAATTTCCACAATCTGCGATGGGTGAACAGTACTTTCAATCTTTAGCATGATTGTTTTGCCGGAAACTGGCGAGTAAATATTTGCCTTTGCTACGAAAGTAGCTGCTGAGATCAAAGAGGCCATTGGGGTTTTTCTGACAATTGTTGTGCCAGAGGTTCCTCCCACGGTAACAACCTTCATTGCTTTTGTGGAACCGATAGAGCCCTCGGCAGGTGCATCAGTAACAATGCTTGAAGCAGCACCATTGAAGTCAATCAATTCGTAACCAGAGGTGTCATTGCTTTCAAAGTTCACTAGAACAGGAGGAGCAGAGCGATCTTCTGGAACTACAACTTCTCCAGCGTCACGTGCACCGGGGAATGAAATGTTGTCCACATACCAAGTTGTAAGTGGCTTGTTATCGGCGTTCCAGACCATGTTGCAACCAACACCAAAGAAATCGGGCATAAATGCGACCACGTTGTAGTTCTTTGAGGAGTCGTAATTAGCTGCATAGTTGAAGGTAAGTGTTTGCCAACCAGATGTGACACTGAGCTTGCGTTCGATGAATATGTCAGGCGTAGGTCCTTCAAGTTTCATAACGAAGCAACGGCTCTGAGCATCTGGAGAATAAACAGAAATAGATCCTGTCTTATTAGTGCTAGAGATGAAACTAAAAGTTGTTGGCATCACAATCTTGGTACCAGCCCAAGCCTTAGTTTTGGTTTCTATTTTTAGAGCTTTACCCGACGTGAATCCTTCCCCAGCAGGCTGATCTGATACAACAGTTCCAACACCTCCGTCGAAATCGACGCCTGAATATGTGGGCATAGCTTCAAAGTTTTGAGTGTAAGGAGCTGCCGCTGCATTAGCAGCTGAGAGACCTAGAGTAAGTAGAGGAAGAGCTAAAAAGCTCGCTAGCGTTTTGCGAAACATTGTTACCTTTCAGAACGGACGCTTCGCACAAAACGTATATGTGTTTCCAGCCTAGGACATGAATAGGCCAGTAAATAGGATATGGGCCACTGGGTTGTAACGATTTGGAACCCTGAAAGAAACCTGTGAACTAGTAGTACACAGTCTTTAGGGGTACTCGAATGATGCGATCATCCTGCGGATTCTCTCCTCCGCTTGACCAGCCACCACGTCCATCTTTATTACTAGTGATTATCCACATTGAGCCATCAGGGGCCACTGTGGCCTTTCTGAGCCTGCCAAATCTACCTTTGAAGAACTCTTTAGGTTCTCCAAGTTGCTTATCTCCAATTACAGGAATCACCCAGAGCTTGCCTCCTCGTAGGCAGGCAGAAATCAATGATCCTCTGACGAATGTGATGCCGCTGCAAGCTGCTTCTGAAGGGTGCCAAGCCAAAACCGGTGGTGTAAATCTAGAGTCGTTGAGCATCTCAACATTTGAAGGCATTGAAGGAATGGTCGGCTTAGGTGCAGGATTATCGGCAGTCCCCTGATCGTTAGATCCTGGGTTACCCGGTTCAAGTGGTGTTTCAACAAACTTGAAGAATCCTTCTGCAATTGGCCAACCGTAGTTCTTACCTTTTTCCATGAGGTTTAGCTCATCCCAAGTGTCCTGACCAAATTCGGTAGTCCACATATTGCCAAAGTTATCCCAGGCCATTCCTTGAGTATCTCTTAGTCCCTTAGCCCAAACAAAGGAGTTCTTTTTAGGGTTGTCATCTGGCACCGTGCCATCAAGATTCATTCTCAGAATGGAACCGGCAAGTCGCTTCCAGTTTTGTGAGGTAACACCACGCATACCTGAATCACCAAGGCTGACCCAAAGTTTGTCATCAGGGCCAATAGCAAGACGGCCACCATTGTGTGTAGTTGATTTACCGCTGCGTTCAATTCCTTGAATCAAAACTCTTTTAGCAGCCAAGCTCCAAGAACCTGCATCGTCAGTATTGAGATCGTATTTGAGGATTCGGTTATCTTTGCTTGTTGTTTGAAATACAAACAAACTTAGTTTCTCATCGGCTCTGTCTGCAGCGATAGCCATGCCTAATGTGCCACCTTCGCAGAACTTCTCACACGGTGGAGCAGTATTGGTAAATCCAACCTTTGTTACTTTTAGATCTTTGCTAACAAGAAGTATCGATCCAGAGTCTCTTTCATCCACAAGTGCTTGACCATCTGGTAGGAACACAACTTCCCAAGGGGCTCTAAGTCCTGATGCGATGACTTGAACTTTTCCTGTTGGTTCAACGTAGCTCTTTTTGACAACCACAGGATTTGGCTTCTCCTCTGGTAGCGGAGTTGCTTCTGACTTGCCTGGACCGAAAGCAAAAATAGCTCCAAGAATTAGCGAGCCGACCACAATGAATTCGAATAGCGGGTCAGTTCTACGCTCTTGATTTTCAGGCATGCACATTCCTATAAATTGGCTCTTGTCGCTCTACTAGCAGAATACTTCTGTTTATAGGCCGAGCCCTGATAACTTGCCGAAGTTCAGACAGCGTTAATTTCTAGAGCCAAATAGGTTCAGTGATGGAATCTGCAAGAGAAACTAGATCTTTAGATTTGTAGCCAGGCCAGCCATGAATTTTTTTAAGCCAAGGCTTAGGAATAGCTGAGTATCCCCAACGAGCCCCAAGTAAAGCACCTGCGATAGCTGCAACCGAATCGGTGTCATTACCAACTCGAACAGCTGCTTCGATGCCCAGAACAAAATGTTCAGGTGTTTCAGTTGCTGTGGACATGATTACTTTGAATGCTGCTTGGATGGCGTGGATAACCCATCCGTTGTTGTTGAACTCCGAAGCATCTTGAACTGACTCAGTTGCATC
>JAPLAJ010000072.1 GCA_026393335.1 Rhodoluna sp. | reverse complement strand
GGTTTCGCAGTTATGTGGAGCAAGGGTGGCGAGAAGCAGGTTGCACAGATCAAAGCTGGTCGTGAAGCTCGTGCACTTGCCACAGTCGAGGAAGCTCAAGCTTTCAAGGACGCTCTACAGGGCACAACAATCAGACTTACAGTCAAGGCTGGAGTTGGTGGCCGTCTATTCGGTGCAATAAAGACTGGCGATGTTGCAGCAGCAGTTGCAGCAGCTGGTTTGGGCGAGATCGACAAGCGCAAGGTCGCTTTCTTCTCACCAATCAGAACCACTGGTAGCTATGAGGCAACAGTTAAGTTGCACTCAGACATGACCGCAACTCTAAAGCTAGAAGTTGTAGCCAAGAAGTAAGTGTTTTCTAACTAAAGGCAGGCCTAAATGGCCTGCCTTTAGTCTTTAACCCAAGAGGTTTACCTGTGGATAACTTGTGCATAACTAACCCCAAATTGGAACAATTAGCAGTCAATCCATAACCTTCATGCACAGGTTTAGACTTAGGAATCAAATATATTTTTTGCCAAAACTTCAAGTAAATACTGGGCTTCAAGGGGTTTTACACAAGTTCTGCACATAGTTATCCACATTTTGTCCACAGGTAGTTCGGCGTGTTGCCTAGGTTATCCACACTGTTAGCCACAGAGTAACTTGTTTTGGGCATGTCCGACGCGGATGCTATAGATAAGTTTCTATAGTTTTAGTACTAAACAAGAAAGATTTTTGATGTCTATTGCACCAGTTGGTAAGAGCTTCCGCAGCGAAGATCGCTTGCTACCCCACGATTTGAATGCTGAACAGAGCACACTCGGCGGCATGCTGCTCTCTTTAGACATCGTGCACTCCATCCTGGCAGAAGGAAAGATCCAAGCCAGAGACTTTTATGCACCTAAGCACGAAATCATTTTTGCTGCCATCATCAACCTGGCCAATCACGCCGAACCTACAGACGTAGTTACCGTTAACGCAGAACTAACCAAGATGGGCAAGCTCGCTACCGTAGGTGGCGCAGAATATCTGCACGAATTAACTGCGATTGTGCCAACAGCTGCAAGCGCAAACTTCTACGCGAAGATCGTTCGCGAAAAAGCAATTCTTCGTCGTCTGATTGAAGCTGGAACTCGCATCGCTCAACGCGGTTATGACGCTGAAGGTGAAGTGGAAGATCTAGTCAACACTGCACAAAGTGAAATCTATCGAGTAGCTGATGAGTCAACTGGTGCGGACTGGACTCGTCTAAGTTCAGCACTTGAAAGTGCTGCGAATGAAATTGAACTAGTTCAGAAAAACAAAGGGCTATCTGGTGTTCCAACCGGATTCACTCAGTTTGATAAGGATACAAATGGATTGCACCCAGGACAGCTAATCATCATCGCTGCTCGACCTGGTTTGGGTAAATCAACTCTTGCTCTAGATATCGCAAGAGAAGCAGCTATAAACAAGAAACTTGCCACTGCGGTTTTCTCGCTAGAAATGAGCACAACTGAAATCGCAATGCGTTTGCTTTCAGCAGAGACAGGAATTCTTTTGCAGAACATGCGTAAGGGAAGCATCAGCGATAACGAGTGGGCCATCATGGCTGAGCGCCGCAGCAACATCGGCGCAGCTCCATTGGTAATTGATGACAGTCCAAATCTAAACATCGTCGAGATCAGAGCGAAGTGTCGCCGAATGATGCAAGAGTTTGATTTGAAGCTAGTCGTTATCGACTACTTGCAACTAATGAGCTCCGGTAAGAAAGTTGAAAACCGTCAGCAAGAAGTTTCAGAGTTTTCAAGATCATTAAAGCTCTTGGCTAAGGAACTGAAAGTTCCTGTGATTGCACTTTCTCAGCTGAACCGAAAGTCTGAAGACGGAACTAACAAGAGACCTGAGCTGTCACAGCTTCGCGAGTCTGGATCGCTTGAGCAGGATGCGGACGTCGTACTTCTTATTCACCGCGATCTATCTGGTGGCGAAACAGCTCGCCCAGGTGAAGCAGAACTAATTATTGCCAAGCAAAGAAATGGACCGGTTGGAACTTCAACAGTTCTATTCCAAGGGCAGTATTCAAGATTCGTAAATCCTAAGGAATAGGGATGCGTTCACTGAACATTCTGCGGTCAATTGTTTTAGCGATCGGCGCAGCGTATCTAATCTTTAGCCAAGATCATTCTTCTCCTGTTGGAATTAGAGTTCTGCAATTTATATCTTTCGCACTGGTGTTTGGCCCACTAGTAATGCTTAGAATCCCAAAGCTTAAGCTGACTCTAAAAGAGATCGCTATTCCAACAAGCATTGCATTTGTGATTGCTGTTATGACTGTTCTTTTTGGTGGGCAGTACGAGGGTGAAGACACCGATGAACTGTTTGTGATGAGATCACTGGTTTTCCTTTTTGCAGTGGGCATGGCGGTTTTGGAATTTTTACTTTCTAGAAAAGCAAAACCCGAAGATGTTCTGGAACTAAGAATCTCTGCAACACTTGGAGCAATAACAGGGTTAGTCTTTTACTTTGCACCACTAGATGATTTAAATGCAGTTGGCTTCTTCAGCGCTTACTTGGCGCTATCAGCAGTGCAACGAGCTGTATGGGCTGCAGGACCAACTAAAGGAAAGAAGTAATCAAATGGCAAAAGGTAAATCAACGTCATGGAAATCTATGATTGGGCTGGCTTTGATAGCCTCAGCATTTGTAGCCGCTATTGCTTGGGGAGCGTTTGATGATTTGAGCCGAGTAGCTATCGCGGCTGGAATTACATTTGTAATTGTTCTATTTGGATTTGCTGCGTTGAATTTTGCAGCTAAGGACGACAACTTTAAACCAGGCGAACCGCGCCTTAAGTAATTACTTGCTAATTAGTAAAACTAATAGAGCTGCCAATCCTGTGTATGTGTTTGGCTTTAACATCAGTAGGCGATCTTTAGCCTCTTGGCCGATATTCAATTTCTGAACAAATGCAGCCAAGTCTTCGCTGTTTATGCGTCTACCCCTAGTTAGCTCCTTTAGGAGTTGATAAGGATCAGAAATATCACTTCGTCCAGCTGCTACCTCAGCTCGGATAACTGTCTGTATTGCTTCTGCCAATACTTCCCAGTTTTCAAATAGATCAGCCTCTAAAACAGCCGATGACAATTCGATTTCACTCAAGCCCCGTGTTGCATTGTCGATAGCTAGGAGAGAGTGCCCAAGGCCGAGCCCAATGTTTCTCTGGGCACTTGAATCAGTTAGATCTCTTTGCAGTCTGGATGTTACTAATGTGCTTGAAAGAGAATCAAGAATCGCATTTGATATTTCCAGGTTTGATTCTGCGTTTTCAAAACGAATTGGATTTACTTTGTGCGGCATAGTTGAAGATCCGGTCGCCCCAGCCACCGGTGTTTGCTTAAAGTAATTGATGGAGATGTATGTCCATATGTCTGTGCACAGGTTGTGCAAGATTCTGTTGAATAGCGTGATGGCAGAGTAGAGCTCTGCTTGCCAGTCGTGAGATTCGATTTGTGTTGTTAGCGGATTGAATTTTAAACCTAGTGACTCAACAAAACTCTTTGATTCTTTGAGCCAGTCCACATCAGGTGCAGCTACTACATGAGCCGACCAGGTGCCGGTAGCTCCAGAGAATTTGCCAAGATATTCTGCAGACTCAATTCTTGTAATTTGTCTTTGCAGTCTGTGTGCAAAAACAGCAATCTCTTTACCCATTGTTGTTGGTGTTGCAGGTTGGCCGTGAGTTCGAGAAAGCATTGCGGCGTCTTTGTATTCCTCCGCTAACTCTTTGAGTGCCGCAACTAAAGCTTTGGCTTTTGTCAACCAAACATCTGTAACAGCGTCGCGAATTGTGATTGCGTAAGAAAGATTGTTTATATCCTCACTTGTGCAGGCAAAGTGGGTTAGTTCAAGAAGATCTTCTCTTCCTAAGCTTGAAAGCCGATCGCGGACAAAGTATTCAACAGCTTTAACATCATGTTTTGTTCTCGCTTCAGTTTGTGCAAGTTCTTTGACATCTGCATCACTAAATTTGGTGACAATCTTTCTAAGCTGTTCCTGCAGAACGCCATCTATCGGGGCATTAGTGCCTAGCAAGTTTCTATTTGCTAGGAATATGAGCCATTCAATTTCTACGTTTATGCGAGCCCTGTTCAATCCGGCTTCACTCAGATGGTGACCTAGCTCGGCTACCACAGGTTGGTATCTACCATCCAGGGGACTTAGCGGCTGATTAGAAAGATTACTCACATGTCTATATTGCCCTGCTTTTTGCACAGAAATCCCCAAACAGAGCCTGCTGTGGCAAGAAATATTAGAGATTCGCTAGATGAACATATTCAACAATCACTTGGCGATCACTATCGCTTTACTGCAACATGCCCAGCCCAGCCACACACTTTGGCGGGGTACCGCAGCCGATACCTGTCGGCTGGAGATGCAAAAGCTACAACACCAAATGAAGTCACTTATGTGGCAGATGCAGTTATTGGGGTTGATTCCATGAAACCTGATATTTGCACCCCGCCAGTAGCCCCTGTGGTTGTAGTTGCCACACACGAGGAGCTGGTTAGAAGCGCTAGGGACATGTGGCTAGTGGCCGTAAGTCTGCTAACTGAACTTACTCCCGATAAGTTCGCAACCGCACCTTGGGCTGCTGCCAGATTCTCAATAGAGCTGCCTTTTATGCTGGCTAAACTTTGGCACATTCAGCAGGGTCTGATTACCTCGGCCAATTCGTATATGCAGACCGAAACCATGCTCACCACGGTTCTGGAAACTATAGATGTGCCAAAGCTTTTGAAAGAACTCGGTTCGTGGGCACTAGAGCTTTCGCCGTTGATGGATCTGCCTTTCGGCTTTACCCAGCATGTCCCACCGGTGAGCATCATGCCGCCTACCGATGTCGATATCATCTCTCAGCGGTTTAGTGAAACAACCTGGTCTGGTGCACCTCTTGTTCGTGAAGAGAATTACAAGTTATCCAACGGAAACGGCTCTCATTGGTTTTACCTACCAAAGGGTCAGGACTGGGCTGTCATAAACGGTCAGCAACCCATGACAGATGCCGACTACCGTCTTGCTGATTTCATCAAGTATCGGACTTTAGGAAACGATGAGATTCATTATGTTGGTGAAAGTAGCGGAGAACTTGTAATTCCAGATGCCCAGGTAATCAGATCACACCAAGGTTTAGCTGAAGGTGAGGTGCAGGTCTACACCATGCAAGATTTACAGAATTCGAAGAGCCTTGAAAATTCCTCGACCTATGAATGAACAGATGCTCATGACAATTGATGCAAGAATCGCCCAACCAAGGGATGTGATTGTTAGTCCAGTGCTGGTGAAGCCATCGATTGTGAAAGTATCCGGGCTTAGCTGCTGGCTAATCCAGGCAACTAATAGCAATAGAGATCCATTGATTACGAAAGAAATAAGACCAAAGGTCAATATGTATAAAGGAATAGCAATCACCTTTATAACAGGGGCAATTACTGAGTTAATCAGGCCAAATATGGCACCAATCACCAGCAATGTGACGATTAATTGCCATAATTCATTGCCACCGTAAGGTTTTAGACCAATTCCAGGGATTATTGCTGAAACAAGCCAAATACCTAAACCGTTGATGACAGTGCTTACGAGAAAACGTTTCATGTGTTTCATTGTGCCATCCCTCAAGTAAATTGGTATCTGTGACTGCCCAATCATCAGAAATTCCTATGGTTCAACTTCTATCGGTTGACGGTGATTTCATCGAGCCCAAAGAGCATGCAGTCTATGGCGATCTCGTAAGACAACTTCGCGAAGCTGACTTCCTTAAGTTTTATCGAGACATGGCTCGAATCCGAAGATTCGACGAAGAAGCAACGGCTTTGCAAAGACAAGGCCAGATGGGTCTTTGGGTTTCGGCAATTGGCCAAGAGGGTGCCCAGATTGGTTCCGGTTACGGTGTAGGTCCAAACGATCACATCTTCCCGTCATATCGTGAACATGGAGTGGCCATTACCCACGGTGTTGACCTCATGTCAATCATCAAGATGTTCCGTGGCGTAAACCATGGAGGTTGGAATCCTAAAGAAAACAGATTCCATTTATATGCAATTGTTTTAGGAACCCAAGCCCTTCACGCAACGGGTTACGCAATGGGAATCAATTTTGAAGGACTGGTTGGCACAGGCGACCCAGAAAAAGATTTGGCAGTAATCACATACTTCGGAGACGGGGCTACAGCCGAGGGAGATGTGAGCGAAGCTTTCCTATTCGCAGCCACAAACAATACGCCACAGGTTTTCTTCTGCCAAAACAACCAGTGGGCTATTTCATCTCCAGTTGGAACTCAAACTAAGGTGCCTCTATATAAACGCGGTGAAGGTTTCGGAGTTCCAGGTATTCGTGTTGACGGTAACGATGTGTTGGCCTGCTATGCAGTAACCAAGAAACATATGGATGATGCCAGAGCTGGTAAGGGCCCTTCACTTATTGAAGCGTTGACTTACCGAATCGGTGCACACACAACCAGCGATGATCCATCGAAGTATCGCGATCCAGCTGAGGTAGCAGAGTGGGCAGCTAAAGATCCTCTGATTAGATTTGAACGCTTCTTGCGCAAACAAGGTATCGGACAAGATTTCTTTGATGAAGTAAAAACAGCTGGTGACGAACTTGCTACAGAACTTCGTGAAAAAACTTTTGCGATGACTGAGCCGCCATTGGAACTAATGTTTGATCACGTTTACTCAGAACCACATCCGTTGATTGAAGAACAAAGAGCATGGCTTCAGGGTTATGAAGAATCTTTGGGTGGGCATACCTCTAACGTTGATGGCGATGACACACCTAGATACGGAGGTACTCACTAATGGGTAATTTCGTAGAGCTATCAATAGCTAAAGCAATCAACGCCGGTATTCGTAAGTCAATGAAAGACAACTCAAAGGTTCTAGTCTTCGGAGAAGATGTTGCACAACTTGGTGGAGTGTTCCGTGTAACCGAAGGGCTACTGGATGAGTTTGGAGCTAAAAGAGTTTTCAATTCCCCAATTGCTGAATCAGGAATTATTGGAACAGCAATCGGATTAGCTATGCGTGGTTTCCGACCAGTAGCAGAAATTCAATTCGACGGTTTTATTTATCCCGCCTTCAATCAAATCGTGAGCCAGCTAGCCAAACTTACAAACAGAAGCGAAGGTTTCTTCGAGATGCCAGTTGTGGTTCGTGTTCCTTACGGTGGTGGCATTGGTGCTGTTGAGCATCACAGCGAATCACCCGAAGCATATTTCGCTCACACCGCAGGCCTAAGAGTTGTTAGCCCATCAAATGCAAACGATGCGTATTGGATGATTCAGCAAGCTATTGAATCAAGAGATCCAGTTATGTTCTTTGAACCAAAGCGTCGTTACTGGCAGAAGGGTCAAGTCAACCTTGACCAAGCAGCACTACCCCTACATGCCGCTCAAACAGTAAGACAAGGCTCTGCTGTAACTATTGCCACCTATGGCCCAATGGTTGTCACAGCCCTCCAGGCAGCAGAGAACGCTGCTGCAGAAGGAATCAACATCGAGGTTATTGATATTAGATCTATGTCACCAATTGACTTTGGCCACATTGTTGAATCAGTGAAGAGAACAGGTCGTTTGATTGTGACTCATGAGGCTGGAACCTTTGTCAGCATCTCTTCGGAAATAGCAGCGAAGATTGCTGAACTGTGCTTCTATCACCTGGAAGCACCAGTGCTTCGAGTAGGTGGCTTCGATGTTCCATATCCAGCTGCCAAGCTGGAAGAACTATATTTGCCTGACGCAGACCGCTTAATGGAAGCTGTCGATCGAGTGTTGGCTTACTAGGGCGGATCAGATGTCACAGATTGCATATTTTGATTTGCCAGATGTTGGCGAAGGTTTAACTGAAGCTGAAATTGTTACTTGGAAAGTTAAAGTTGGCGACACTGTAAGTGTTAACCAGATCATTGTTGAAATTGAAACAGCTAAATCTTTGGTTGAACTACCATGTCCATTTGCTGGAGTGGTAACTCAACTTCTTGCTAACGAAGGTGACACAGTAAACGTCGGTTCTCCAATTATTGGAGTATCAGTAAGTGAAGCAACAGCAGCTGTTGCTGCAGGACATGCCCCTTCTTCTATGCACACTGCAGTTGCGCAAAATGCAGTAACAACCGAAGCCATCGAAACAGTTTCTGAAGTGGCATCAACAAGTTCAGAAGAAAAGCCTCAACCCAATCTTGTTGGCTATGGTGTTTCAGCTGCTGCGCCGAGTAGAAGAAGACGCGGAGCTGCACCAGTAATAGCAGCAGCCACATCTATGGCAAATGCAACAGCACCTGGCACAGACTTGATAGCTATTGTTCCTGCTGCTGATGTTGTTTTAGCTAAGCCACCTATTCGCAAACTTGCGAAAGACATGAATGTTGATATCTCTAAAGTCAAAGCAACAGGAGTCTCTGGTGAAGTGACAAGAGAAGACGTTCTTGCAGCAGCTCAGGTAGCCAGCGTTTTCAAAAACCAAACCACACCTGAACCTAAGACAGAGCGTGAAGAAAGAATTCCAGTTAAGGGAGTTAGAAAAGCTATTGCAACTGCAATGGTTCAATCAGCATTTACTGCTCCGCACGTCAGCATCTTCGTTGATGTTGATGCAACCAGAACAATGGAATATGTAAAACGCCTAAAGGCAAGTGCTGATTTTGCTGGAGTGAAAGTAACCCCACTTTTGATTATGGCTAAGGCAATGATCTGGGCAGCGAGAAGAAACCCAACCGTTAACTCAACTTGGACAGATACAGAAATCATTGTGCACAACTATGTGAACTTTGGAGTTGCTGCTGCTACACCTCGAGGACTTATTGTTCCTAACGTTAAAGATGCCGACAAACTTTCAATGCTTGAACTTGCGATGGCATTAGAAAAATTAGCGGCAACTGCTCGTGAAGGAAAAACAACTCCAGCAGATATGCAAAATGGAACCATTACTGTTACCAATATCGGTGTCTTCGGTGTCGATACTGGAACACCTATTCTGAACCCAGGTGAAGTTGGAATTGTTGCTCTCGGTTCAATCAGACCTAAGCCTTGGGTTGTTGATAACGAGATTCTTATCCGTCAGGTAACTACCATTGGAGCCACCTTCGATCACCGCGTAGTTGACGGTGACGTGGCTAGCCGATTTGTCCAAGACGTCGCGTCGGTTATCGAAGAACCAGCACTTTTGCTAGATTAATAATGTATTCCCATGGGGGGAATGGAAAGAGTGCATTATGAGCAATTATCAAAAAGAATTCGGAAGAGAAAGCAGTTTGCCAACCTGGGGCTTTGTACTGGCTTTTTTACTTCCACCAGTCGGAGCAATCATCGGCCACATCTCGCTTGGTCAAATGCGTTCAGGGGAAATCAGTGCCATCAATAGAAACATTTCAAGTGCTGCTGTGATTGTGGGGTGGGTTATGACGGCAGTCATCATTTGTTTAATCCCACTGCTGCTATTCATATTGGGATTGCTGTCATTCTTTGGATCACTTACTTACTACTAAGTACACGCTTGGTAGATTAATCGTGTATTCCCATGGGGGGAATTGGAAGGGTGGAATTATGAGTAACAATTCAAATCAAGATGACCTCGGAGGAGGCCCCTCAGCATTTATCGCCTTTGTGCTCGCAATCGCCGCTCCACCTGTAGGAGCTGTTCTGGGCCATGTGGCTCTGTACCGAATAAAGAGCGGAAAAAGTAGTTCCTCATATCGAAGAATGGCATTTGCTGGGGTGACTATTGGTTGGGTGTTGACGGGCCTGCTACTTCTCATCTGGAGTGAAGCCCCGGGGCTTTTTGAACTTTATCTGCGCAGTACTTTATGGCGTTATTTGATCCCATAACTTAATAGGAGTTTCTAAACCAAGCTAATCGCTATCAATAGCACTGTGATTTAGCTATGAGGAAATCGTCGGAAGGAGCAAAATTGAATAATCGATCAGAAGAAATTGAAAATAAAAGTAATCTGCCGATTTGGGCATTGGTCCTAGGCATCCTGTTGCCGCCAGTCGGAGCAATCATGGGCCACAGCGCGCTGAGTTCAATGAGGAAAGGTGAAATCAGTTCAGTAAACAGGAGCTTTGCAGTTGCAGCAGTCACTGTGGGATGGATTTTGACTGGACTTTTGCTTGCGGCGTTTTTTCTAGTGCAACTGCTCGTATGGGGTTTGCAGTCATTCTTTGGCTCTCTTACATCTAATTAGTTGCCAGCCACAGTTCTCAATAAATGGTGAATAATTAGGATTAGTATCAAGCAAAGATCCCATGGGGGAAGGAAAGCAGGAATCATGAGTAACCCAACACCACAAAACAACCAACCTTCAACAGATAGCACGCTACCGGTGCTTGCACTTGTATTTGCCTTTCTGTTTGCGCCAGCAGGAGCAATCATTGGACACATTGCCCTAAAGCAAATGCGCGAGGGTCGTCTTGTTGATACGAACAGGGGAT
>JAPLAJ010000143.1 GCA_026393335.1 Rhodoluna sp. | reverse complement strand
GAAGAGAGTTCTATTTTGTTCAGGCAAGGTCTACTGGGATCTATTGGCAGAAGCTGAAAAGCGTAACGACCAAACTACAGCAATCGTTCGTGTTGAGCAGTTATACCCAACACCGGTTGATGAGATCAAAGCAACATATGCTCAGTATCCAGGAGCGGAGTTGTTCTGGGTTCAGGATGAACCAGCTAACCAGGGTCCTTGGACATACATTGGTCTATTCCTACCTAAGTACATGGGTGGTCAGGTTGCTCAACTTGTTTCAAGACCAGCAAGTGCATCTCCTGCAACTGGATCAGCGAAGCGTCACGCTGTTGAACAAGCTGATCTAATCGAGAGAGCATTCAACTAAATCATGGAAGAGCCACGTCGTAACATACGCATCGTCATCATTGGTGACGACATCGTTGGTGCAGGTGGCGACCCTAAAGGTTTAGGTTGGGTTGGTCGTGTTATCGCTAAGACTCAGAGTGATTACCCAAAGATTGACTTCTATGTGCTTTCAACTCCTGAGATATCAACTGCTCAGCTAAGTGACCAGTGGCTTGAGGAAGCATCCAAGCGTTTTGCATCTGACACCGATAACCGTTTAATAGTCGCCTTGAACTCAAATGACATTAATGCCGGTATCACCATGTCTAGATCTCGTTTGAACCTAGCTAACATCCTTGACACAGCAATCAGCAAAGATGTGAAGCCTTTCGTACTCTCCCCTATTCCAAGCCGCAACCCTCAGTTGAACTATGACATTGAGCACCTAGCCGCTGGATTCGAAGATGTTGCTTCAAGAAGAAGCCTGCCTTTTGTTGATGCTTTCAGACCACTGGTTGATCACCCAGGTTTCAACGAAGAAATTAGAAACTCTCAGTTTGGCCTGCCTGGTCAACTAGGTCACGGCCTTCTCGCTTGGTTAGTTCTCAACCAAGGCTGGTATAGCTGGCTGGATCTTCCAGAGCAAGAGATATAAGAAAAATCCCCGCCACTTGGACGGGGATTTCTTTTTCAGATCTCTGACTGAAGCCGACTTTGCATTTTGGATGCAAAACTCGTCTGAGCTTCCATCGATGAACTAGTAATAATCTTAGATATTTTGCTTTCGATTGCATACTCTTTCTGGCAAGCTTGGCAATCCTCTAGGTGATCTAGAACCTTAGTTCTTTCATTTTCTTCAATTTCATTTGCTAGGAAATCAAAAACTTTTCCTAGAGTGTATTCACAGTTCTTTTCTGACATTAAATATCCCTTTACTTTTTCTTATCTTCATCTACGCCGATTCCGTAACCAGCTGCGATTTCTTTCAACGCTTCGTGCAGCTTTTCACGGGCACGGGAAACCTTCGAACCGACAGTGTTTTGCTTGAGCCCCAGCAAATCTGCGATTTCTTTATTGCCCAGACCAACAATGAATTTTTGGAATGCAACATCACGGAACTCTTCATCAAGTGAGTCGACTGCAGCTTCGATCTCAGCGATACCGAACTTCTCGATAACTTGCATTTCAGGAGAGTTCACTAAATTCTTGATAACGAATTTGTCGAAGCCATGGTTCACCACACCGTCTTCGTTCTCGTAAGCATATTCCTGCTTTTCATCAAGCTTTGTCTGCTTGATTCCAGAAGAGATCAGCTGTCGAGCTGCAATGGTAAACATCCATGCTTTTGGACCATGACCTAAATCAGTGAATGTGTCCCAGGACTTGAAGGCTCTAATGAGTGCTTCTTGGGCGATGTCTTCTCCGCGTTCGCGGTTGCCCGCTCTAGAAACACAGAAGCGGCGGATATCCTCAAAATAAGGTGAGGCTGCCTCTTCAAATGACTTGCTCTGAGGGGCGTTTTCTTCTGGGGTTCCCGTTTGGTTACTCATCGATTGTGAGTTTAGTAGTTCTGATTGGTGATTGCTGCTAATTCTGGCAGCTGCACGATAGACGTGACGACGTGGAGCTAGTAGTGTTGCGTTCTCTGTAATGTAAATAAGCATCTTCCTTAGGGTCGTTTTGCTCGGGATTGAGCGATTTAGTTCTCTATGGCACCGCTAAAGCATGCCGTTAGAATAGGAAACACATGACGGACCACATTTATTCCCGCCCGGCTAAAAGTCCTTGGCTTGCCCCAACAATTCAACATGCCAT
Source organism: Rhodoluna sp. (assembly GCA_026393335.1). Classification (GTDB taxonomy): domain Bacteria; phylum Actinomycetota; class Actinomycetes; order Actinomycetales; family Microbacteriaceae; genus Rhodoluna. Next base: position 828 of record JAPLAJ010000143.1, on the reverse strand, counting down.
TTCTGGATCTGTCTCGTTGCCTGGCTCTAAGTCCCTAACCAACCGCGAATTAGTGCTATCTGCCCTTGCTTCATCACCCAGCCGCCTTAGAAACCCTTTAGATTCAAGGGATTCCCAGCTGATGATTGAGTCCCTGATGACTCTTGGGACTCAAATCAACGCCAGCGAAAGGAGTGACATTTATATAGTCCCACCTACCACTGACATTGAGACCGCTAGCCCCCTAAAGGCCCGTATCGACTGCGGATTGGCTGGAACAGTGATGCGCTTCGTGCCGCCAATGGCTGCCCTTTTTGCAGGCGAAATCACCTTTGATGGTGATGAAGCCGCCCGCAGAAGGCCTATGAAGACCACAATTGACTCCCTCAGAGCATTGGGCGTGTCGGTTGAAGATCAGGGCACCGGTGCTCTCCCCTTTACTATTGCTAGCTCAGGCGAAATTGAGGGTGGTTACCTTGAGATAGATGCCAGTGCCTCAAGTCAGTTTGTCTCAGGGCTACTACTAGCCGCTCCAAGATTCACAAAGGGTTTAGAACTTAGGCACATCGGCAAAGATCTGCCGAGCCTTCCTCATATTGAAATGACTCTAGAGTGCCTCAGACAAAGAGGAGTAAAGGTATCGCAACCCGAAGAGACTCTTTGGATTGTTGCACCTGGTCCCATAGCCGGTGGAGAAATAAGTATTGAACCAGATCTATCTAATGCAGGTCCTTTCCTAGCAGCTGCTCTAGTTCTAGGCGGATCAGTGACCATCAGGAACTGGCCCGTAAGAACGACTCAGGTTGGTAAACACTTTGTTGAGATTCTTACCGCAATGGGTGCAAGTTT
>JAPLAJ010000162.1 GCA_026393335.1 Rhodoluna sp. | reverse complement strand
GTTGTAACTACTGGAGCACCGATGATCTTTGATAGTTCAAGTAGTTCCTTAGAAGCACCTGCTCTAACAATTCCGCCACCAACATACAAAACCGGACGCTTAGCTTCTTTGATTAGTTGAGCTGCAGCTTGAATCTGCTTGCCATGAGGTTTGGTTACAGGCTTATAGCCAGGCAGATCTACCTTTGGTGGCCAAATGAATTCCATCTTGCCGTTTTGTGCATCTTTAGCAATATCAACTAGCACAGGTCCTGGTCGACCAGTTGTTGCAATAAGAACAGCAGCAGCAAGAACTCCTGGAATATCTTCTGCTTTGGTTACAAGAAATGAATGCTTAGTGATAGGCATGGTGATACCAACGATGTCTGCTTCTTGGAAAGCATCGGTACCAATAGAAGTTGAGTTAACCTGACCGGTGATTGCAAGAAGTGGAACTGAGTCCATGTGTGCATCAGCAATAGCTGTGACCAAGTTAGTAGCTCCTGGACCACTTGTAGCAATACAAACACCAAGCTTGCCTGAAGCAGATGCATATCCTTCTGCTGCGTGACCTGCACCTTGTTCGTGACGAACAAGAATGTGTCTAATCTTGGTTGAATCCATTAGTGGATCGTAGGTAGGTAGGATTGCGCCTCCTGGTAAACCGAAGATGTCGGTTACACCAAGTAGCTCAAGACTTCTTACAATCGCTTGAGCACCTGTTAATGTTTCGCTAGCCATAATTCATCCTTGATTCATAAAACCTTTGAGGCCCGAACTAACTGCAGTATGCGCCTTCAGATGCTGAATGCACTAACTTTAGATATTTAGCAAGGACGCCGCGGGTATATTTGGGTGCCAAAGGTACCCATTGAGTTTTCCGGGTTGCCAACTCTTCCGGCTCAACTAGTAGTTCGAGCGTTCGAGCTGCGATGTTAACTCTTATCAAGTCTGAATCGCGCACTAGAGCAATTGGACCGCCATCGGTCGCCTCTGGTGCAATGTGTCCGATACATAAGCCGGTTGTGCCGCCTGAGAATCGTCCGTCAGTCAAGAGTAATACATCTTTACCTAATCCGGCACCCTTGATAGCCGCTGTGATGGCTAGCATCTCACGCATACCAGGGCCACCCTTAGGGCCTTCATAGCGGATAACCACTACATCGCCCTTAGAGATCTTGCCTTCAGATAGCGCCTGCATAGCAGCTACTTCCCTATCAAAGACTCGGGCTGGACCGGTGAATTCAGTCAAAGCAAAACCAGCAGTCTTCACAACAGCACCATCTGGAGCAAGAGATCCCTTAAGAATCTCAATTCCACCGGTCTTGTTGATTGGGTTAGACATAGCTCTGATGATCTTGCCGTCAGGGTCTGGCGGGTTGATTCCTTCTAGGTTCTCAGCAACTGTCTTACCGGTTACTGTCAGGCAATCACCGTGGATTAGACCTGCATCTAGAAGTGCCTTCATCAATACTGGGACTCCGCCAACACGATCAACATCGTTCATTACATACTGACCAAAAGGCTTAAGGTCTCCTAGGTGCGGAACCTTATCTGCAATTCTGTTGAAGTCATCAAGTGTTAGATCCACCTCTGCTTCACGAGCAATTGCAAGGAAGTGTAGAACTGAGTTAGTTGAACCACCAAAAGCCATAGTCACGGCAATTGCATTCTCTAAAGACTTTTTAGTAATGATGTCTCTTGCTGTAATTCCTTGAGCAATTAGGTTCACAACCGCTTCACCTGAACGGTGAGCCCAAGCATCTCTTCTTCTATCTGCAGAGGGAGGCGATGCAGATCCCGGCAAGCTCATACCCATAGCTTCTGCTGCAGAAGCCATGGTGTTTGCGGTATACATTCCACCACAGGCACCTTCACCTGGACAGATGGCTCTTTCGATGCGATCTAAGTCTTCTTCACTCATGGTTCCAGCTTTGCAAGCACCTACAGCTTCGAAAGCATCAATGATTGTTACTTGCTTTTCTGTTCCATCGGTTAGCTTCACCCAGCCAGGAGCAATTGATCCTGCGTATAAAAATACTGAAGCTAAATCCAATCGTGCTGCAGCCATCAACATGCCTGGAAGTGACTTGTCACAGCCAGCAAGCAATACAGAACCGTCTAAACCTTCGGCCTGCATAACAGTCTCAACTGAGTCAGCAATAATCTCTCTAGAAACTAGGGAGAAGTGCATGCCATCGTGACCCATAGAAATACCATCAGAGACAGATATAGTGCCAAATTCAAGCGGATATCCTTGAGCTGCATGAACACCCATCTTGGCTGCATCAGCTAGACGATCAAGAGAGAGGTTGCAAGGGGTAACTTCATTCCAAGAGGACGCAACACCGATTTGAGGCTTTTCCCAGTCATCATCGCCCATGCCAACGGCTCTGAGCATTCCTCGGGCAGCTGCACGTTCGATACCTTCAGTAACAACACGGCTTCTAGGCTTCATATCTCTAGTCATTTACTAAGTTTAGGCGAATATTCATACATATAAGAAGTGAGCCTTTTAAGTGGTTTAGCCTAGATACGTGCCAACACCTCAAGAAACCTTAGATAAGCAGAGCCTTGCTCGCTATACCCAGGCTGCAATTGTCTCCAGCCGTGAGGTTATCCGCTCATACTCAACTTCCTTTGGGCTTGCCACCAACCTTTTAGCTAAACCAATCAGAACCCATGTTCAGAACATCTACGCATTAGTTCGAGTAGCAGATGAGATTGTTGATGGTGCAGCAGCCGGAGCTCTGGGACCGAATAGCCGCATTGAAGCAGGCTCTCAACTGAACAACCTTGAGCAAGAAACCTATAAGGCTATGAACCTAGGTTTCAGCACCAATCTTGTAGTTCATGCCTTTGCAGTCACAGCAATCCAAACTGGAATTACAAGAAAGATTGTTGAACCTTTCTTTTACAAAAGGCATTTGATGTCTATGTCTATGGCTCAGCAGAAGTAATTGGCCTTATGTGTTTGCAAGCTTTCATTCAAGAGAAGAACTTTGCTCCATCGGAACTAGAGACCCTAAAGAAAGGTGCTCAAGCTTTAGGGGCAGCTTTCCAGAAGGTCAATTTCCTTAGAGATTTAGCGGCTGACTTTGAACAACTAGGTAGAAGCTACTTCCCTGATGTGAATGTGAAGACTTTCAACGAAGAAACAAAGAAGAGACTCGTTGATGACATCAACAATGACCTAGCCAACTCTGCAAAAACACTGCCACTACTTCCTAAGAGTTCCAGAAGAGCAGTAGTTGCAGCACAACTTCTATTCACAGCACTAAACAAAAAGATTGCAGAGACTCCAGCAGAGCAACTAATTCGTGCTCGCATCAGAGTCAGCGATGTTCATAAACTTTTCATCCTGTTCAAAGCAATGATCGGAGTAACACCTAAATGACCCAAAAAAGCGCAATTATCGTCGGTGGCGGTATCGCAGGACTAGCTACCGCTGCCCTTCTTGCTAAAGCAGGAATGAAAGTTCAGCTATTTGAAGCTAGAGAAAAGGTTGGCGGTCGCGCTTACATTTGGGAAAAAGATGGTTTCACCTTCGACATGGGTCCCTCTTGGTACCTAATGCCAGATGCCTTTGACCAGTTCTTCAAACTCATGGGCACAACAGCAGATAAGGAACTAGATCTAGTTCGTCTTGACCCTGCATACAGAACAATCTTCGAAGGCCAAAAAGAACCTATGTTCATGCACGAAAGCCTTGAGAAGAACCTTGCTGAGTTTGAAGCCATTGAACCAGGGGCTGCCAAGATGGTGCAGAAGTATCTAGACAGTGCCGAACAAACTTATTTACTTGCTAACAAGCACTTCCTGTATACAAACTTCCAGAACATGAAGTCCTTCACACACTCTGATGTTGTGAAGAAGGCTGCAGTATTCATCAAGCACCTACTCACATCTCTTTATGGCTTCTCAGCAAAGCATGTCAAAGATGAAAGATTACGCAAGGTTCTAAACTTCCCTGCCGTGTTCCTAGGTGCATCTCCTTATGAGACACCGAGCATGTATCACCTGATGACACACATCGATATGAATGTTGGTGTGTTCTACCCTCAGGGTGGTATCTACAAAATCATTGAAGCTGTTGAAGCTCTTGCTAAAAAGCATGGCGTTCAGATCCACACCAACTCCCCTGTGAACAAGATCAACGTTGACGCTAACGGTCACGTTAAAGGTGTCCAGGTAGGAGAAGCTACCTATGAAGCAGATGTGGTTGTTGCTAATGCTGATCTTCACTTCGTTGAAACTCAACTACTTGAACCTAAATACCAATCACTTCCGCAGAAGTGGTGGGATAAGAGAATCCCTGGACCATCAGCTCTTCTTATGTATCTAGGCGTTAAAGGCAAGATCGATAACCTCGATCACCACACACTTCTATATACAGATGACTGGGCTACTAACTTCGCTGAAGTATTCAAGAAAGCAGACGGCAAGAGCAAGGTTGCAACTCCTGCAAGTTTGTATATCTGTGCACCGAGTAAGACTGACCCATCTGTAGCACCTGATGGTTATGAGAACCTTTTCGTTCTAGTGCCAGCAGCAGCTGACCCTTCTATTGGTAGAGGTGGTGTTGATAGAGCTGGAGATCCTGCTTTTGAAGCAGAAGCAGATCGCATCATTGATCAGATTGCACAGTGGTGTGATATTCCAGATCTAGCTGAGCGCATTGTGGTTAGAAGAACCATGGGACCTAAGAACTTTGTTGAAGAGCTAAACGCTTGGTCAGGTACAGCTCTAGGTATGGCTCACACACTTAGACAATCTGCATTCTTTAGACCTAAGAACAAGAGCAAGAAGGTTAAGGGTCTTTACTACGCAGGTCACCACTCAATCCCAGGTATTGGTTTGCCAATGTGTCTTATCGGTGCAGAGCTTGTATACAAGCTCATGATTGATGACAAATCAAGTGGACCAACTGAGAAAGAAATTGCACCTATCGCTGAAGGTGGCTGGAAGGGCTTGAACTAGTGGCCTATGGAGCAACCTACCTATCCGGCCTGATCTTTTCTCTGGTCGGATTAGGGCTCCTCGATTGGCGCTTTAGAACAGCCTTCACAATAAACAAAAAGGCAGCAGCCTTTGCAATCCTTATTCCAACCATCTTCTTTATTTTGTGGGATGTAGCAGGAATTGCTATGGGCATCTTCTTTAGAGGAGATACCTCTCACCTAACTGGAATAGTTCTAGCCCCTGAGTTCCCCATTGAAGAACTCTTCTTCTTACTTCTTCTGAACTACACAGCACTAACTCTGTTCACAACAGTAACCAGAGTGATCAAGAAGAGGTTAAACAAATGACCTACCTTGCACTTAACATGACCTTTATGTTCATCGCTTTTGTGACACTAAATCTTGTTAGTAGAAAGAGTCCTTGGCGAGCCATTGGCTTCACCATGCTTTGGATGCTTATAGTTACCTTGGTCTTTGACAACATCATCATTGGTTTAGAGATTGTTGGTTACGACAAAACCAAGATAAGTGGAATATTGTTGGGTCTAGCACCTATTGAAGACTTTGCATACACAGTGGTTGCTGTACTGGCTGTAAGTATCATCTGGACAAAGCTCACTAAGGAGAAAAAGTGAACGCAGTAAAGCAACTGTTCTGGTCCTCAAGACCAGTGTCCTGGATTAACACTGCTTTTCCTTTTGGAGCTACCTATCTTTACCTCAACAGAGAAATAGATCTAACCCTCATCATTGGAACCTTCTTCTTCCTAATTCCTTACAACCTATTGATGTATGGAATCAACGATGTCTTTGACTATGAGAGTGATCTAAGAAACCCACGCAAAGGTGGCATTGAAGGTGCTCTTCTAAACAAGAAGTATCACAAGCTAACAATCTGGTCTTCAATCCTTAGCTGTGTTCCTTTCCTTGTTTACCTTTACGCAGTTTCAGATCTAACTTCTGCATTATGGCTAACCCTGTTCATCTTCACAGTCATCGCATACAGCGCTCCTAAGCTTCGCTTCAAGGAGCGTGGCTTCCTGGACTCGCTAACCTCCGCTAGTCACTTCGTAGGTCCGATGATTTATGCCATGTCACTATCAGGACTAGACATGAGTTCCCCTGCCCCTTTATCTAGCATTCTTGCCTTTACTCTATGGGGAGTTGCCTCCCATGCCTTTGGTGCAGTTCAAGATGTCAAAGCAGATCGTGAAGCTAGCATCTCAAGCATCGCAACCATGATTGGTGCTCGAGCAACAGTTTGGTTTGCCTTTGCCTGTTATGCAATTGCGGGACTACTTGCTATGAACACTATTTGGCCAGGACCACTAGCAGCTATCGCTGCACTGCCATATCTACTTATCCTTGCTCCGTTTTTGAAAATCACAGATGCAGATTGTGAGAAGGCTAATAAGGGATGGCGTCAATTCATTTGGTTGAACTTCTTCGCAGGAGCATTAGTTTCAATGATTATGATTTGGTCAGCACTATTTAGTTAGTTCTCGCTGACCAATCAATCATGTATCTACTGTTATAGCCATTGCTGCAGTGCTGACAACTATAAAGCCTTGAAGGTTTTCTATATCTAAAATGCTCATGCCCATTAGGACACAGTCCTTTATAAGGTGCATAAGCAGCAGCAATCTCTTGACCGGTGTATTTATCGTTACGATAACCAATCTTCTTAGCTGTGGCTAACCACTTCTTGCTGTGACCTTCTTTAGGGCCACACAAAGCATGAGCTATCTCGTGCAGAACTGTTTGCATAACATCATCAATGGAATGAACTAGAGCTAGATACTTACTTACTGTTATCTTCTTGTCGTTATAGGAGCACATACCTGCTCTTCTTCGACCACTATCAAAACCAAAGCTCCACTCACGATCTTCTAGTTTCTCTAACATCTCTGTTTCAGCTAATGCTCTGATGTAATCCCAGCGATCAGCAACTAGTCGAATCTTCTTACCCTCATTACTTCTAGATTTCTCCACAAAGCCAAAATCTTCAAGGCAAGCCAGCAAAGATAGCTGATCTACAGAAGCCCGGGCGGTAACTTTTCCTAACTTGTATTCATCAAAGGCATAGTCCATAAGAACTCGAATGCCTTCAGCTATCCAGGCCATGCTCCCCTGCTGACTCTTACCAATAACTAAAGAAGCTGAAGGTCCTTGATCTTTAAACTCAGCAAACCCTAGTTCAGCAACAGGTTCCCCGGATCTTGTGACAGCCCACAAACTCTCACCAATAGGCTCAAGCTCAAGACCTGCTCTGCTAAGTCTTGGAGTGGCTCTAGTAAGTGTGGCTATCATCTCAAAGACAGGCTAACCGTGTGTGAGCAAACTTAGGGTTATTTATCCACAAGAGTTGTCACCATCTCGGCAAGCTAGCGCTGAGTGAGTCATCACACCTCCATCACTATGGCTAGTGAACCTAGGCGAAGGTTAGCCTTCAAGTAATCAGCCCTAGCAGCCTTTGATAAAGGTTCTATATACCTTGGGCGACACTGAGTTAATAAAAGCTTGTAAGTCCCTACGCTGGTTAATGTACAACTCCACGAGAGAAAGCATCAATGACGATGAATGAAAATACAGGCAACTGGGGATTTGAAACCAAGCAAATCCACTCCGGATACACAGTTGAACCAACAACTGGATCAATAGTTCCACCGATTTATAACACCGCTGCTTATCTGTTTAAATCTGCCGAGCATGCAAGAAATCTCTTTGGTTTAGCTGAAGCGGGGAACATCTACACAAGAATCAATAACCCAACCCAGGACTTTGCCGAGCAGAGAATAGCTGCACTTGAAGGTGGAACTGCAGCATTGCTCGTTTCCTCTGGTCAAGCGGCCGAAACTTATTCAATTCTGAATATCGCTAACGCCGGTGACCATGTGGTCGCATCTTCCAGAGTTTATGGAGGCACTTATTCCCTATTGAAATACACTTTGCCAAAACTTGGCATTCAAACAACCTTCATTGATGATCAGGATGACCTTGCTGCTTGGGAAGCTGCCATAAAGCCAAACACCAAACTGTTCTACGGCGAAAGTATTGGTAACCCTAGAGTTGCAATTCTTGATATTGAAGGGATCTCGGAGATAGCTCACCGTCACGGCCTTCCAATGATTGTTGATAACACTGTTGCTAGCCCGTATCTGATTCAACCTTTCAAACACGGCGCAGATATTGTTATTCACTCGGCTACTAAATTCCTATCCGGTCATGGAACAGTGATAGCTGGTGCCATCGTCGATGGTGGAACGTTCAAGTGGTCTAAGTCGGATAAGTTCCCAGGACTGACTACCCCTGACCCTTCATATCACGACATCACCTATAGCGATGCTCTAGGTGACAGCATCGCTTATATCGTGAAGGCCAGAGTTCAACTACTGAGAGATATGGGTTCATCAATATCTCCCACCACCGCCTTCGAACTTCTCCAAGGAATGTCAACTCTCAGTGTGCGAATGGATCGCCACAATCAAAACGCTGTGAAGATAGCAAACTGGCTTGAGAAGCATCCACAGGTTGATTTCGTCAACTACGCAGGTATCCCCTCATCGCCGGACTATGCAGCTGGACAGAAGTATGCACCGAAGGGTTGTGGCGCTGTAATGTCATTTGAAATTAAAGGAGGAGCGGCCAAAGGTGAAAAGTTTGTTGAGTCAGTAAAACTCTTCAAGCATGTTGCCAACATCGGAGATGTGAGATCTCTACTTATCCACCCAGCTAGTACCACTCACTCTCAACTAAACCCTGCCCAACAGCTAGCCTCAGGAGTAACACCAGGACTTATCCGGCTATCCATTGGACTAGAAACAGTAGAGGACCTCATTGCTGATCTTGAACTAGGGTTTGCTGCAACTAAATAGCTCGAAGAAGATACACAAATTTGATTCAATCCCTTGGCTCATTTAGTAGATAGCTCACTGCCCCTAGAATTGCCTCAGCGAAAGGAACCGATGAGTACCCAGCCGAAGATTCTTGTTATCGTTCACGACATCGATGACCACCTCAACGAGATGGCTAACCCGATTGCCGAAGCTGGAATTGTCATGAATACCTGGGATGTCCAGAATGACGGTGATGGACTTCCTAAACTAAACACGCTAAATCAGTATTCAGGGGTCATTTCACTAGGTGCTCACGCAGGTGTGTTAGAAGAAGCAGAACACCCTTGGATGAGCCATGAACGCAAGATTATGGAGTGGGCCCTAAAAACAGAGACTCCACTTCTAGGGCTTTGCTTTGGTTCCCAACTGCTTGCCTCAGCTGCAGGCGCTCGAGTCTATAAAGCTGATGCAGGAGAGTTTGCTTGGACAAAAGTAGACATGCTTCCAGAAGCTGCCAACGATCCTGTAATTGGATCATTAGGTGAAACAGCAGACGCTTTTCAATTTCACTACGACACTTTTGAACTACCAGAAAACGCTGTCCTTCTCGGCGAAAGCAATGGCACAATAGAAGCCTTCAGAGTTGGCTCAAGTGCTTGGGCAACTCAGTTCCACCCAGAAGTAGGCCTCTCCCAACAGTTAGCTTGGCTAAGTACCTACCGTCGCGCATTCCTTAGAGAAGGCATCGATCTCGACGAACAAATCGCCAAGTCACACGAGCTTGCAGCAAGTTACAGAAAACAAGCATGGGATCTATCCGAAGCATTTGCTAAGCAGGTTCTGGCTTTCCATAACCGCTAGGCCAATATTGAAGAAACCCCAGTCCTCGTGAGAAGGAACTGGGGTTTCGTGCGCTCCCCGGGAATCGAACCCGGAACCCACTGATTAAGAGTCAGTTGCTCTGCCGATTGAGCTAGAAGCGCGT
>JAPLAJ010000003.1 GCA_026393335.1 Rhodoluna sp. | reverse complement strand
GTTGTATTCCTGCCAGGAAGAAGTTCCATTAGCCAACAAAGGCCCTAGAACAAATCTCTGCAAATAGTCCGCACCTTGAGCCAAACCAGTCCAGCCTTCATAGAGATCATCCATGTGAATGACTCTCGGCATTGATTCACCAGATCTAAAAAGTTCATTCTGCAAATCAAGAGCCAAAGTAGATTTGCCAGCGCCAGCTCGACCATCAATGACAATGATTGGCATTGCAATTCCACGGTCTAATAGCTTGAAGGTCTCATCGGTTAGACGATCTATCAGCTCGTCGTAGTCAAGAGATTCAGGCATGTTGCAAGCCTACTTTTTATATGCCTTCAATCAGGACATCTGGGTGCTTGTCAAAACGGTAGCCAGCCCCACGAATAGTTCTAACAATATCCTCGTGACCTACTAGCCCCGCACGAAGTCTTCTGATGTGAACGTCTATGGTTCTACCGTTGACTTCTGGGCCACCTGCGCAATCCCAAAGAGTGCTTATTAATTCATCTCTGGAAATTGTGATTCCTTGGTGTTCAACAAGGTATTCCAACAAGCAGAACTCTTTACCAGTTAGTTCAGCTTTCAAACCATCAATAAATACTTTTCTACGCTGAAGATCAATAACAACACCTTTAGCAGCGTTTTCTGAATCTTTCTCCTGTAAACGCTCTAGTGCTCTAGGGTCAGATAAAGCAGCTCTAACAATATCAACGTGTCTGCCGCCAGATCCAGCCTTAGCCAAGGCAACAGAGGCAAAAGTCTCAGCTGAAAGCCCAGGAGCTATTTCTTCAAGTGTGTTTCTAAGAGCTGCCACAATAGCGCTTAGGGATGTGCCATTGGCTTTAGCTGTTGCCTCGTCAATGCCTACGTATAGTGCGAAGCCACGGGCTTCTGTTTCTGTTTGGGTCTTTCTTACAAATGGGTTTACTGCGATGCTCATTTTCTAATCCTTTGATTGTGTATGCGGGAGGGTATGCCTAATTAGGACTTGGGCTGGGGTGTTGGTGTCGTAACTCGTTTGGAAGCGGGCTTAGCCGGCTGTGAGAGTTAGCGACACATTCGCATACACATAACAACGCTCATCATGACAGGGCGAACGCAGGTCGCCTCCGGCATGGTGTTTGAAATAGCGGTGTTAGTCATGTCATAAACTTTAGGTCTATATGTAACTTTCGTCAAGTTACGAAACACCAAGGCGGCCAAATTGAGGAAACCCCTCTTAGCACTTGCTCTAGCGGGATACCTGCTCCTACTAACTGCAACATCACTCTGGCCTAAGCCGGTCGATGGCCAAGGCCTATTAGCCATCATTACAAGTGATCTTCTAAGGTTTGCTAGCACTATCTCCTGGCTCAACTGGATTCAATACAACCAGCTAGAAGCTATAGCCAATGTGTTGCTTTATATTCCACTAGGCATCTTCCTAGTATTACTTTTGCCTAAGGCAAGGCTCTGGGCTCTTTGCTTACTGCCAATACTGGTATCTCTAGTAGCAGAAGGATCTCAGAGACTGTTCCTGCCAGATAGGTATGCCACACTCAACGATGTGTTCTTTAATGCTTTAGGGGGCGTGCTAGGAGTATTTATCGCAGCGAGCATTCGCCAGATGAAGAAGAGCTCAAAGTAGGAGCATTGAGCATCACAGGACCACGAAGAAGCTGCTTAGCTGTGACCTTCTCCAAGTTATCGTCGTTGATTGGCTCAACTAGATCAACAACAATCTTCTTGGTTGTGCCAGCTAGCATCTGAAGGTCGAATATCCACAGTGGCCTGTTTCTATCCATTCCATTGATCGCAAACTCTTCAACCCCGTCAACGGTAATAGATTCTGCTTCAGAACCTACTGGACCATAGATGGTAACAATCTCACGGTTAGAGCCCTTAGGTCTTGCCTCACCGAAGCTGTCATCTAGTCTCATGTCCACATAGGCAGGTAAGCCCTTAGGGGAGCTATTGGTAACTTCAATACTTACCCTGCTCTTACGACCCTGGTAACCGGTGAAGGTATCAACATTACAAATACCCAATAGGTAATCAGCTTTTAGAGTTGTGTATGCATCTAGCTTGTTACCACCAGCATTGTTCAAAGTGACATCAACTAGCGGTCCAAAAGATGTGCTAACTTCACCAGCTACCTGATACTTACTAAAGATCTGCTGTGTAGCTTTATCTCTTGACCAAGCCATGACCCGGTCACCAGTCTTATCGTTAGCAGCTGCAGCAAATAAGCCAGCACCACTAACCTTGCCACCGATTAGACGCTTGAACATTTCAGATGAAATTTCACCAACAACAGCATCCTTGGCGACAACATTAGTGAATTTGGCATAAATCTCTTTAGCAAAGAAATCAACAGCATTATCTTTATCAACGGTCACACCACGAACTTCAATGGCACCAACAGCACCAGAGAGTTGGCTCACAACTCCTTGACCAATAAATAGAACACCATCAACCTTTTGGCCTCTAAGTTGCTGCCAACCATCAGCCAACAACTGCGCAGCGTAAGGAGCGTGAGCAGAAGCATTTATGTCTCGCCAGTCAGCAAGATCAACTCCCCAAAGATCTCTAAGCTCTTCTGGGTAGTTCTTGTAATTGATACGACCTAGTTTTAGAAGACGTTTGTCAGATCCATACTCATCGAGCTTTAGCTTGCCGTTATTAGTTTCGATAACTGCATAAGCACCGGTAATACCACCAGTACCACGAAGTTCAGCAAGGTTCTGAATGGAAACAAACCAACGCTTTTGTCCAGGTTGTTCTAGAAGTGTTGTGCCAACTTGAACTAGGGGAGTAAGCCTTGAGCTTGCAGTTGCAAAAGAAGCAACTACTTCCTTAGCTGATTTGATTCTTGAATCTAAACCAAAGTGCAACTGAGATTCATCAACGGTGGCAAGGTCCGCATTTAGTTTCTGAACAGCCTGATCCATTTGACTCATGCCATCTCGAAGAGATGCAACAAGAGCACTGTCGGTTAGTTGCTTTTTACCAATTCCAGATTTAATAAGTTGGTTAGCAACCGAGGTAACTTCCTGTGCTGCCTGTAAAACTAGACGACCATCTGCAGAAACGATAGATGCTGCTCTAATGTCACTACCGATTATTGGTGCATAGCTAAAGAGCTGAACAATCGGATCGTTTGCTGATGAATCAGCCATAGCCATAGCATCAGATGCTTTACCAAGCCCAACACTGATTGCACCTAGATCTTTGTTAGCAGCAGCTGTGCGCAGGTTATCAACTTCACCCATTGTTCCTTGAAGAGAAACAACCATGAGTACAACGCGGATGATTGCATAAACAATAAATAAAACTAATGCCACCACTCCAAGAGCGATGGCATTTCGTTTATTTTTCGATAGTTGCAAAGCTACTTGTTATCTAAGTTTTAGAATCGCAGTTGTCTGGCTCTTCGCAGCGAAAGTTGAGTTTGCAGCGAATGAAATAACAGCTGTGTAGTCACCTGCAGTGAAGCTTTGTGAAATTGGCTTGGTGAATACACCAGAACCGTTAGTGGTTGCGGTTGTGCTTGCAACTTCAGTTGCTCCACGCTTCAAAGTAATTGTTACAACCTTGTTCGCTACTGCAACTGATCCAGATTTAACAGTTCCTGAAACAGTAACTGTTGGGCTCTTTGAAACGTAACCACTAGTGGTAGAAAGTTTTGCAACAATGCTTGCTAGCTTTCCAACAGTGATTGAACGAGTAAGAGTAACTGCAGAGTTACCTGAACAGGCAGAAGAGATTGAAGAAGTAGTAAGTGTGTAAACACCAGCAGTTGAAGGTGTAGCAAGAGTCATTACAGAAGTCTTACCTGAGCTCTTAACAGTTGAAGAAACTGGATCAACACCCTGTCCACCAGTCCAGCTAACAGAAACTGAACAGTCTCTCTTTACACGAGATACAACAACTGAAACATTGTCACCTGGAGTTAGACGACTAACAGATGAAAGGCTAAGTGTTGGAGCTTGACCAGCAGGGTATGCCAATGCCGGAGCTACAGATCCAATGGCTAGAGCTGCTACTGCAGCTAGTCCAAAAATTGTTTTTTTCATGGTTCCTCTTTATAAAGGGTAGGTACTGAGACAGTTTATACTGGTTTTGTGCCATGTAGAAACATTTTTTATAGAAAAACCGTAACAATTCACCCAAAATACACACTTCAGCCATAACATTCTTTAAACCGAATAAAAACGCTAAAACCCCATGAAAACGGCAATATTTGGGCTAGTTTAGTCTTCTGACCGAAATTTAGGGATTTCCATTGAAATTTAACGAATACATTCTGGTAGTTCGCAAGCGCTTCTTGCTATTTGCAGCCATTTTCTTGGTTTCCTTGGTCTCAGCCTTTACGGTGACTGCACTGACTACACCTACCTATGAGTCAACTACCCGCCTATTCGTATCCACAAGTGGCAATGAGTCAGCAGCTGATCTGCTAACCGGTAACTCATTCACCCAGCAAAGAGTGAAGTCTTACGCCGATATCGTGACTTCCCCAGCAGTTCTAGACACTGTTGTTGCAGAACTTAGCCTTCAAGAGATCCAGGACAAGCTGCCAGGCCAGATCACAGCTACAGTGCCTCTAAATACAGTCATCCTTGAGATCACAGTTACAGACCCTTCTCCTTATAAAGCAGCCAACATCGCTAACGCAGTTGCCAGCTCTTTAGAGCAGGTAGTAACCAACCTAGAAACTGTTGACCCTACTCTTGCCTCACCTGTGAAACTAAGTGTGATCCAACCAGGTCAAGCAGCTAAGTCTCCGGCAGCTCCAAGACCGCTACTAAACCTTGCTCTAGGAGCACTAATTGGTTTAGCACTAGGTTTCGGTGCAGCGCTACTAAGAGAGTCACTAGATCTAAGAGTAAGAAGCGTTGAAGATGTGCCTGATAAAGACGGAGTAATCAACGTCTTGGGTGGAATTGTTTTTGACCCTAACGCTGAATCAAACCCACTTATTGTCCACACCAGCCCTAAGAGCACAAGAGCAGAAGCTTTTAGACAACTTAGAACAAACATTCAATTCGTTGAAGTTGCTGAAGGTAGAAAGTCAATTGTTGTTACCTCTTCTATTCCTTCAGAAGGAAAGTCTTCAACAATTGCCAACCTGGCAATTGCCATGGCAGACACCGGACTAAAAGTTCTACTCATTGACTGTGACCTTCGTAAACCTAAGATGCACAAGTACTTCTCTGTTGAAGGCGCAGTAGGTCTAACTAACCTTCTTATTGGTCAAGTAAAAGCGAACGATGTTATTCAGCGTTGGGGTAGAAAGAATCTAGACCTACTTCCAGCCGGTCAAGTTCCACCTAACCCATCAGAGCTTCTAGGTAGCGAAGCTATGAAGAAGTTCTTGATAAAGGCAGAGAAAGACTACGACGTAGTTCTGCTTGACTCCGCACCGCTGCTTCCTGTTACAGATGCTGCGATTCTTTCAAAGATGACCGGTGGTGTTGCTCTTGTTGTTGCTGTTGGTAAGACAACTAAGCCTCAACTCTCAGCTGCCCTAGGTCACGTTGAAAGTGTTGGCGGTCGTGTTCTAGGTTTCATCATGAACAAGATCCCAACCAAGGGTGTTGATGCTTACCGTTACCGCTACTCATATAAGTACGGCTCATACGGTAGCTACGGAGCATATGGCAAGTACGGTAACTACGGTGCCTACGGTGCTTACACTCAGGCTTACGGCGAAGACGCTGTTGAGACTACAAAGCTAGAAGCCCCAGTAGCGGCAAAGACGCCGCGTAAATCAACTAAAAAGGCCTAACCAATGTCTGCCGCACAGGCACCATTCACAGTACTAATGATCTGCACAGGAAACATATGCAGATCTCCTATGGCTGAGCAGATACTTCAGCAAAGAGCCACTAAAGCAAAACTTCCTATCAAAGTTCACTCCGCAGGAGTGATGGCAATGACAGGGTCACCCATGACCCCGCAATCAGCAGACGCCATGAAGGCCAGAGGCTTCACTCCAGGTAAACATGTATCTAGAGATCTAACTCCAGAGATGCTTGAGAAAGCAGATCTAGTTCTAACAGCAACCCTTGATCACAGAAGTGAAATAGCAAGGATGCTCCCTAAAGCAAGTAAGTATTCCTTTACCATTGATGAGTTTGCAAGACTAACTTCATTCCTTTCTTCAGATCCTGAATTCCAGGAAGAGTTTAAGAAGAAAAAGAAAGAAACCAGAGAAGAGTATTTAAGCAGAGCGATTAAAGAAGCCGTATTGCTCAGAGGAATGGTTCCTACTGGTAAAGATCCCAAGGATGTGATAGACCCGTATGGGGAAAGTGTTGAGATTTACGAGCAAGTAGCAGAGCATATAGACGTGATGTTGGAAATTATCGTGGATTGGATGGCAGCGTGAAGCAAATCAAGCCAACCTCCATGCGCGCCTACGCAGCAGCGGTAGGTTTGCTGGATTTCATTGTTCTCACAGTTACTACCCTCATTACATATGTGTTGACCTACCAAACCTTCAGACTTCTGGATCCAATTGAAGCCAGCGGAACTCTTCGTATCGAAATAGACCCACAAGCTGTTGGTCTAACCATGCTTGGAACCTGGCTTATTGCTTTAGCTGTTTTCAAGACCAGAGATACCAAGGTCATTGGTTCTGACTTTCTTGAATACCGAAGAATAGTTAATGCATCTCTAACAGTTCTAGGTCTTCTTGCCTTTAACTCTTTGTTCTTCAAAGTAGACGTATCTCGTGTATTCGTAACCAGTCTTATTGTCTTTGGTCTTTTAGCTCTTCTACTTGAACGAAGAATTGCAAGAGCATGGCTAAAAAGACAAAGACTACAAGGAAGATTCAAAAAGAGAATTGTTGTTTACGGTCCTGAAGAACTTACAGTTGAATCAGTAGAGAGACTAAGCAACAATAAAGACCACGAGTTCGAACCTGTCTTCACAATCTCTGGAACCAAGCAACTAAAGCTAAAGATGATTGCTACTGGAGAAGAAAAAGAATTTGAATTACAAGATCTGCCAGAGATCTGCAAGGCGCACAATGTTGAACTACTAAAAGTAGTTGGTTCAAGTGCAACTTCAGCTGATATGCATAAGCGCCTTTACTGGGCACTTGACGGACACGACATCAGCTTCGTAGTTTCACCTGCAATCACAGGTGTATCAAGCTCAAAACTAACCACCAGAGTTATTGCAGGAACACCACTACTGGAGATCTCCTCTACTAAGTTCTCTGGTCCTCAGTATGCGATAAAGACTGTGTTTGATTTTGTATTCAGTTTGGTCGCCTTGATCCTTGTTAGCCCCATCATGCTTGTTACTGCAATTGCAATTAGGCTGCATGACGGCGGACCAGTCTTCTTCAAACAAACACGAGTGGGTGTAAGAGGCCAAGACTTCCAAATCCTAAAGTTTCGTAGCATGAAGGTTGGGGCTGAAAAAGAGTTTGAACAGTTAGCTGAGCAAGTTGGTTACGAGATCAATGCGGTTCAATTCAAACTCAAAGACGACCCTCGTGTAACTTCAATTGGAAAGTTCATTCGCAAAACGTCAATCGATGAACTTCCGCAATTTATTAACGTTCTGAAAGGAGACATGAGCGTTGTAGGTCCAAGGCCTCACGTACACAAGGAAGTTGAAGCATACGATGACCACGCGGTGCGCAGATTGTTGGTCAAGCCAGGCATAACTGGGCCTTGGCAGGTGGGCGGAAGGTCAGAGTTGACTTGGGAAGAGTCTGTTTCGCTCGATCTGAATTATGTTGAGCAATGGGGCCTTCTGGTAGATATCTCAATAATCCTAAAAACGGCAATTGTAGTATTTGCAAGATCTGGCAGCTACTAGAACATGATCAAATTTAATTTTGAAGCGCTTAGTCGAAAACCCAGAAAAAAGGATTTGTCTAAGCGGGGCTCGTCGTTACCAAACATAAATCTGGTTCGATTTGTTTTGCTATCAAACACGACTGGGCTTTATGGAGGGCCAACTGATACAGCTGCTGCACAGCATCGGCTTACTAAAGAGCTCAATCAAATCATGTTAACAGGGAGACTCAATGGTGATGAGCCAACATTTTCTGACGTGGACCTGAAGACATTCCAGGTTCGGCATCTCCTTTCTCTAAAGAGCTACTTCGATCTCGGGTCATTCAGCATGATTCCAGTCCTTTGGCGCTATTCAAAGGTCCAATGCGCTCACATTAGCTTTGCCAGAGGAATAACGCCGTATCTATTTACAATATTCTGCGCAATAAACAAAACCCCCGTCATTCTCCAAACCCATGGCATGCTTACATCAAGAAGTTCGCACGCGCATAAAATCTTAGACGCTCTGATTACAAGGAAGTTAGTAGAGAACTCACATAGAATTTTGGCTCTAACCATAAAGGAGAAGGAATCACTAATCTCCTGGCATCCGAAATTAGAGCTGAAAGTTCAAGTTTTGGGAAACCCGACCAACTTATTGAATAAAAAGAGCGATGAAGACTAAACAAACTCCGTGCTGTTTGCCGCACGTCTTCACCCAAGAAAGAGAGTGCAGGATTTTGTCAACGCTGCAAAGATCTCCTACGAACTAGGGCAGGGAATCGAATACAAAGTGC
>JAPLAJ010000050.1 GCA_026393335.1 Rhodoluna sp. | reverse complement strand
GTTGAGAACTCGTAGTGAATAGATCCAAGCGATTCAATGATTGTTGCCTCTAAACCTGTTTCTTCAGCTATCTCTCTGATGGCCGCTTGCTCTTTAGTTTCATCACCCTCGAGATGACCTTTTGGAACGCACCAGTCAATGCGGCCACCACGATTGCGACGGCCGATCACAGCGATGAGGGGAGACCCATCAGCAGCTAGAACAAAGCCCCCGGCTGAAGTCTCCTCGACACGAGGTTTCGGTCCAGAGTTCATTGCTTTAGCCTAATGCGAGCAATTTGTTGGGCATACTTAATTCAATGCGAACAGTGGCCGAAGCGTTAGCGAATTTACAGCGGATATCAGAGACTCCGCTACTTACCAAACTCGGCGCACTCTTTACTGAGGCTGGATATGAGCTAGCTCTGGTGGGTGGGCCAGTTAGAGACGCTTTTCTAGGCAGAGCCACTAACGACCTAGATTTCACCACTTCTGCTAATCCAGATCAGATTCTGGAAGTGCTCAAAGGCCATGTTGATGCCCAGTGGGATGTTGGTAGAGAATTTGGCACCATAGGTGCCCGCATAGCCGAAGACACAGTTGAGATAACAACCTATCGAGCAGATGCATATGATGCTGAATCCAGAAAGCCAGTTGTGGCATTTGGTAAAAGCCTCGAAGACGACCTTTTTAGAAGAGACTTCACCGTTAACTCAATGGCACTCAGGTTGCCTGAGGGCGTGTTTGTTGATCCGTTCAATGGGTTAACTGACCTTATAGATGGAGTGATTCGTACACCTGGTAAACCTGAAGACAGTTTCTCTGATGACCCACTGCGCATCATGCGAGCAGCAAGGTTTGCATCGCAGCTGGGGTTCATGGTTCATGAGGATACTTTTAGAGCGATGAAGGCTATGGCTGATCGCATAGAGATTGTCTCAGCCGAAAGAATTCAAGTTGAGATCTCGAAACTTATCTTGGGTGCCAACCCTAGAGAAGGCCTAGAGGTTTTAGTTGATTCAGGCATAGCTGAAATAGTTTTCCCCGAGTTACCTTCACTAAAGCTTGAAATAGATGAACACCATCACCATAAAGATGTCTATGAACACACACTTACTGTCTTAGAACAAGCGATAACTTACGAGGCAGAATACGATCTGGAAAACGATCTAATACTTCGCTTAGCAGCACTGATGCATGATATCGGTAAGCCATTAACCAGGAAACTAGAAACAGGTGGAGGGGTTACCTTCCATCATCACGATGTCGTGGGTTCAAAGCTTGCCACCAAGAGACTTAGGGCTTTGCGCTATGACAATGACACCATCAAAGCAGTTGCTCGACTTATTGAATTGCATCTGAGATTCTTCGGATATAGCGATCAAGCCTGGGGAGATTCAGCCATTAGAAGGTATGTGAGAGATGCGGACGATCAACTTAGCCGCCTCCATGTTCTAACCAGAGCAGATGTAACCACAAGGAATCAGCGCAAAGCAGAGCGGTTATCCCATGCCTATGACGACTTAGAGCAAAGAATCGTTGTGCTATCTGAGCAAGAGCAGCTCAATGCCATTAGGCCTGATCTCTCAGGTGAGCAGATCATGGAGATATTGGATCTCAAGCCAAGCCCAGAAGTAGGGGTGGCCTATAAGTACATGCTGGAACTGCGCCTTGACGAAGGCCCTCTTGAGTATGAAGAGGCAAAAATTCGCTTGCTTGCCTGGTGGGAATCAAGGTAGAGTAGTGAGGTTGCTCTGAAAAGACCCTGTGCTTTTCTGTTGAGCAACAACTGCATATACCCTCCTGTCACGGAAACGCCGTGGCCGTTCTAGTCCAAAGGAGGTGGGTTAGTCATGCATAAATACGAAGTCATGGTCATTCTAGACTCAGACATCGAAGAGCGTACCGTCGGTACAAGCCTTGACAAATTCCTCAACGTAATTCGCAACGGTGGAGGCACCGTTGACAGCGTTGACATTTGGGGCCGTCGCCGTTTCGCTTACGAAATCAACAAGAAAACTGAAGGTATCTACGCAGTTCTGTACTTGACCTGTATGCCTGCCGAAGTTTTGGAGTTGGACCGTCAACTATCACTTTCAGAAGCAGTAGTTCGCACCAAGGTTTTGCGTGCAGAAGATGCTGTATTCAGAATTAACCCAGTAGTGGTCCCAGAGGTAAAAGCTAGCGAAGATAAGCCAGCTCGTGCCAAGAAGGCTGTTGCTGCGAAGTCAGCTGAGTAACCCTCATGGCTGGTGAACTTACTATCACTGTTGTTGGCAACCTAGCCAACGATCCAGAGATTCGTCATGTAGCAGGCGGAATCGCTGTTGTTAACCTAAACGTGGCTTCAACACCTCGTACATACAACAGAGAAACCAACACCTGGGTGGATGGCGACACCGTTTGGGTGAAGTGCACCGCTTGGCGTGAGCTAGCCGAAAACATTGGCCAGTCACTTACCAAAGGAACTCGCTTGATCATCACAGGCAGACTAAAGCCAGCAACTGCTTACCAAGCAGCTAGCGGTGAAGCTCGCGCCTCGATTGAACTCGACATTGACGAAGTTGGTCCATCACTGAAGTACGCAACAGCGTCTGTTACTAGACGCTCACGCGATGGTCAGGCACCAATTGACGCAAACCCATGGAACAACGCACCGCAGGCAGCAGCAACAGCTGTTACAGCATCTGCCGCTGATGCGTGGTCTAACCCAGGTGTCTCAGACGGTGGCTTTGCCGCTGGCGACAGCACCCCTTTCTAAGAATTCATAGGAGAAACTAATGGCAGCAAAAGTAAACAGCGACAGAGTCAAAAAAGGCAGTCGCAATGCAAAGAACCTAAAGCTTGCACCAGCCAAGCCAATCAAGGTCGGAGTTATTGACTACAAGGACATCGCAACCCTTCGTAAGTTCGTCTCAGACCGCGGCAAGATCCGTTCACGTCGCATCACCGGTGTTTCAGTTCAGGAACAGCGTCTAATCGCCAAAGCCGTAAAGAACGCACGTGAGGTAGCACTTATGCCTTACGCAGGCGCAGGACGCTAGAAGGAAATCACATGTCTAAAATCATTTTGACTAACGAAGTATCAGGCCTAGGTTCAGCAGGCGATGTTGTTGAGGTAAAGAACGGTTACGCACGTAACTACCTACTACCTCGCGGTTTCGCAGTTATGTGGAGCAAGGGTGGCGAGAAGCAGGTTGCACAGATCAAAGCTGGTCGTGAAGCTCGTGCACTTGCCACAGTCGAGGAAGCTCAGGCTTTCAAGGACGCTCTACAGGGCACAACAATCAGACTTACAGTCAAGGCTGGAGTTGGCGGCCGTCTATTCGGTGCAGTAAAGACTGGCGATGTCGCAGCAGCAGTTGCAGCAGCTGGTTTGGGCGAGATCGACAAGCGCAAGGTCGCTTTCTTCTCACCTATCAGAACCACTGGTAGCTATGAGGCAACCGTTAAGTTGCACTCAGACATGACCGCAACTCTAAAGCTAGAAGTTGTAGCCAAGAAGTAAGTGTTTTCTAACTAAAGGCAGGCCTAAATGGCCTGCCTTTAGTCTTTAACCCAAGAGGT
>JAPLAJ010000181.1 GCA_026393335.1 Rhodoluna sp. | reverse complement strand
TTCATTCAAAGCCCAGGTTCTGAAAACTTCTTTTCCTGCTACTAGGACGCGAACATCTAAAGTCAAACGTTCTTTGACTATGTAGTCCCTATCGACAACTCTGGCAACGGCGTTTGAGAAACCTTCGCGTTCACTTTCAGCCAGAAAACCAACGTGGCCGAGGTTGATACCCATCAAAGGAGTTGCTGTCTCTCTGACTATTTCGGCTGCTTTTAGAATCGTTCCATCGCCACCTAGAACCATCACTAGCTCTAGATCGCTCTCGGGAACGGTAACCCCTAGTTCAATAACGTGGCTCAAAAACTCACTGCTGGCATTGCGATTTGCCTGAAACTCTTGAATTTCAACAATTTGCTCGGAGGCCATCACAGGTATAAGTTTGGCGGCGACCAGCTGTTCGATTGCTTCTTGGGAAGCGTTGACTGCTTCTAGGCGACCGGTGTGGGCAACCAGAAGAATGTATCTAGATTCAGTCATTTTCAATCGCCTCCCTTTATCTACGCGCGTTCTTTTGCTAGTTCGTCAATTCTGCCAGACCAATCAACACTGTGGTCAGTCTCCACAGAATTAAGCCAGACAAGAAACTCAACGTTTCCGTGGGTTCCAGGCAAAGGAGACTTGATAATCCCTTGAATATTTAGGCCCTGAGCCTTGGCTTCATCTATCACCTGACGGATAGCCGAGGCTCTAAGTCTGTGATCATTGACGATGCCTGAGGCATCCAAGGACTTCTTGCCGACCTCAAACTGAGGCTTAATCAAAAGGACAAAGTTAGCTTTTGGTGCAATCTGGCTCATTTGAGCAAGGACTAGCGTCAGCGAGATAAAACTTAGGTCAGCGACAACTAAAGAAATGGTGTTGTCCGTGATTTTCTGGTCGAGCCTAGAACCAACTAGCTTCTGAAGATTCTCCTGTGTTAGATCTCTAGCATTGAAGTTCTCAATGTTTATAACCATCCGGTTATCAGCAAGTGATTGCGCTAACTGAGAATGTCCAACATCTAGAGCAATCACATTGGCTGCTCCGTAACGAAGCAACACATCGGTAAAGCCACCGGTAGAGGCACCTACATCAAGACAAATCTTTCCAACAATTTCGATATCAGTAAATTCTTCTAAAGCTGCGGCAAGTTTGTGCCCAGATCTAGAGACATAATCGATTGCTTCCAGTACCACTAACTCAGCTGCTTCAGGAACAGGCTGAGAAGACTTACGAGCTTCTCGTCCATCGATAAAGACACGGCGAGATTCAATCAGGCTGGATGCCTGATTCCTGGATCTGGCAAGTCCACGATCGACTAGTGCTACATCGAGTCTCGTTGAATTTTGATCCAACTTAAATCTCTGTGTTTTCTTCGGTTGCAGAATTTAGCTGTTCTTCTAGTTTTGCCTTCAGCTCTGCAAACGCCTGCGGTTGCTCATCCAAGTTAAGTTGAGCAATTCTGGCTAGCTCAGCTTCCAGTTCATTTAGCCTGTCGTTCATTTATGCCTTCTTTTCATACAGTGCGCTTTGCACATCCAGGAAGTGAATGTGTTTACCTGAATTCCAAATAACGTTACAAGCTGCTCGCAATGCTTCAATGGATTGCGGGTCACCTTCAGTAACTAAAACTTTATCGCCCAGCAATTCAACACTAGCCGCACCGCAACTCCAGCCTCGTTTAGTCTGCTTAGGCGCTTTGTATTCGACAAGCAGTTCATGCAAAGTTTCCACAATGAATACCGGTCTTTCTTCAAGGCTTGCAGCCAATACATCCTTACGGGTTGAAACTCCGGTTAGCACTAGAACACTGTCAATTGCTGCCCTGTTGGCCCCGAGAATGTCAGTATCTAGGCGGTCTCCAACAAAGATTGCCTTGTTTGGTTGAAACAGGTTGATCGCCGTTTGAAAGATTGCTGTCTCTGGTTTTCCAGCCACAATAGGTAGCTGACCAACCGCTGTGTGAACTGCTCCAACAAGAGTTCCGTTGCCTGGTGCTAAACCTTTTTCTTGAGGAAGTGTCCAGTCGTTGTTTGTAGCTACCCAGATTGCACCATTTTGAATTGAATAAGCCGCTTCGGCTAAATCTTTCCATGACACATCTGGTGCAAAACCTTGAATCACTGCTTCTGGTTTGTCATCACTTGAAGAAACAACTTCAAAACCACCAGAAAGCACTCTAGCTCTTAGGCCTTCCCCACCAACAACTAAAACTTTAGCTCCAGCAGAAATCTTTGTTTGCAAAAGTTCTACTGCAGTTTGTCCTGAAGAAATAATGTCTTCAGGATTGGAAGTTAATCCAAGCTCAACAAGTTGAGCAACAATGGTTTCTGGTTTTCTAGAAGAATTATTTGTTACATAGCCAACAGGAATATTGTTTTCAACAATCTTGTTTAGAGTTTCGACTGCATTTTTAATTGCAACACTGCCCTCATAAACAACACCATCAAGATCTGCTAACAACAAATCATATTGATTCCAGATTTTTTTATCGACCACGACCAGGTCCTCGGCTTCGACCCTTAGGTGGACCACCAAAACCTTTTCCGCCGCCTCTTGGTCCGCCACCACCAGCTGGTGGTCCGCTGTTTCTAGGTCCTGCATTGAATGGTGGACGTGCAGGACGTTCACCTGGTTTGTCTCTGGAATCTCTTCTAGGTCGATCTTCGTTAATTGAAGAATCCCGAGGCGCCCTGGTACCGTGTTCATGCTGGGATTTTGAGTGACGGTCCAGTTTTGATGACGCCTCGGGAATCTGAATCTCCTCAATTACTGAGAAGACCTCGTTCTCGGGGTTTTGTTCCCCGAGGAAGTGTCGCTCTGCGCGGTCTGCTAAATCTGACCACTTCTTAGCTTCACTTTCTCTGTTCCCAATTATAAGGGTTTCTGCGTACGCGCGGAAGAGATTTGTGGAAAACTCAAAAACTTTTGTTGGATCTAATTCTGGGATCTCTAGCTCCGCTAGGGCTAGGTCATTCTGGCCCAGATCCAGCCTGGCACCTGACATAACTATGGCTAGGTTGACCCGAACCGCCGCCGGAAGCGACTTCCTGTCCACTGACCTGCCCAAATCCAAAGCTCTTTCAGGCCTGCCAAGCCCTCTTTCTGAATCGACCATTATAGGTAACTGGTCATTAGACCCAGATAGACGTCGGTAAGTGGTTAATTCTCTAATTGCCAGGCCATAATCCCCCACCTGATAGGCAGTAACTCCTAGTGTTTCGCGAACAATAGCGATGCGGCCTGCACGTCTGGCTGCAGCTAGAGCATGTTGATGGGCTAATTCAGGGTCTTGTTCGTGCAAAAGGCTAACCATTGCAAGATGCCTTGCTGTCATCTCAGCATTTTCAGCAGTGAGTGTCTTCAGCTGAACTCTGATTCCCAGTTCCAAGTCTTGATCGGTTATTTCATCAGGAATCATGGGTGACTTAGGCGCATCCTCATTCCTAGGAGTTGCTACACGATTTTGCCAGTCAGGGCGTGACTCGCGTGAACCACTTCGAAGCTCAGCTCCTGGTGGCTTGCGCCTGTCATCTCCGCCTGCGCTTCTGCGGTCTTTTGGTGCGGGTCTACCATTCATGATGTCTCCTCTAAATTCTAAATGTGTCGTTAAACAAAAAATGGCCACCTTGAATCCAAGGTGGCCATTTTTCTAAATTAAGTCCGGCGGTGTCCTACTCTCCCACAAGGTCCCCCTTGCAGTACCATCGGCGCAGAGAGTCTTAGCTTCCGGGTTCGGAATGTAACCGGGCGTTTCCCTCTCGCTATGGCCGCCGAAACACTATTGAGTTATGTGAATCGTTGACACACAGTTAAGTGTGATCTTTAGATTCCCGATCATATCTCGGGAACCACATAGTGGACGCGAACAAAAAATTGTTATCAAGTTATTGGCTTATTAGTATTGGTCAGCTCCATGAGTCTTTAGTCCTCACTTCCACATCCAACCTATCAACGCAGTAGTCTACTGCGAGCCTCTCGACCGAAGTCATGGAAATCTCATCTTGAAGCAAGCTTCCCGCTTAGATGCTTTCAGCGGTTATCTTTCCCCAACGTAGCTAATCAGCGGGGCTCCTGGCGGAACAACTGACACACCAGAGGTTAGTCCATCCCGGTCCTCTCGTACTAGGGATAGGTCTTCTCAAATTTCCTGCGCGCGCAGAGGATAGAGACCGAACTGTCTCACGACGTTCTAAACCCAGCTCGCGTGCCGCTTTAATGGGCGAACAGCCCAACCCTTGGGACCTACTCCAGCCCCAGGATGCGACGAGCCGACATCGAGGTGCCAAACCATGCCGTCGATATGGACTCTTGGGCAAGATCAGCCTGTTATCCCCGGGGTACCTT
>JAPLAJ010000066.1 GCA_026393335.1 Rhodoluna sp. | reverse complement strand
TGGACATAGCCGCTAAGACAGTTACTGTCACTCCTCCTAATGGCTTGTTTGAAGAGATTGACGCTGAGTAATGAAGATTCAGGCTGTAACAATATTCCCTGAGTATTTCTCAGCACTAGATATTTCTCTACTGGGTAAAGCTCAGGAGAATAACGTCATTGAGTTTGAAGCTTTAGATCTTCGGGATTACACCCACGACAAACACAAGACTGTTGATGACAGCCCGTATGGTGGTGGAGCAGGAATGCTGATGAAGCCAGAGCCTTGGGGAGAAGCTCTAGATGAATTATTGAATCCTGATGGAACAACTGTTCTGGTAGTCCCTTCTCCTGCAGGAGAACTTTTCAAGCAGGCCACCGCTCAAGAGCTATCCAATAAAGAACACATTGTTTTTGCCTGTGGGAGGTATGAAGGTATTGATCAGAGAGTCTTTGATTGGGCTAAGGACAAGGCTGAGCTCAGACTTATAAGCCTTGGTGACTATGTCCTCAATGGTGGGGAAGTAGCAGCTCTAGCCATGATTGAGGCTATTGCCAGATTGATTCCAGGGGTTATTGGCAATGCTGAGAGCCTTACCGAAGAATCACACTCAGATGGTCTTTTAGAGTATCCAAGCTATACAAAACCTGCCTCTTGGCGAGGATTAGATGTTCCAGAAGTGCTTCGAGGTGGTAATCACGCTGAGATAGCTAAGTGGCGTAAAGATCAGTCTTTAGAGAGAACCAAGGCTGTTAGGCCTGACCTTCTAGAGGACTAGGCGTTGCTTGAGCCTGCTTTTTGTGGCAAGATGTACAGGTTGCCTAAATAAAGCTCTGCCGCAGGGGAGATTAGGCAAAAGCACCAAATTCGAAAAACTAACAAATACCCGTTATTGACCTGCAGGCAAGAACAGAAGGCAGAAAAATGCAAATTCTAGATTCAGTAGATGCTCCAAACCTAAAGACCGATGTCCCAGCTTTCCGCGTAGGAGACAACGTAAAGGTCCACGTAAACATCATCGAAGGTAACCGTAGCCGTGTGCAGGTTTTCCAGGGTGTTGTAATCCGTCGTTCAGGTGCTGGTGTCCGCGAGACATTCACCGTACGTAAGGTAACTTTCCAGGTTGGTGTTGAAAGAACTTTCCCAATCCACTCTCCAGTTTTAGACAAGATTGAACTTGTCTCTCGTGGTGCAGTGCGTCGTGCGAAGCTTTACTACCTACGTGACCTACGTGGTAAGAAGGCCAAGATTCGCGAGAAGCGCGACAACACTACATCAGCTAACTAGTCTCAGATAGTTATCAGGCAGAGGGTTTAACCTTCCATCATGGCTAAAAAAGAAAAAGTAGAAAAGCCTCTTAGGGGTCCATTTAAGGAATCCAGAGAAAAGCTTAGAAAGCTCAAAGCTAAAAATGCTCTTATTGCTTTTCTAGTTGATACTGTAGTGATCTTGATTTCTGCTCTGATTATTTCTTTTGTAATCAAAACTTTCTTTATTAGATCTTTTTACATTCCTTCCGGTTCAATGTTTGACACCTTACAAATCAACGACAGAATCATCGTCAATCAGTTTGTTCCAAACGTTGTTCCACTTGAACGCGGCGATGTAGTTGTATTCAGAGATCCAGGTGGTTGGCTTGGTAGTGTTCCAGAGACAAAGGCAACTCATCCATTAGCTCAAATCTCGGAATTCTTCTCTACCTTCATAGGAATCTCAGCTCCTGATAACAACCAACATCTTGTGAAGAGAGTTATTGGTAAAGGTGGAGATCGAATTGTTTGCTGCGATAGAGATAATCGCATCACAATCAATGGCAAAGCAATCGTTGAGCCATACCTAGCTAAAGGTTCGAATCCTTCTAACACTGAGTTTGATGTGATTGTTCCTAAAGATTCCTTCTGGGTCATGGGTGATAACAGAGGTAATAGCGAAGACTCAAGATATCACCCAAACACTCCAGGCAAAGGTTTCGTTTCAAAGAGCTATGTCGTTGGACGAGCATTTGTAATTTCGTGGCCACTAAGCAACATGAGCTTGCTAGATAACTTCCCTAATGTCTTCAAAGACGTCCCAGCTCCCAAGCCTTAGTTTTGAGAACTCGTTTTTCGAAACGGGAACTCGATTCGTTATAGGTATCGATGAGGTTGGTCGAGGATCAATTGCAGGACCGGTTGCTGTTGGTGTGGCATTACTTGATAGTCAAAGAGAACTTGTTGGTTGGCCTGAGAAACTAAAGGACAGCAAACTCATCTCAGAGAAAACTCGAGAAGAGATATTTCCACTTGTGGGCAATTGGGTAAGTGGCTGGGCTGTTGGTATGGCTACCGTTGAAGAAATTGAATCTAAGGGAATCATTGAAGCGCTTAGCCTTGCAGGTGCTAGAGCTCTCGAAGCTTTAGTTAGAGACCCTGCGTTGCAGCAAGCAATAACTCAGGATGGGGTCATTATGATCCTCGATGGTGCACACAACTGGCTAGGTGCTAGAGCATTAGGAATGCCAGTTACAGTCAAGACCAAGGCTGACCGAGACTGCGTATCTGTGGCCTGTGCATCAGTACTGGCTAAAGTCACTAGAGATAAATTGATGCTAGAAATCCATGAGCAGTACCCTAGCTTCGGGCTAGCTTCCAATAAGGGCTATGCCTCTGAAGGCCACATCGCTGCACTTCGGGAACAAGGTCCATCCCCAGTTCACCGGCTTAGTTGGCTAACTAAGATTCTTGCGAGATAGACTTTTACCCACATGGATGAGAACGAATTTGACGATTATGACCGCGAGGCTGAACTAGCCCTTTTCCGCGAGTACAGAACTGTTGCAGATACTTTTAGATTTGTTATCGAAACAGAACGCAGACTTTACCTTGCTAATGAAGTTGACTTCAAAAGAATAGATACTGCTACAGATTTCTATTTTGAACTTGAGATGAAAGATGTCTGGGTCTGGGACATATACAGAACCGATCGTTTTGTGAAGAATGTTCGAGTTCTAACTTTCAAAGATGTAAACATCGAAGAACTAACCGGCAAGGCCTATGACCTACCTAAAGAATTAACAGTGGGCGAATAGCTCTCCGTTCTCCACAATCCTCGAAAAGATCCCCCATTGGGCTTTGCTGTGTTTGACACTGATTGAGTGAATGAATCCAATCTAAAAGCCGCTGCCACCTGGAGTTTGCTCTGTGAGCCAGGCGATCAAATGGCAGGAATGCTCAGACGAACTCTTGGCACAGAGGAATCATTATTTGAAATCCTCAGAGCTAAATCTGCTCGTGATATAGCAACACTGCTACCCGAAGACCCTTTTAGAGCACCTAACTTTATCTCCACACTTGAAGATTCGCTTGAGTGTTGGAAGAGAAGACTGAACATAGTCAACGTGGATAAGTCGTTAGAAGTTATTCAAACTCTCGGAGGATCTGTCATAACAGCTGATTCGAAGCACTGGCCTAAGGGACTTCTTGATTTAGGGGATGCAACACCTGCTGTTTTCTGGCTTGTTGGTAAGCAGAGTGTTTTGGATAATTCAAAAACAATATCGGTTGTTGGTTCCCGCATTGCAAGTTCTTATGGTTTAGAGATCACCCAAGACATTGTGCACTCCGCTGTTTCAAAAGGTTATGTCGTGGTATCAGGTGGTGCTCTGGGCATAGATGCAAAAGCACACAGCAGCGCACTTGAAACCAACGGTCAAACAATTGCAGTTATGGCAGGTGGCCTTGACCGGCTCTATCCACCTAGAAACCTCGATCTCTTCGAACAAATAAAGCACAGCGGCTTACTTGTTTCAGAAATGCCACCGGGTACCGCTCCAGCACGTTGGCGCTTTCTACAAAGAAACCGTTTGATTGCTGCAATGGGAAAAGCAACTGTGGTAATCGAAGCAGGTTACAGGTCAGGTTCAATCAATACAGCAGGTCATGCCAACGAGCTCGATAGACAGGTTGGAGCAATCCCTGGTCCTATCAACTCAACCAGGTCAGCAGGCTGCCATCGCCTCATCAGAGAACGCAGAGCAGAGCTTATAAGTACGCCTGCAGATTTGTTTGAGCTCTTGAACTTTAGAAACGGTGAGCAAGAAACACTAAGTTTTGAACTGCCGGCTAACCAGATAAGAGCACTAGATGGCCTTGGCTTCTTCGAGCAGCCAACCGAGTTAGTTGCCAGAATTTCTGGGATGACTCTAAATGAGGCAGGCTTCGCATTGGAATCGCTGGCGAAGTTGGGGCTTGTGCTTCGAACCTCCAACGGCTGGATGAAATCGTCAAATACGCTTTGAAGTATGCACAGTGAAATAGCAATACAGGGGCAAAGGTTTGCCGCTAACCTTCACGCTGCTCGTGGCTATTCTGCCAACACTGTCAAAAGCTATCTAAGTGATGTTCTAGATCTTTCTAGCTACCTTGAAGGTAAAGAAATAGTTGAAGTGAAAGAAATCAATCTTGAACTGCTCAGAGATTGGCTATGGGAGGTAAGTCAGCGTCAATCTGCTAAAAGTACTTTGGCTAGAAAAAGTGCAGCGATTAGATCATTCACCGCTTGGCTTGCATCAGAAGAATTAGTGGTTGCTGACCCTGGTCAAAGATTGAAATCACCCAAGGCTGATAGACATCTTCCTAAAGTTGTCACCAAGGATGCCCTCGAAGATGTTTTTGGACAACTCAAGGCCTTAGCCAGTGAAGGAGATGCCTCAGCGGTTAGAGATCTTCTGGTGTTCGAAATGCTTTATGCCACCGGTTGTCGTGTGAGTGAACTTTGTGGCTTAGATCTTGTCTCTGTGGACTTGGGTAGAAATATTCTTCGAGTAATTGGTAAAGGTTCTAAAGAACGAGTAGTTCCTTTTGGATTACCAGCCAGAGATGCCTTAGATAACTGGTTGAATGTGCGAGCTAAACTCAACCCAGCTCCTGGTGAGCAGGCCCTGTTACTGAACACCAGGGGTAAAAGACTTGGTGTTAGATCTGTTTATGAACTAGTAGCTGGACTTCTAGTGAACACTTCAACAGGTGTTGCTGGTCCTCACACACTTAGACACACTGCAGCTACGCATCTATTAGATGGTGGCGCGGATCTTCGAGCTGTTCAAGAACTTCTCGGGCATGCAAGTCTTGGCACAACTCAGATTTATACCCATGTGTCAGTGGACAGACTACGAGCAGGTTATAAGAACGCTCATCCTCGGGCTTGATAAACAAGTCTTGATGGCGAAAGCCCTCCAATAAGGGCTAGTGGTGAAAAGTATCCAGCTTCTGATCTTGTGCCAAAGTGCAAACAAATCTCACTGCAGTGCCAGAGGTATTCGGGATCAGGTTCACAAACAAAACCAACATCTTCACCAATAGAGACTTCTGTTCCTTCAAGAAGCTCTGAGCAGACCGGCTCCATAGAAGCTGTGAGGCTGTTGCCAAAGCGTATTGAAACTAGATTTCGGTAGCCAACTTTCCCAATGAAGCTGATTACACCTGCTGCAGGGGAGAGTACCCGATCGCCTATTACTGCTGGCAGGTCAATGCCTCGATGTCCAGCCCCATACTCAGTCATTGGAGCTAGGTATTGGTTCAAGGTATCTGCTGGGGTGAGTATGGCAAGAGGTAGAGCCAGTATCTGCTCTTTTCCAGAGCTTTGGGCAGGAATTAGGCTCAGAACTGCGCTGACAATAACGAATATCAGGGCCTTTTTGACTGTCATTCGTCAAGTATTCAAGCAGAGGGGTTGCCTGTGGTTAGTTGTTTTCTGGGGGTGGAAAACTCCTGATGAGCCCTGTTATGCTTATAACTAGCGGTCAGCCGTATAAATCCAAGAATAAATACCTTGAATTTCTATGTGCCGACCGACTTCGCGTGTCGAATAACATACCGGTTTGTCAGTCCCAAAGCTTCACGGGTAAATCGGATGCGGCACCAGGTGTGTCAAGCAACCGCTTTTCACAATCAACTGATCGACGCACTATTGCGTCTTAAAGGAGATACTGCCATGGCAGTAGTAACCGTTCGCCAGCTGCTAGACAGCGGTGTTCACTTTGGTCATCAGACCAGACGCTGGAACCCTAAGATGAAGAGATTTATCTTAACTGACCGTTCTGGCATTTACATCATTGACTTAGCTAAGTCTCTGACCCACATCGACAAGGCATATGAGTTCACCAAGGACCTAGTTGCCGGCGGTGGATCAATCATGTTCGTTGGAACTAAGAAGCAGGCTCAGGAAGCTATTGCTACTGAAGCACAGCGTGTAAACATGCCTTACATCAATGAGCGTTGGTTGGGTGGTCTATTGACTAACTTCCAGACTGTCTCAAAGCGTCTTGCTCGTCTAAAGGAACTTGAAGTCATGGACTTCACTGACAAGAAGACAAGTGGATACACAAAGAAAGAACTTTTGATTCTTAGCCGTGAAAAGGTAAAGCTAGAAAAGACTCTTGGTGGTGTTCGCACACTAACTAAGGTTCCTTCAGCAATCTGGGTTGTTGACACAATCAAGGAGCACCTAGCAATTACTGAAGCGAAGAAGCTTGGTATTCCTGTTATTGGAATCCTAGACACCAACTGTGATCCAGATGATGTAACAATCGGTATTCCAGGTAACGACGATGCGATTCGTTCAGTTCACCTACTTACCCGTGTTATTGCAGATGCAGTTGCTGAAGGTCTAAAAGAGCGTCACTCAAAGCCAGAAGCTGCACAGCCTCTAGCTGACTGGGAGCAGGCACTTCTAGACAACGCAGCTCAGAAGGAAGCGTATCTAGCTAAAGAAGCAGCAGCAGTTGTTGAAGCACCTGCAGCAGAAGCTGAAGCAGTTGTAGAAACTCCTGCAGAAGTTGTTGAAACCGAAACTACAAAGGAAGCTGAATAATCATGGCTAACTACACAGCAGCAGATGTAAAGACTCTGCGCGATCGCTCAGGCGCTGGAATGATGGACTGCAAGGGTGCTCTTGATGAGGCTGATGGCAACATCGATAAGGCGATGGAGTTCCTTCGTCTAAAGGGCCTCAAGGGTGTTACCAAGCGTGAAGGAAGAACCACAAGCAACGGAATCGTTCTTGCTCGTGTTGCTTCAGGCAAAGGTTACCTAATCGAACTAGCCTGTGAGACTGACTTCGTTGCTAAGGCAGAGAAGTTCGTAGCTCTTGGTGAAACTATTGCTGATGCTATTGCAGCAGCAGGTGCAGACACTGTTGAGGCAGCACTAGCTGCTCCACTAGCTGGTAGAACTGTTGGTGATTCAATCACTGATGAAGCTGCAATCATGGGCGAGAAGGTTGAACTTCGTCGTCTATCGGTTGTTGCAGATGACAACATTGACGCTTACCTTCACCGCACATCAAAGGACCTACCTCCACAGGTTGGTGTTTTAGTTGCGTTCAAGGGTGCAGATGTTGAAACAGCTCACGATGTTGCAGTTCACATTGCAGCATTCAGCCCAACCTACCTAACCATGGCAGATGTCCCTCAGGACATCGTTGACACCGAGCGTCGCATTGCAACAGAGACTGCTCGTAACGAAGGTAAGCCAGAGGCTGCTCTTGAGAAGATCGTTGAAGGTCGCGTTAAGGGATTCTTCAAGGAAAACTGTCTATTGGAGCAGGACTTTGCCAAGGACAACAAACTTAGCGTTGCCAAGGTACTTGAGCAGCACGGTCTAACCGTCTCTGCTTTCGTGCGTTACCGCGTAGGCGCATAAGACAAATAGCTTGAAAATGAATTGGCTCGGTCTGTAAAGACCGAGCCTTTTCCTTTGCGGGCCTAAACTAGAGACGAATAGGTCTTTGAGAGGGATAGAGATG
Source organism: Rhodoluna sp. (assembly GCA_026393335.1). Lineage (GTDB taxonomy): Bacteria > Actinomycetota > Actinomycetes > Actinomycetales > Microbacteriaceae > Rhodoluna. Next base: position 5,303 of record JAPLAJ010000066.1, on the reverse strand, counting down.
CCATCAACTCCACGTCGCGTTTTGTTGAAATTATCAGGTGAAGCCTTTGGGGCTGGGAACCTGGGAGTAAATCCAGATGTTGTTGCAGCAATTGCTAAAGAAATTGCCGATGCTGCCAAGAAGGTAGAAATTGCCATCGTTGTTGGTGGCGGTAACTTCTTTAGAGGAGCAGAGTTATCTCAGCGAGGCATGGACAGATCTCGTGCCGACTACATGGGTATGTTGGGCACAGTCATGAACGCTCTTGCTCTTCAAGACTTCCTAGAACAAGCTGGTTGTGACACTAGAGTGCAGTCCGCTATCTCTATGGCTCAGGTTACCGAGCCTTACATTCCACTTCGTGCCATCAGACACATGGAAAAGGGCAGAGTTGTAATCTTCGGTGCAGGAGCTGGTCTTCCTTACTTCTCAACTGACACTGTCGCAGCACAGAGAGCTCTAGAAATCCATGCCTCAGAAGTTCTTGTAGCCAAGAACGGTGTTGATGGAGTTTACTCAGCAGATCCTAAGAAGGACCCAAAGGCTAAGAAACTTGATGAACTTACCTACCAGGAAGCTCTAATGAAAAAGCTAAAGGTTGTTGACTCAACGGCATTTAGCCTCTGCATGGATAACAACATGCCTATGGTGGTCTTCGGCATGCAGCCTGAAGGTAACATCACCAAGGCCCTGTTAGGTAAAAACATTGGAACTCGCGTAAGAGCGTAGTCTTTTTAGTAACACATATAAGGAGAAACATGATCACCGAAATCTTAGCTACCGCTGGAGAGAAGATGGGCAAAGCTGTCGAGTCAGCTAAAGAAGACTTCTCAACTATTAGAACTGGTAGAGCGAACCCTGCTCTATTCCAAAAGCTAATGGTTGATTACTATGGCACACCAACAGCTCTTTCTTCACTTGGTTCTATTGCTAACCCTGAGGCTAGAACAATTGTTGTGACTCCTTATGACAAGGGTGCTCTTGCTGCTATCGAAAAGGCAATTAGAGATATGCCTAACCTAGGAGCTAACCCAACTAACGACGGTGCACTTGTTCGAGTCACTCTTCCAGATCTAACTGAAGACCGTCGTAAAGAGTATGTGAAGGTTGTAAAGACCAAAGCAGAAGATCACAGAGTCGCTGTTAGAAACATTAGACGCAAAGCTAAAGATGATCTTGATGCCTTGAAGAAAGATGGTCTTGCTGGAGATGATGACCTTTCTCGTGCAGAAAAAGAATTAGAAGCGCTAACTAAGACCAACGTTGATAACATCGACGAGGCTCTAAAGCGTAAAGAAGCCGAACTGCTCGAGGTTTAGTTGAGCACAGTAGAGGCCAAGGGCGGCAGATCTTTATCCCAATCAGTAATCTTTGGGTTGCTTCTGTCCTTTGCTTTTCTAGCATCAGTTCTGGTTGTCAAAGAGTTATTCATTTTCTTTATCGCAACAGCCATTGCAATTGGTTGCTGGGAACTCTCCACTGCCCTTAGACAAAAGAACTGGCATGTGCCAAGAATTCCTGTAACTATAGGTTCTCTGATTGTGATCCCGCTTACCTATTGGGGAGGCGAAATAGCGCAGTGGATGGGAGTGCTGGCCATAGTTGGTGCACTAGTTCTCTGGAGAAGTGTTGAGCTCCTAATCATGCGTGGCACCCTAAAGAGAACGTTCGCTGAAGCATTCAGAGACTTTTCTGCTTCTGCGTTTGTGGTTATCTACCTTCCACTAACTATGAGCTTTGCAGCACTCCTGTTTAGAGAGCCAGCCCACAATGGTTTTGTTGAAGGCAAGTATTGGATCATCACTTTTGTTACTACCGTGATTATTATCGATAGCAGCGCTTACCTGTTTGGAAGAAAACTTGGTAAACACCCGATGCTTCCAAAGGTTAGCCCTAAAAAGAGCTGGGAAGGCTTCTTCATCTCGGCTCTGTTCGGTTTGGCTAGCGCTGTTTTGCAAACCGTATGGTTATTGCAACTGCCTTGGTGGCTAGGAGTTATCTTTGCCGGAGTTATCTTGATGTCAGCGGTTCTAGGTGACTTTGCTGAATCTCTAATCAAGAGAGACCTTGGTGTCAAAGACATGTCTTCTCTAATTCCAGGTCATGGTGGAATGATGGACCGCCTAGACTCTATGCTTCCTGCGGCTTTGAGCTCATATCTAATGATGGCTCTTAGTGTCAGATTCTTCTAAATGTTTTGAGAGAATAGAGAAGTGAGTTACGCATTTATTCGTTCAGGCAAAAGAAAACGTGGCTACAAGATTAGCCAAGTTGATGAGTTTCTCAAACTTGCTAGAGAGCAATACACCGATACCTCAAAAGCTCTGCTCACCTCGATGGATGTTAGAACTACTCGTTTTGAACTTGAGAGAAATGGCTATTCAATATCGGTAGTTGATGCCGCTTTAGAAAAGCTTGAAGATGTCTTTGCAGCCAATGAGTATGGTCAAGAGTTACTCAAGATTGGTTATTTTGACTACACCGAAAACCTTTCAGATCTGAAAAAGCTTGTGCTGGCAAGGTGCAACAAGCCTAGACGCAGAAAATTCTCTAAGCGATTGTGGCCTAATCGGGGTTATAGCACCAAGCAGGTTGACAAGTTATGTTCTCAACTGGGGAAAAGTCTTGAAAATAAGGCAAAATTGACAGTGAAAGAACTTCGTATAGCAACATTCAAGTCAAGGAGGGGCGGTTATGCAGAGTACCAAGTTGACGCATTCCTGGAGAAAGTTGTTGAAACGCTTCAGCGTGAGCAAGCACTTCAAAAAGGTCGCCGCTAGTTCTTTAGCTTTAGGACTGTTAGCCGGTTTAGTCTCCACACAAACACAAGCAACCTTTAGTAATGCTGCAACTGGAACCAAAGCAACCGTGGCACTAGCCAAGATTCCAGTCAAAGGCAGAGCGCCAAAGACTGGTTATGACAGAGACCTGTTTAGCGATGGTTGGGGTGACATTGGTGAATGCGATGCAAGAAACTACATTCTTCGCAGAGATCTAAAATCAATCACTTGGCGAGAATCCCCAAGATGCACAGTTGCTACCGGCATCTTGAACGACCCATACACAGCCAAAAAGATTTACTTCGTTAGAGGAGTTAGTACCTCCAGTGCTGTCCAAATAGATCACGTTGTTGCCGTCAGCGATGCCTGGCAAAAAGGAGCACAGCAGCTTTCATACTCCAAACGCTTTGCCTTCTATAACGATCCGTTGAATCTATTGGCTGTTGATGGACCTGCAAACATGCAAAAAAGCGATAGTGATGCAGCAAGCTGGCTTCCTCCGAATAGCAAATACCGTTGCTCCTATGTTTCTAGACAGATTGCTGTTAAGCGTAAATACCTGCTCTGGGTAACTAAAGCAGAACGTGATGCAATGTCTAGGGTGCTCAAAAACTGCCCTAATCAGCTGATTCCAAGGGGCTAGCCTCTAGGCCTGCTCAAGACCTTCGGGTAAACTTGGTGTTTGAAGCTAAGGCGGTGAACAAATGGGTAGATACGAGTTGGTTAGACCTTCAATGGGAAAACGCCTAGTTCAGCGCATATTTGGCCGCAAGCTAGCTCCCAAGTTAGAAAACCTGCAGTTAGCTAAGAAAATCAAGGTTCTAACAGCCAACGTTATTGCTATCACCTGTATCGCTAGTTACGCCATGGTCACAGTCATTGACCCTTATGGGGGTGCGCTTACCTCCGCATATGCCTACAACTCTTCATACTCAAATACCGGTGAAGACGACCAAATCTATGGCTTCACATCCCAGCAGAAGATTAGCTTTGAGCGCGGCGGCTGGGCAATTGTCACAGGGGATGAAGCAGCTGCTATCTATGTGGCCAATGCCGCTACTCCTGAAACAGGCTCAATCAAAGAGTTCGCATACTCTCTGGTAAATAAGAACAACTGGGGAAGAGATCAGTACTCATGTCTAGTTGCTCTTTGGGAGAGAGAGTCCAATTGGCGTTGGGATGCTTTGAACAAGTCTTCAGGGGCCTATGGAATTCCGCAGTCACTGCCAGGTCGCAAGATGGCTGAGATGGGTGCTGACTGGGCGACCAATCCAGAAACTCAGGTTCGCTGGGGAATTAGTTATATCAAGAGCCGCTATGGTGCTCCTTGTGGAGCTATGGCTCACTCCAATAAGTTCAATTGGTACTAAATCGTGGGTAGAAACAATAAACCTAAAGGGTTTCAAAGAAACAACGATGATGAAGAACCTATCGACATTATCCGTTTGAGAGATGGCATAAAAACCAGTGTGATCAAAAACGGAGTTGAGTTTTATGTGCAGAGCACATCTGGTAACAATGCAGAAGAAACAAAGAAATGGATATGCCCGTTCTGCTCACTTAGCTTTGGCACTGGAATCTCTCACGTAGTTGCCTGGGAGAGTGCATATGGGCCTGAGAAGCGTCGACACTTTCACAATGCCTGTTGGAAGAAGTTCCAAGGAAGATTGTTTTGAGTCAGATAGAAATCAGATCTTCGGTTGAATTACCTTCAAAAAGAATTCCGCTAGAACTAAACACTGCAGATGGACTAACTCTTATAGGAGAACTTGCGCTACCTCTTGATAAGGAACCTATAGCGACTTTAATCATGCTCCATCCTCTGCCAACAGCAGGTGGATTCATGGATTCACATATCTATAGAAAAGCAGCCAACAGACTTCCCGCTCTAGCCGACCTAGCCATTCTTCGCTTCAATACTCGCGGCACAAGTTCGCCTCATGGCACAAGCCAAGGTGAATTCAATGGTGGAGTTTTAGAAAAACTAGATGTAGAAGCGGCTGTGGCTTATGCGCATGAACATAACCTGCCAAACATTTGGCTTGTTGGTTGGTCCTTTGGCACAGAGTTGGCATTGAAGTATGGACCTGATCTTGATGTGCTTGGTGCAGTTTTACTCTCACCACCGCTACACAGAACCAGTGTTGCAGAGCTAGAGCGCTGGAATAGTGTTGATAAGAAACTTGTTGCTCTCATCCCAGAGCTAGATGACTATCTAAAACCTGATGAAGCAGCCATACGCTTTCTTGCTATCAAGTCGATTGAGTTAATCAATGTCCTAGATGCTAAGCATCTTTGGGTTGGCGAAAGTGCTACTAAAAGAGTCTTAGACGAGATAGTAAAGGTAACCAACCCAACTAAGTTTCCCTTACCTGAGTTTTATACGCCCTAGCGTTTATCTTGTCTAGGTACCCATACTTCACGAAGTATCAGCAGTATGGTTGCAGCTGTTGGGATGGCAAGCAGAGATCCTAGAACTCCAGCAAGAGCACCACCGGCAAGAGCCGATACAACAATCAGAGCGGTTGGCACATTCACTGCCTT
>JAPLAJ010000176.1 GCA_026393335.1 Rhodoluna sp. | reverse complement strand
GTTGAAGTCTCAGGGCAGTCCATCTCATTTCAGGAACTATGGCGAAACATTGAACTTGTTTCATCAAATGCCTATCGTTTGGGATACCAACCGGGTGACACTTTTGTCTTTGCAAGTAAGCCAACACCTCAGTCAATCAGTTTGGTACTTGGTTTAGCTCGGGCCGGTCTGCGAGTTTCCTTCCTAGATCCTTTTACGGCTATCAACTCATTCCATGTTCGAATCGGACTATTAGATCCAAAGTTTGTGATTGCAGAATCCACACTTTTCACAATTGGTTCCCCTAAAGCTTCCTTGTTGAGGAAATTTCTAAAAATTTCAATTGCAGATTACGGTGCTATCTCAGGTGCTGATTTCTATTTCACTGGTCGCAGGCTTCCTTTTCTACCAAAGCGGGCAAGAAGTATTAGAAACGAGTTCTTCAGCCCAGTTAGTCAGCTAGCGCCAAGTAGGCGAGTAAAGGATTCAGATTCAATAATTGTTTTCACCAGTGGCACTACCGCAGAGCCTAAAGGTGTAGTTCACTCGCTGGAATCTATTTCAGCTAATTTTGCTGAAACTGCACGAATCTTTGATTTCAAAGAAAAAGATAGGTTTTATTGTGGCCCTATCACAGTGGGGATGGTGGCGATCTCTTCAGGTGCTACCTGGGTTATCCCAGATCGAAAGCCTGATTTGAATTGCAATAAATACTTTGCTGTTCCAACATCTGCACTTGATCTAATGACAGAACTTGAAGCCCAAGGAGCTCAAAAGAATGAGATCGAGTATTTCGGTATGGGTGGTGCACCAATACCGCCTAGCTTGGTGCAACGGGTTATTGATGTGGTGGGTGAAGATACCCACATTCCTTGCCTTTACGGTATGACCGAGATTCTTCCTGTTGCATACTGCGATGGTCGAGAGAAGCTCTCCAATGTAAAGGGAGATTTTATTGGCCAACCAATCCAAGGTGTAGATATACGACTAGCTAGCGACAATGAACTTGAGGTTCGGGGTTCTGGTCTCATGAAGAACTACCTAGGTCTTCAACCCGAGCAATGGCATCCAACCGGTGATCTCATGAGATTAGATGAACGCGGTAACCTTCACATGCTAGGTCGTAAGAAGAACATGATGATTCGTGGCGAGATGAACATCTATCCAAGCCTCTATGAACCTGGTATCACCACAATACGTGGAGTGTTAGACGCTGTCATGGTCGGCGTTCCAGATCAGTTTCAGGATGACCAAATCGTTCTCTTTATCTTGTTAGATCCAGGAATGCCTGACTCCAGTCAATTACGAGAGCGCATACGCTCTGAGCTTCCTGTGCATGTGGATAAGGAAGCACTGCCCGATAAAGTGGTGTTCCTGCAAACAATGCCGCTTACCGGTAGAGATAACAAACGGGACATGGCAAAACTTCTTGAGATAGCCAGAAAAGAATTAGCCGAGGCAAAGCATTGAGAATAGTTATTGCAGGTATCAGTGGAACACTTGGGAGTTATCTTGCCAAGCACCTAATAACTGCAGGTCATGAAGTCATTGGTATTTCTAGAAATGACCCTGGTATTTCTGGGTTGGAGTTTATTTCTCACGATTTGACTAAGCCGATAAAACTGAGTGACCTGAGTGAGTCGCTTGTTATCAATTCAGCTGCAGTAACAAGGGATGGCTTTAGCGCGGAGCTGTTAAACACAAATCTTGATATTGCCAAAAACTGCCTTGCTATTTCTTCTGGGCCACAAATCTTAGTTAGCTCTTCAAGTGTCTACGACTTGAGAAAGCCAAGTATTCAGGTAAGCACTAACCAAGCCACAGGAATGTATCCATTTCTAAATAGCTATTCGAAATCTAAGTTTGAGTCTGAGCAAATCTATGTAAGGGAAGAGCGAGAGGCAATCATCTTGCGTCCGCATGCATTGATTGGTCCAGATGATCAGACTCTTTTGCCCCGAGTAAAAGGAGCAATCAGAAATGGTGTGCTTCGATTGCCTAATGGCGGCAGAGCAATGCACGAATTTACTTCTTTGATGAACTTTAGTCAGGCAGTGGAGTTATCTATAGATAAATTTGAAAAAGG
>JAPLAJ010000004.1 GCA_026393335.1 Rhodoluna sp. | reverse complement strand
GTTTGGACGACTCACCATTTTTTCTAACTAAGCCTTGTAACGAGGGAACGCAGCTGCTCCTGGGTAGTAAGCAGCATCTTGTAGTTCTTCTTCAATGCGAAGTAGCTGGTTGTATTTAGCAACTCTTTCGCTTCTAGCAGGAGCACCAGTCTTGATCTGACCAGCGTTGGTAGCAACAGCAAGGTCAGCAATGAAGGTATCTTCTGTCTCACCTGAACGGTGCGAGATGATTGCCTTCATACCTGAACGTTGAGCTAAAGCAACAGCATCTAGAGTCTCAGTTAGAGTTCCAATCTGGTTTACCTTTACCAAGATGGCATTACCCGCTAGTTCATCAATACCCTTCTGCAAACGAGCAGGGTTTGTTACATACAAGTCATCGCCAACAAGTTGAACCTTGTTACCAAGTGCAGCTGTAATCTTAGTCCAACCAGCCCAGTCATCTTCAGCTAGTGGATCTTCAATAGAAACTAGTGGGAAGTCAGCTACAAGACCTTCGTAGTAAGAAGTCATTTCTTCACGAGTAAGTTTCTTGCCTTCGAAGCTGTATCTCTCAGTCTTCTCGTCATAGAACTCTGTTGCTGCAACATCTAGTGCTAAACCAAAGTGCCTACCTAGAACATAACCTGAACCATTGATAGCTTCTGAGATAAGTTCTAGCGCTGCACGGTTAGTTGGCAGATCAGGAGCAAAGCCACCCTCATCGCCTAGACCTGTTGCTAGGTTCTTTGAGTTAAGTAGCGCCTTCAAAGAATGATAAACCTCAGTGCCGGCACGAAGTGCTTCACTAAAGGAATCAAAACCAATCGGAACAATCATGAACTCCTGGATGTCAACACCGTTGTCAGCGTGAGATCCACCATTGATGATGTTCATCAGTGGAACAGGAAGTGTGTAAGCGTTAGGTCCACCTAGGTAACGGTATAGCGGCTGACCAGTTGACTCAGCTGCTGCACGAGCATTAGCTAGAGAAACACCAAGGATTGCGTTAGCTCCTAGGTTGGATTTAGTTGGAGTTCCATCCATACGAATAAGAGCTGCATCAACAAGTCTCTGATCTAGTGAATCAAAGTCAATCAAACCTGTCTCATCGTGACCAATCTGGTCAACAACAGCCTTGACTGCATCTAGAACACCTTTACCCATGTAACGCTTCTTGTCGCCATCACGAGATTCGTGAGCTTCAAAAGCACCAGTTGAAGCACCTGAAGGAACAGCTGCACGACCAAAGGATCCATCACTTAGTAAAACTTCAACTTCGATAGTTGGGTTTCCTCTTGAGTCAAGAATCTCTCTTGCGCCGATTGCATCAATGATGGACATGGTTCTCCTAGATAGTTATTTGATTATGGCTAAAGCCTTAAAAACACGCCTTTGGGGTTAGTTCAAGTTTAGTTGCCGATTGACTTAAAACTGAGCTCTGCAGTCTCTGACCCAACTAGAGCAAACTCACTAAAGCCATTAGCCACAAGGCTATCTAGCAATACATTCAGCTTCTTAGGCTTTATCTCTAAACGAACAGCCTTACCAGAGTCAATCAGTTGCTTCTGGAAAGCAACTGCCTTATTAATTACCTCAAGTGAACTATCTTCAAGAACTAGCACTACCCCAGAAGCCTTAATCTGGGTTTCAATTAGCTCAACAACTCTTTCAAAGCCAATAGAAATGCCAACAGCAGGAACATCAGTTCCTAGCCATTTACCAACCATGCCGTCATAACGACCACCGCCACCAATAGCAGAGCCAGATCCTGGCATCTCTATTTCAAAGATGGTTCCGGTGTAATAACCCATACCTCTTACAAGTGTTGGATCAAAGCGAAGACGACCCTCAGCTACTGCACTAAAGATAGGTGCAAGAACATCAGGAACACTAGTGTCAGCTTTAGCTAACCAAGCCTTAGCCTTGTCAGCTACCGAATCCCCTAGACGCTCTCTAAGTTCACTAACAACACCGGTTGCTTCAATCTTGTCCAGCTTGTCGATGGTAATCATCGCTGAAGAACGATCTTCTGCTTTTACTCCAAAGCCATCTAATAAAGAGGTAAGTAGTTCTCGATGATTAACACGAATAACTGCTTTGTTTAGACCCAGTGCATCTAAAGCAGCAAGAGACGCATTTAGTAGTTCAATCTCAGCAAGAACTGAATCATCTCCGATGATGTCAATGTCGCACTGAACAAACTGACGGTAACGACCCTTCTGTGGTCGCTCTGCTCTCCAGACTGGACCCATCTGAATGGCTTTGAATACTGTAGGGAGTTCATTCCTATTAGTTGCATAGAACCTAGTCAAAGGAACAGTTAGATCAAATCGAAGACCTAGATCAGCTAGAGCATCAACAGAAGACATGTCTTCCAGAGCACTATCTAGCTCAGCCCCTCTTTTCATAACTCGGTAGGCAAGCTTCTCGTTATCCCCACCCTGACCTGAGGTCAATCTATCTAGGTTCTCTAAAGCAGGAGTCTCAACCTCTTGAAACCCAAAATAAGGTAATCGATGAAGTTTTAGCGTTAATGCCACTGGCTGTTAAATTTCG
>JAPLAJ010000101.1 GCA_026393335.1 Rhodoluna sp. | reverse complement strand
TGCAACTATGCAGGTAGCCGGTGTTTCTCCTGAGGTGCTGGGTGTAGTCAAGGCTTTGATTGTTCTCTTTATTGCTGCTCCGCCAATTATTAGGGCTTTCTATCGATTACCGGTACCTAGCCCTAAGGTTTTTGAATCAGCTCAAAAGGCTAAAGCTGCAAAGGTGATCAAATAATGAAAAATGTAGAAGTCACTCCAGGAATGTTTTCATCGGCTGAAACAAAGCCAAGTCTTAAAACTCCAATCACATTGGTAGTTGCAGCTTTCGTTGTATTAGTTTTCTTCGGATTCCTAGGCAAAGCAGGAGACATCAGTTTTGTCTGGAGCGATAAGCGTGAGGCAATTCAACTTCCACCGTTTGTTGTCAACTCAATGCTCTTCTGCACATTTGTTGGAGCAGTGCTACTGCTTATCGGCTTACTCTCGATTGTTCTAAGCCTTCGTGGAAGAAGAACTCCGGTATGGCTAATTGCAATCTATTCTTTAGGTGCGATGATGGCCCTGCTTGGTTGGTTGGCTACTGAAGCAACCCAAGGTGTGCAAATGATTTTCATTTTGGGTAACACTTTGGTATTAGCTATCCCACTTATTTTTGGTGGAATGGCTGGCATCATGTCTGAGCGTGTTGGTGTTGTAAACATTGCCATCGAAGGTCAGCTACTAACCGGTGCATTTGTTTCAGCGGTGCTAGGTACCATGACTGGCAACTTATACATCGGAATGATTGCAGCGATGATTGCGGCAGGTTTACTGTCCATGGTTCTTGCATCTCTTGCAATCAAGTACCTAGTTGAGCAGATCATTATCGGTGTGCTGCTAAACGTTTTGGTTATAGGAGTTACCAACTTCTTGTATTCAGCTTGGGTTGACGATGACAGCATTAACCGCAACTTCCCTGGAACTTTTGAGAAGCTACCAATTCCTTTGCTGTCAGAGATTCCTGTTCTAGGTCAGGTTCTGTTCAACAACAGAATTACCGTTTATTTGATGTTCATTCTTGTGCCATTGCTTTGGTATGTGTTATTCAGAACCAAGCTTGGTCTTCGTGCACGTGCCGTTGGTGAACATCCACTAGCTGCTGACACAGTTGGAATCAACGTGGGTAGAACCAGATTCTGGTGGGTAACTATCGGAGGTGCTGTTGCAGGGTTAGGTGGTGCTTCGCTAACTCTTGGAAACGTAGGCTCATTTGGTCGTGAAATGTCTGCAGGCCTTGGTTTTATTGCCCTTGCGGTTGTTATTCTGGGTCGCTGGCAGCCAATCTATGTGACTCTAGGAGCATTGCTTTTCGGTTTCACAATCATTCTCAAAGTCTGGGCAAACCAGGTCTCTCCTGGTATCCCGGTTGACTTCATCACTATGGTTCCTTACCTAGTGACCTTGGTGGCAGTAGCTGGTTTTGCTGGAAGAGTGAAACCACCAGCAGCCTCCGGCCAACCATATGTAAAGGGCTAAGACAATGACTCAAGATATTAATTGGGATCTACTTAAAGATGCAGCCATCAAGGCAATGCAAAAAGCATATGCTCCATACAGTCACTTCCCAGTTGGAGCTGCTGCTCTAGTTGATGATGGTCGAATTGTCTCTGGCTGCAATGTTGAAAATGCTAGTTACGGTGTTGGGCTGTGTGCTGAGTGTGGACTAGTTAGCAATCTGAGTATGACCGGTGGCGGCAAGCTAGTTGCTTTCTACTGTGTTGATGGGGCAGAGAACATTTTGATGCCTTGCGGTAGATGTCGTCAGCTTCTGTTTGAACACTCAAAAGAGGGAATGCTGTTGCAAACAGTTTCAGGAATCAAAACTATTGAACAGGTTCTGCCTGATGCATTTGGTCCTAGGGACCTAGCCGAAGGTTTCGGCGCAGATGAAAGAAACTAGGAACTCAAGTGTCTAAAGAATTTTCCGCTGTTGAACTAATTGTTGCTAAGCGTGAGAAACAAGAACTTACAACCGAGCAGATTAATTGGCTTGTTACTAATTACACCAACGGCGTAGTTGCCGATGAACAAATGTCTGCCATGGCTATGGCTATCTTGCTAAATGGAATGAATAGAAGAGAAATCAAAGATCTAACTTTGGCAATGATTGCTACCGGTGAAAGATTAGATTTCAGCTCACTTACTATGCCAACTGCTGACAAGCACTCAACTGGAGGAGTGGGCGACAAGATCACCTTGATGCTCGCGCCTCTTGTGGCTGTCTTCGGAGTTGCTGTTCCACAACTAAGTGGTCGTGGCTTAGGTCACACTGGCGGAACCTTAGACAAGCTTGAGGCCATTCCTGGATGGCAGGCTACACTTACCAACCAGCAAATGTTTGACCAGCTTCAGCAGGTTAACGCTGTTATTTGTGCCGCTGGTGCAGGCCTTGCCCCTGCTGATAAGAAGCTCTATGCCCTTCGTGATGTCACTGGCACTGTTGAGGCCATCCCTCTTATTGCTAGCTCAATTATGAGCAAGAAGATTGCTGAAGGCACCTCCTCGCTGGTGCTTGATGTGAAGGTTGGCTCAGGTGCCTTCATGAAAAACCTAGATCGAGCAAGGGAACTGGCTCAAGTTCTTACTCAATTAGGTGCTGATGCAGGAGTGAAGACCAGCGCACTACTTACCGATATGTCAACACCACTAGGTCGCAAGGTGGGTAACGCCTTAGAAGTTGAAGAGGCTGTTGAAGTTCTTGCTGGTGGTGGATCTCAAGACCTAATTGATATCACGGTTGCCCTTGCTACAGAAATGCTTCGACTTTCAGGTAAGAGCGATGTGGATGTTGCAGCAGCGCTAAAGGATGGTCGTGCCATGGATAAGTGGAACGAAATGATTAGAGCACAGCACGGTGACCCAACTGCAAAGATGCAGGTTGCCAAGCATGAGCACGTAATCTTGGCTGAAGCTTCTGGTTTCGTAAACGAACTAGATGCACTAGCTGTTGGAACAGCATCATGGCGACTGGGTGCAGGTCGTGCTCGTAAAGAAGATCCAGTTCAATTCGGTGCAGGAATCATTATTCACGCTAAGCGTGGAGAGAAGATTGAGAAGGGTCAACCACTGCTTACCCTTTACACTGATGAAGCAGAACGCTTTGAGAGAGCAATTGATGCTCTTGAAGGTGGAATCAAGATTGAGGATTCAGCCTCATCGAGTTACACACCGCTTATCCTTGACAGTATCAACGCATAAAGAGAAATGAATTAATGTCTAATCTAAATATCCAAGCGCTACCTAAGGTTTCACTGCACGATCACCTAGATGGTGGACTTCGTCCACAAACCATCGTTGAGCTTGCAGCAGAGATTGGACATAAGCTTCCTGCCGATAATGCCAAAGACTTGCGCCAGTGGTTCTTAGAATCCTGTGATTCAGGTTCTTTGGAAAGATACCTAGAAACTTTTGTGCACACCTGTGCAGTTATGCAAACCAAAGAAGGCCTCATTCGAGTAGCTCGAGAATTTGCCCTAGATCTAGCAGCCGATGGCGTGATATACGGTGAGGTACGTTACGCACCAGAGCAGCATCTTGAAAAGGGCCTAACTCTTGAAGAGGTAGTTGAATACGTTGAAGAGGGCCTAAGCCAGGGTAGAGCAGAAGTTGAAGCTAAGGGCGGCTATCTAGTCACAGGTCAGCTAGTAACTGCTATGAGACAAAACAACAGGGCTCAAGAGATTGCTGAACTGGCTGTTGCCTACCGTGATCGCGGCGTTGTTGGCTTTGACTATGCAGGTCCAGAGGCTGGCTTTAGCCCATCTCGTCATGCTGAAGCATTCAAGTGGCTCAATGAGCAACTGATGCCGGTTACCCTGCACGCTGGTGAAGGCGCTGGTAGGGACTCAATCAAAGATGCACTGGTTGATGGTAGAACTCTTCGTTTAGGTCACGGTGTTCGCATTATTGAAGACATCTTTGTTGATGCAGAAGATGAGAACCAGAAAGCCCTAGGGGATATTGCAGCTTGGGTATTAGAACGTGGTATTGCATTAGAGCTAAGCCCTTCATCAAACCTTCAAACAGGTGCACTACCTGATATCGAACAGCCTCAGATGAGTGATCACCCGTTCGACATTCTTTATGGCCTTGGTTTCAACGTAACTGTGAACACCGATAACCGTTTGATGAGTGGAACAACTCTGACAAGAGAACTTGAACTTCTAACTGAAACATTTGGTTATGATCTTGATGATCTTGAACTCTTTCAACTAAACGCTGCTAACGCAGGGTTTATGGACATGGATGTCAGAGCAGAAATCATTGAGCGTATATCTGATGCTTATGAGGCTGCTCAGTAACAATGAGTTCGGTTCTATCTGCACTAGGCGAAGGCTCTATAAAACTTCAACAAGCATGTCTGTCTTGGCGAGAGAGTTTTGAACTAGCTGGTGCTGGACTTGTTGATAGCAATAGAACAACTTCTGAATACACCCAAGAGATGATCCAGGCTTTTGAAGAGCTTGGACCGTACATGGTTATAGCTCCAGGCATTGCCCTCGCTCATGGCAGGCCATCAGCTTCTGTTTTAGAGACTGGGTTATCTCTAGTTACTCTCTCAACTCCAATTGAATTTGGTAGTCAATCAAATGATCCTGTTTCACTGGTAATTGGATTGGCAGCAACAGATCATGACAGCCATATTGATTTGATGGCTGCACTTAGTCAGTTACTAATGGATGAAGAAAAGGTAACTATATTGCTCAATGCAACCAAAGAGGCAGAAGTTCGCGCTTACCTTAGTTAAACTGAAGGTATGAGGATTCTTTCGGTTTGTGGCATGGGCATTGGCACATCAGTGCTGCTGAAAATGAATGCCGAGAAAGTTCTCGAAGCAATGGGAATTGAAGCAGAAGTAGTGGCAGCAGATATCACTAAGGCCAAAAGAGATGGGGACGGGGCAGATATCATTCTGACTACCCCTGAACTAGTTGCCTTACTTGAAGATTTGCCAGGCAAGATAGTGCCAATCGAGCACGTCTTTGACCTAACTGAAATCCGCCAAAAGCTCTCTGCAGCTCTGCTCTAGAGCATCTAGGAGAGCCTTAGCGCTCTCTTTCGAATCAGAGACCGCCTCCAAATAGCACTTCAATTTTGGCTCAGTGCCACTAGGTCTAATGATCACTCTTCGACCATCGGCTAAATCAAATCTCAAACCATCGGTTGGCATCAGCTCTGGGCTACCCAAACTCATGTCGGTAAAGACTGCAGGAAGACCAGCAAGTGTGGTTGGCGGAGCGGTTCTAATTGACTGCATGGCCTTACTGATGATGCTTAGGTCACTTACACGAATAGAAATCTGACCGGTTGCATAGAACCCATACTTGTTCCCCAGATCATCTAGCAGGTCCCAAAGGGTTCTACCGTTAGCTGCTTCTCTTCGAGCAATGTTAGAAAGTAGTAGGGCGGCACTGATGCCATCCTTATCTGCCACATGCTCTGGATCAATGCAGTAACCAAGTGCTTCTTCATAGCCGAAGATGAGATTAGGAATCTTCGAGATCCACTTAAATCCAGTTAGTGTGGCTTTGAACTCTAAGCCATAGTGGCTAGCCACTTTAGCTAAGACAGAACTAGAAACAATGCTGCAGGCAAGAGTGCCTGATTTTGCATTACTTGCAAGTTCATCAGCCAAAATAAGTCCAACTTGATCCCCTGTTAGTCGTTGCCAACCATTAGCAGTTGGTAGAGCTAAAGCAACTCGGTCAGCATCAGGGTCATTAGCAATTATCAAATCTGCGTTGTGATCACTTGCTAACTTCATGGCTAGATCTAACGCACCTAGTTCTTCTGGATTAGGAAAAGCAACGGTAGGGAAGTCACCATCAGGCTGCAACTGCTCATCGACAGTAATCAAACCTTCTGAACCAGCTCTAGCAAACAGTGGTTCGATGCTTGCCCAACCAACTCCGTGCATAGGTGTGTATACAACTTTTAGTGATTTCTTAATCACCTTGCCACCAGCTGCAAGAGCACTGTCAATATAAGCCGCTCTAATCTCAGCACCAATAACTTTATAGTCAGATGATTTAGCTAAAGAATTAAAGGTTTGTGTTTGGGCAACCTTCGCTATTTCTTCAGCTATCTGGCTATCAACCGGAGTGATGATTTGTGATCCGTTGAAATCTCCGCCTAGGTAAACCTTGTATCCGTTATCTCTGGGTGGGTTATGTGAGGCGGTGACCATAACCCCAGCACTCATCTTTAGCGCTCGGGTAGCAAAAGAGATTAGTGGGGTAGGGCACATCTCATCCAAGAGAAGAACTTCAATGCCCATGCCGGTAAGCACTTCAGCCGAGTCTTTAGCAAACACATCACTGTTGTGACGTCCATCAAAGCCAATAACAACACTTGCCTTCGGGTTTTGGTTGAGTAGATACTGCCCTAAGCCAGCTGCTGTTTGGGCAACTAGCACTCTGTTCATGCGGTTAGGGCCAGCGCCAAGTTCTCCACGCAGACCAGCAGTTCCAAACTCTAAGCGGGTGTGAAATCTACTCTCTAGGCCGACTAGGTCATTTGTGTCAATTAGTTTTTGTAATTCAGATCTAGTTTCTGGATCTGGATCCTGATTCAACCAAGCTAATGCTTGAGAGGTTAGTTCTTCTAAAGACATCTTTAGAGCTTGGCTACAATCGCAGCAAGCAATGCGCTGATGCGAGGC
>JAPLAJ010000115.1 GCA_026393335.1 Rhodoluna sp. | reverse complement strand
TTCTTCGCTTCAATACTCGCGGCACAAGTTCGCCTCATGGCACAAGCCAAGGTGAATTCAATGGTGGAGTTTTAGAAAAACTAGATGTAGAAGCGGCTGTGGCTTATGCGCATGAACATAACCTGCCAAAGATTTGGATTGTCGGTTGGTCCTTTGGCACAGAGTTGGCATTGAAGTATGGACCTGATCTTGATGTGCTTGGTGCAGTTCTACTCTCACCACCGCTACACAGGACCAGTGTTGCAGAGCTAGAGCGCTGGAATAGTGTTGACAAGAAACTAGTTGCTCTAATCCCAGAGCTAGATGACTATCTAAAACCTGATGAAGCAGCCATACGCTTTCTTGCTATCAAGTCGATTGAGCTAATCAATGTCCTAGAGGCTAAACATCTTTGGGTTGGTGAAAGCGCTACTAAAAGAGTCTTAGACGAGATAGTAAAAGTATCCAACCCAACTAAGTTTCCCTTACCTGAGTTTTATACGCCTTAGCGTTTATCTTGTCTAGGTACCCAGACTTCACGCAGTATCAGCAGTATGGTTGCAGCTGTTGGGATGGCAAGCAGAGATCCTAGAACTCCAGCAAGAGCACCACCGGCAAGAGCCGATACAACAATCAGAGCGGTTGGCACATTCACTGCCTTTTTCAAAACCCTAGGAGCAACTAGGTATGCCTCAATCTGGATGTATACAAACAAAGCTATGGCAACACCAATGGTGGTTTCTGGTGGCATTGTTGCTGCCGTTACCAAAATCACAATAGATGCGCCGGTAATTGAACCAATGATTGGTATCAATACAAACAGGAAGTTTATAAAAGCTAGTACTACAGCAAATTCAACTCTTGCAATAAGTAGAACTGTGAACAGGATGGAAGTGTTTATCGATGAAACCACAACCTGGCCCATAACGTAGCGACCAACTGAACCGATAACCTGATCTACTATTCCTTCAAGTTTCTTGCGCTGTGACTTTGCTACAAGTGATACTCCAACTCGTTTAATGCTAGGCAGTGCGCTCATGAAGTAAAGGGTGAGGATAGCAACTGTAAGTAAACCGATGACGGCATTGAACAAGGTAATGCCTACCTTGACTACACCACCTAGTAAGTTTGGCCAGTTCTTGCTATCGATGAGAAATGCTCCACCAGTATTAAGTGCGGAACTGATGCTGCCACCTAGTCTGCTATCTAAGCCTGCTACCCAAGGTAGCGCTAGAAATTCTTTCAGTAGCTGTGGAAGATTCGTAATAAAGGTACTTGCTTCAGAAATAAGCGGCGGCAAGATGGCAAAAAACACAGTAGTCAAAATACCTAGCAGGCTTAGGGCTACGATTCCGATTGCTAAGCCACGTTTCTTGACTCGTTTTTGTAGCAGTTGGACCAGAGGCTCAAGTCCCAAGGTTAGGAACAGGGCAGTGATGATAGAAGTGATAATGCTAGCTAGGGAGATAACTGCTGTACCCAGAGCAATTGCAGTCAAAACACCTAAGCCACCTAGGAAACCTATTTGGTAGGCGTGGGTAATTCTTCGATTGTTTGTTTCTGGCATCCCCGCTCCTTAGTTCTACTTAATTTCTTTGCTGACCTGATCAATTACCTGCTTGAGGTTATTGAGATAAACCATGATGCTGTCACGTTCATTAGTTAGTTTTCTTTCAGCCGATTCCATGACGTGAAGTCTTTGGGTGACCTTAGCTTGAGTAGCTGAAAGGATTGCTCTAGCTTCGCTTTCAGCAGCGACGATAATCTCTTCAGACTTGTTTCTAGCTTCTTCAGTAGTTGCCTTATTGATTGATTTAGCAGCAGCTTCAAGTGTTTCTGCTTCAAGTCGGGCGGCAGCCAATCTATTTAGCGCATTAGATAGCTGGCCATTGGCATCATCCAGATAGCGCTGAGTTTGAGCAACAGCTTCCTGATACTTCTTTTGATAAGTTTCTTCGGCTTCTGCTCTTCTAGCGGTTAGTTCCAAATCAAGATCAATTCTTGCTTGCTCAGCCACTAAAGCAGTCTTTAGAGTTTCATCTAGAGGTTGGGTAAGTTGACGCTCCAAAATTAGTCTTCGTTCAGCAAGTTCTCTAGCTGCTGCAGACTCTTTGACTTCAATCTCTCGTTTAGAGCTTGCTCGCATTCTGGCTACCTCAGTTGAGATGGCACCCCGAATTGCTCCAGCTTCACGTGTTGCTTCCTCAATGATTCTTTCGGCCTCAACTGTTGCCTTAGCTAGAGTTTCGTCGTAATCGGATTTAGCAGCATTGATGATTCGCTCTGATCTGCGCTGAGCCTCAGCAACCAATTCCTCGTAATAGTCCTGGCCATCTGCCTTTTGTTGTTCAACTTCGGCACTAACGGTTGAAAGTATTCCCTCACGCTCTGCTTCTGCGTCAACTACTAATCTCAGAGCTAATTCTTCTGCGGTACTAAGAATTTGGGCAGCTTTAGCCCCAACACCTGCATAACTAGGGCTTTTAGCCTCAGCAGCATCGGTTTCTAACTCAATCAGGCGATTCTGGGCTTCTCTTAGCTCAGCGGCCAATTGGGAGTTGAGATTGGTCAGATTTATGAGTTCTTTGCGAAAATCCTTGATAGCGTCATCGACTAGACCACGGTCATAACCGCGCATCGCTATCGGGAAATCGGTCTCATCGGCTGCCAAGGGTGCTCTCCAGAGGGCTTAGGTAGAATAGACAGGGTCGTCAATAACCCCAAGTTTAGCCTGAAAGGAGCATTATGCGTTTTGTTATAGCCACAGTGCTTCTAGCAGCCTCGGCAATCAGCGTTTTACTGGGTTTTGCCATCAGGGAGCCTTTTGCCCAGCAGTCAGGCCACAAAGTCGACTTCCAGGTTACTTCTGCCTATTCCTACGTGGTTATTCCAAACAGCACTCTAAAAGCCTTTGACGGTGAGATTTCCATTCAAGCCTCAGGCATCGATGAGATCTTCTATGCCGACGCTCGTGAGCAAGATATTCAAGACTGGATTGGCGTATCCAACTATGTTCGCCTCAACCTCAAGCCAAAAACCTTTGACCCAGACATTACCACCGTTACCTCCGGGGGATTAGATTCCGATCCAGCAGGCAGTGACATGTGGCGCAGCCAGCTAACTGTGCGGAACAAGCTCATAAACGTGGTCAACATGTTCGATGACACAGCGGTTTTACTAGCAAGTAACGGTTTCAGCAGAGCCCCAGACAAAATATCTATCATCTGGGATGCCAAACCACTTATCAACTGGCCCCAGGTACTTATATACGGTGGTCTATGTTTATTACTTGCAGCGATCATTATGAACTACCTGGCTTTTAGAAACATTAGAAAACTTCGTGGTCCAAGAAGAAGAATTCCTAAGTCGCCTACCGGACCTAGATATCGTCGCAAGATTCGTAAGGAAGTTCCAGTTCGTGGAAGACGAGCGGTTGGAAAATCTAATCGCAGACGATTTATGGCAGCACCAGTTGGAATCATTTCCTTAGCACTTCTTGCCGGTTGTTCTGCTCCAGCTGCAACTCCTGAAGAGATTAAACCTAAGTATGAGTCGGTCAACGTTGTTGTTACTGATTCTCAGTTGCAGAGAATTGTGGGGGACATCGCATCCACAGTTAAAGATGCCGACAATGCTAGAGATGAAAAGGTTCTAGTCACCAGAGTGGATGGAACTGCACTGCAAATCAGAAAAGTTCAATATGTATTGCAGTCCAAGAGTAAAAAGATTCCTAAGCTGCCAGATATCGTGGCCAATCCAATTACTGTTGCTTTGCCAATGGAGTTACCAGATCCAGCTCTAGGTTGGCAACCGAGAACCATAATGGTGGTCACTAAATCTGAATCAACTACCAGTGCTCCGCAGATGCTTGTCTTGCAACAACAAACTCCACGAGATAACTACAAACTTTGGTATCTAATTGATTTGCTACCTGCTGCAAATTTCCCGAAGGTAGCAGCCCAGGCAGCTGGAGCGCTATCAGTAGAGGCAGACACCGAGTATCTTGTGACACCGCTAAAGAGTTTGCCCTTTAAGTATGGAAACACAATTAATAAAGGCGCATTGGGTAAATACGCTAACGAGTTTGATCTAACCTCAGATGAGTTTTACGCTGCTCTTTCAGAGTCTCAGATTGCGCAAAAGGCAGATGTTGAAAAGGTAAGTGCAACAATTCAGTTCCAGCATGCCCTAGGTAATCCAAATATCTTAGGAATGCTAACTGTCGAATCAGGTGGACTTGTAGCAATAGCTATGAATGACACTTCAGTGATAAGACCTAAGGTTCGTGGAGCTGCTGTTTCAGTTACCCAGTTGGATCAGAAACTCTTACTAAATGCGCCAGGTAGTGCAACAGGGCTAAAGATTGTCTATAGCAATATGCTTCTTTTCTATGTGCCGGTAGCTGGTTCTGCAGAGAAGATAAGACTTGTCGGTGCATCTCAAGGGCTACTGAGTGTTAGGTCCATCAATTGAGTGAGATGAATTCAGCTATGCGTGGTGGCGTTGATCTTTCCGCTCTAGCTAACAAAGTGGTCAAAGAGAAACTAGCAAGCACCAGCACGGTTCAAGTCGACCAGGGCAAAAGAGTAAAAGTTCCAGCACTAGCTATCGAACTGAATGAGGCAAACCTAAAGCCCGTTATTGAACTGTCTTCAATAGTGCCTCTGGTGGTTAGCTTCTATGCTCAAAACAATGCAGAGAGCATTGCTTTGAATACCAAGCTAGAAAAACTAGTGAATGCATCCGAGGGTAAATGGTTGCTAGCCAAAGTAGACATAGAAGCCAATGCCAAGCTAGCTGAAGCTTTTGGAGTTCAGCTACCTGCAACAGTTGCTGTGATTCTCGAAGGCGAACCAAAGCCTTTGTTCCAAGGCGATCAACTAGAAGCCTCGCTGGCTGAGTTCATAGGGAAGTTAGTCGAAGTAGCCTCATCGCAGGGTCTCAACGGAATCCTAGAAGTCGATGGCCAAGAACCGGTAGCAACAGAGCCGCAACTATCAACATCAGAACAAGCTGCCCTTGATGCGATGGATAATGGCGACTTTGGTGCAGCGGTAAAGATTTACGAAGAAGAACTAAAGCAAAACCCTGGCAATGAGTTACTCATAGAGAGATTAGCTCAAGTCAAGTTGGTTGAGCGAACCTTTAGTGGAGATATTGAAAAAGAACTCGCTATCGAGCCATCTTCTGTTGCAGAGGCTATGCGTAAAGCCGATTTCCATCTTGCTGTGGGTCAATCAGAAGAGGCCTTTGTCTTGCTTCTGAATTGGTTTGATAATGCTAATGCTGAGGAAAGAAAAGCGCTATCTGCCCTGTTTTTAGAACTATTTAATGTGGTTGGTAAATCTCACCCAGCAGTTATTGAGGCTCGCAAAATGCTAGCAGCGAAGATGTTCTAATCATGTCTGTTTATCTGGACTATGCAGCAACAACTCCACTTCGTAAAGAAGTTTTTGATTGCTACGTCGAACATCTACAAACTCTAGGTAATCCATCTTCGGTTCATAGCTCAGGTCAGTTAGTTCGTCGGGCTTTAGAAGAAGCCAGGGAATCTTTAGCCAAATCGGTTGATTGCAATAGAAGTGAAGTTATTTTCACATCAGGTGGAACTGAAAGCGATAACTTAGCAATCAAAGGACTCTTCTGGCAGCGAGTAGCTGAAGATGCTAAAAGAACTGTAATAATCTCTGCAGCTACTGAGCATCATGCATCGATAGATCCGATGGAGTGGTTAGAAAAGCACGATGGCGCAGAAATACTCTGGCTACCAGTTGATGACCAAGGCGCAGTAGATCTGTTGTTTCTAGAACAGTACTTGAGCGCCAACCATTCTAAGGTTGCTCTGATAAATCTGATGTGGGCTAATAATGAAACTGGTGTTATTACAGATATCGAAAAAGTAGTGACACTGGCAAGACCATATGAGATTCCTGTGCACTCTGATGCGATTGCTGCATTTGGTCACATACCAATAAGTTTTAGCGAATCTGGTTTAGCTGCTATGAGTATCTCTGCTCATAAGATTGGTGGACCTGTAGGTGCAGGTGCACTAATTGTTTCCAGAGCCACCAAGTTAGTTTCAATCATTCACGGTGGTGGCCAAGAGCGAGGTATGCGATCTGGCACCATGAACGCTCCGGTGGCTAAAGCATTTGCCTTAGCAGCAGAGCTCGCTATTGCTGAACTAAGTGAAGAGTATTCACGACTAGAGGCACTTCGAAACAAACTAGTTCAAGGGGTAAAAGAGATTACTCCTCTGGCTAGACTCACTGCAGAGCTCTCACCACGTATGCCACACAATGCACACTTCTCCTTTGATGGCTGTTCAGGGGATTCGCTGCTGTTCCTGTTAGATCAGCAAGGTGTTTGTGTCTCTGTTGGTTCTGCCTGTCAGGCAGGTGTTAATGGGCCCTCACATGTTCTGGTTGCTATGGGCAGGACCCCAAGCCAAGCTAACGGCTGTATCAGAATGACTCTTGGCAAGCAGAGTACTGAAGCAGATGTTGATGCCTTTTTACATGCTCTACCTAAAGCACTTGATGGCGCACTTCGTGCCGGTATGACTGGATAAGGGAGAATTAGAGCATGAAGGTATTAGCAGCAATGAGTGGTGGCGTAGACAGCGCTGTTGCTGCTGCTCGTGCTGTTGAGGCAGGACATGAAGTTGTCGGTGTTCATCTAGCTCTATCTAGAATGCCTGGCACTCTTAGAACTGGCTCTAGGGGTTGTTGCACCATCGAAGACAGCATGGATGCGCAAAGAGCAGCCAACGTTATTGGCATCCCTTACTATGTTTGGGATTTCAGTGAAAGATTCAAACTAGAAGTTGTCGATGATTTCATCAACGAATATCAAGCAGGTCGAACACCTAACCCTTGTATGAGATGCAACGAAAGAATCAAGTTCGCAGCTCTCCTTGAAAAAGGACTAGCTCTTGGTTTCGATGCTGTCTGCACAGGACACTACGCGAGTATTTTGACCGATGATGAAGGCAACTTAGAATTACACAGATCCATGGCCCTAGCTAAGGATCAGAGTTATGTGCTTGGGGTTCTAACCATGGAGCAGTTACAGCACTCAATGTTTCCTCTAGGCCACACCGCAAGCAAAGACTTGATTAGAGCAGAGGCAGCACAAAGAGGATTATCAGTAGCAGCTAAACCTGACTCCTATGACATTTGCTTTATTCCTGAAGGGGACACCCAAGACTGGTTAGCCGATCGACTCGGTAACACAACTGGCGAGATAGTGGATATGCAGGGCAATGTTTTAGGCGAGCATAAAGGTGCTCATGGCTTCACAGTTGGTCAGCGTAAAGGTCTTCAACTAGGTAAGCCAGCAGCTGATGGCAAGCCTAGATATGTGCTAGCTGTTGATGTGAACACCAACAAAGTTGTAGTTGGTCCTCAGCAAGCATTGGCGGTTGTTGAACTAGTGGGAAACAAGTTCACCTGGTGCGGCAAGGCTTATGAGAATCCTGAGGAATTCTTTGCAGCCCACGTTCAAGTAAGAGCTCACGGTGAACAGGTAGCCTGCCAGGTTGCAATAGTTGATGGCAAGATGGTCATTCGTTGCGATGAACCTATCTACGGTGTAGCACCAGGTCAAACAGCAGTTATTTACCTAGGTACTAGAGTGCTTGCTCAGACCACTATCGATCACACAGTTTCAGCAGTTGACTCTTTTTCAACAGTATCGGCGAGTATCGGCTCGAGCCTCGATGGTGCTGTTTAGGCTTATCAGGTGCCAGAGAAACCAGCCCTCCGTATCGCCTTCTTAGTCGATGAAATCAATAAACATCGTCGTGCGTACTATCAAGAAAACACAGTACTTATAAGCGACGCTGAATACGATGCCTTGATGCAGGAGCTAGAGCTACTCGAATCAAAGCATCCAGAACTTATTACCGGTGACTCACCAACTCAAAGCGTTGGTGGCTCAGCTAACGAAGCCTTCTCTCCGGTTGAACACTTAGAGCGCATGTGGTCTCTGGACAACGCCTTCAATGAAGAGGAACTAGCTGCTTGGGCCAAACGAGTTGGTGAACAGAATTTCCTTTGTGAACTAAAGATTGACGGATTGGCCATCAACCTAAGGTATGAAAAAGGAGAGTTAGTCTCAGCTGCCACTCGAGGTGATGGTGTTGTTGGTGAGGATGTCACCAACAATGTGAAAACCATCAAGCAGATTCCGCATCGCCTAAAAGGTTCCAAGATTCCAGATGTAGTAGAGATCCGAGGTGAGATTTTCTTTGGGGTCAAAGACTTTGCCAATCTAAATGCTGGGCTTGTAGCCGAAGGTAAAGCTCCTTTTGCTAACCCACGAAACTCAGCCAGTGGATCACTAAGGCAAAAAGATTCAGCCGTCACAGCAAGTAGACCTCTGCAGATGCTGGTCCATGGTGTTGGCTCTTGGCCAGATGCACCATTTAAGAACCAAAGTGATTTGTATGAACTTCTAAAGAGCTGGGGACTGCCTACTTCAACGAGGTATGAAGTAGTTGATTCAGTTGAGGGTGTCATCAAATACATTTCACAATTCCAGGCTCAACGTCACAGCCTCGAGCATGAGATCGATGGGGTAGTAGTAAAAGTTGATTCTTTAGCAGCGCAAAAAGAACTCGGGTTTACCGCCAGAGCACCACGCTGGGCCGTAGCTTTCAAATATCCACCTGAGCAGGTCAATACCAAACTGCTAGATATTCGGGTATCGGTTGGTAGAACTGGAAGAGCAACTCCATACGCTGTTGTTGAACCAATCAAGGTAGCTGGTTCAACAGTTGAGTT
>JAPLAJ010000156.1 GCA_026393335.1 Rhodoluna sp. | reverse complement strand
ACCTTTTTCAACAGTGACTTTGCTATCTTCAGCAAAGGCAACTTCAAGAGCATGAGCGAAGTAAGCCATGTCTTTGACTTTAGAGACACCAATAGAAGATCCAGCTCTTGCTGGCTTCACAAACAGAGGTAGAGAACCTAGTGCTTTTACCTTCTCTAAAGTGCTTTCAGGATCAGCTAGCCAAGAGTCTTTGGTGATTACAACGTGTGGTGTTACAGGTAGTCCTGCTGCGATAAACAGAGCTTTAGAGAATTCTTTGTCCATACCTGCAGCGCTAGCAAAGACTCCGTTACCAACGTATGGAAGGTTATGTAATTCTAGGAAGCCCTGCATGGTGCCATCTTCACCATTAGGTCCATGAAGAACTGGGAAGACAACATCAACATCCCCAAGAGAAGTTATTTCTGTGGAATCCTGGACCTTTAGCTCTTTAGATCCTCCGGTTGGCCAGATAACTGTCTTGCCTTCAAATTGAACACTAGGTAGTTCACCCTCGGTAAGTGTCCACTTAGTTGAATCATCAACTGCTGGAACAAAGATGCCATCACGAGTGATTCCTACTGGAATAACTTCATACTTGTCTCTATCGATAGCTGAGAGAACTCCACCAGCGGTAGCGCAAGATATTGAGTGCTCACTTGATGCACCACCAAAAAGAATTACAACTCTTTGTTTAGCCATTACTCAGCCTCAGGTGCGTCATTGCCACGAGTTAGAGAAGGACCAATGTCCTTAGGGCTCATCTTGCCTTCAATTACAAGCTGTACCTGTTCAACGATAGGCATCTTCACTTCTTTGAGTGCAGCAAGTCGAAGGATAGGTGCAACTGAGGTTAGACCTTCGGCTGTTTGAGATAGACGCTTTAGAACTTCTCTCTTTGAGTAACCCTTACCGAGCATCTCTCCTGCTTTGTGGTTACGAGATAAAGGTGATTCTGAGGTAGCAATTAGATCTCCTAGGCCAGCAAGCCCAACCATGGTCTTCTTCTTAGCACCGTGAGCCACAGCAAATCTAGAGATCTCCGCAAGTCCTCTAGTCATAATCGATGCCTTGGTGTTCTGACCGTAGCCAACACCATTGACGATTCCAATAGCCACAGCAATTAGGTTCTTTAGAATTCCACCAAATTCAGTTCCAATCACATCTTTGTTAGTGAAGGTTGTGAAGTAAGAGTTGGTAGCAGCTGCTGCAACCTTGGCTGCGTTCTCTTTAGATGTGCAGGCAGCCACACAAGCAGCTGGCTGCTCACTTGCAATCTCAAGAGACAGGTTAGGACCTGAGACAACACAGATTAGATCTTTATCTATCTTTAGGACATCTTCAATAACTTCACTCATGCGAAGCGAAGAGCCTTGCTCAACACCTTTCATAAGAGAGACAACGATTGCACCCTCTTCTATGAACTTGCCCCACTGCTCAAGGTTTGTTCTAAGCGACTGAGATGGAACAGCTATATATACCTGCTCTGCACCTTTGAGAACTTCTTCAATGTTTGATGAAGCAACTAGTTCAACAGGCAGGTTAATGCCTGGCATGTAATCGCCGTTACGGTGAGTGCTGTTAATCTCTTCGGTTATTTCATCACGACGCGACCAAAGCAAGACCTCATTGCCTGCATCCACCAATACCTTGGCAAATGTGGTTCCCCAGGAACCTGCACCGATAACTGCTATACGAGCCATGACTACTTGCCCTTCAGTTTCTTGACGACAACCTTGCCGTTAGTGACTTTAGCGTGAGCAGGTAGAGGCTCTAAACCTTGAGCTGCTCTTCTATCGTTTTCAGCTTTGATGATTAGGAACTTCTTGTAGTTACCGTGCTCTGGTAGTCCATGCTCTGAAGGAACAAATCTCTTAGCTGGAGCTTTTTCGTCACGAAGTTCTTCAACTAGCTTTGTGATTTCAACCATCACATCATCGCTAAGGGTTACTAGGTCATCAACATTCATCTTCTTGTCTTTATAGACAGACATGTCGATTGGTTTACCAATAATCATGTTGACCTTGTGCCAAGGCTTAGGTCTAATCTTTGAGGAGTAAGTTTCCATAACCTTTTCAGTTCCCCACTGGCCAAGAGGCACAATAGGTACTCCGGTTTCTAGAGCCAAACGAATAGCTCCAGTTCTTGCTCTCATCGGCCACTGGTCTGGGTCTCTAGTTAGAGAGCCTTCAGGGAAGATACCGATGCAGTGACCTGCTCTAAGAACCTTGTATGCAGATTCCATTGGATCCTTGTTGCCACGACCAGTTCTAAACACAGGAATCTGGCCACAGGCCAACAGTACTGGTCCAACGATAGGAGTTCTAAACAAGCCTTCTTTAGCAAGAAAATGTGGTGCTCTTTTCAACCTAAAGAACATCATGTATGCAACTGCAACAGCATCCAAAGTTGTCACGTGATTGGCAGCTAGAACATAACCACCTGTTTTAGGAAGGTTTTCTTTGCCAGTCACTTTTATTCTGAAAAGAAGCGCAACCCATGGGGCAAGAAACCATGCAAGGAGAAACATCTGCCAAGTTCTCTCAACGCCTGGGCGTAGCTCAGGCATCTTTACGGATTCAGCACTTTTCTTAGCCATCAATTACTCCGAGTAAGTGAACTGCGCACCTAGGGCAGTTAGCTTGTCTAGGAAGTGTTCGTATCCTCTAGAAATAAGTTGAACGTTAGAAACGTTTGACACACCTTCGGCTGCAAGGGCAGCAACGATGTGGCTAAAGCCTCCACGAAGATCTGGGACTCTAATGTCAGCTCCATGTAATTTGGTAGGTCCTGAGATTACCGCTGAGTGATTAAAGTTTCGCTGTCCAAAGCGGCAAGGGTTACCACCCAAACATTCGCGATAAATCTGAATCTGTGCACCCATCTGCACCAGTGCTTCAGTAAATCCAAATCTGTTCTCATAAACAGTTTCGTGAACAATGGACAATCCTGTTGCCTGGGTAAGAGCAACAACCAGTGGCTGCTGCCAGTCAGTCATAAAGCCAGGGTGAACATCGGTTTCGATAACAACAGGTTGCAACTGGCCACCAGGGTGAGAGAAGCGAATACCGTCATCTTCAATAACGAATGCTCCACCGATTTTTCTGAAGACGTTTAGGAAGGTCGTCATTTCCTGCTGACGAGCTCCCCCAACCATAATCTCTCCACCGGTAGCAAGAGCTGCAGCAGCCCATGAAGCTGCTTCGTTTCTATCAAATAGTGCACGGTGTGAATAGCCGTTTAGGGCAGCAACGCCTTCGATGCGGATCACCCGATCAGTATCAACCGAGATGATTGCACCCATCTTCTGCAAGATAGCAATCAAATCCATAATCTCTGGCTCAACAGCAGCACCTGTTAGCTCAGTTAGACCCTCAGCCTTAGTAGCTGTTAGCAGTACCTGCTCGGTAGCACCAACGCTTGGATAAGGCAAAGAAATCTTTGCACCTTTCAAGCCGTTAGGAGCTGACATACGTGTTCCGTTAGGTAGCTTTTCAATAACAGCACCAAAGTTACGAAGAACTTCTAGGTGATAGTCAACAGGTCGGTCACCAATGTGGCAGCCACCTAGGTCAGGAATAAATGCTTCACCCAACTGGTGAAGCAAAGGGCCACAGAACAAGATAGGAATTCTTGAAGATCCCGCGTGAGCATCAATGTCAACCATGCGAGCAGATTTCACATTGGTTGGATCAAGCTTCATGACTCCGTCATCGCTGAAGTCAATCTTCACGCCATGAAGTTCAAGAAGTCTTTGCACAACCTCAACATCACTGATCTTAGGAACATCGCGAAGTTCGCTAGCGGTATCACCTAGTAGGGCAGCAACCATAGCTTTGGTCACAAGGTTCTTAGCACCGCTTAACTCAACTCTTCCGTTGAGCGGTTTGCCACCTTGGATTTGAATCTGACTCATTTAGCTCCTAGTGCCGGTAGTGTCTTTGGCATCCAATTAGGTCTTCTTGACTCGAAGTCGGTAATCGAACTCTCATCTCTAAGGGTAAGACCGATATCGTCAAGACCTTCTAATAAACGCCAACGTGTGTATTCATCTATTGAGAACTCAACAGTCAAATCCCCTAAAGTAGCGGTTCTATGCACCAAGTCAATGGTTATCTCAACCCCTGGATTTCTAAGAATTGCATCCCAAAGCTTCTGCGTATCTTCATCAGTGATCTCGCCAGCAATAAGTCCTTGCTTACCGGAGTTACCTTTGAAGATATCTGCAAACTTTGAAGATAGAACCGCCTTAAAACCATAATCACGCAAAGCCCACACAGCATGCTCACGAGATGAACCTGTGCCAAAGTCTGGTCCTGCAATTAAAACAGATCCGTTCTCATAAGCAGGGTCATTCAAAACAAACTCTGGATCATTACGCCAAGATGCAAACAGTGCATCTTCAAAACCAGTCTTAGTAATTCTCTTCAGATAAACAGCAGGAATGATCTGGTCAGTATCAACATTTGATCTTCTAAGTGGAACTGCAACTCCAGTAAAGGTAGTGAACTTTTCCATTAGTTCTCCTCCAAATCTGCAGGAGCGGACAAGGTGCCACGAATAGCAGTTGCTGCTGCAACCAAAGGAGACACTAGATGAGTTCTAGCTCCCTTACCCTGACGACCTTCAAAGTTTCTATTTGATGTTGATGCTGCCCTCTCCCCTGGAGCTAGCTGGTCTGGGTTCATACCCAAACACATTGAACATCCTGCAAATCGCCATTCAGCACCAAAGTCCAAAAAGACTTTGTCTAGACCTTCTGCTTCTGCCTGTAATCTCACTCTGGCACTACCAGGGACTACAAGCATGCGAATATTCTCTGCTTTAGTTTTACCCTTGATGATATCTGCTGCCGATCGTAGATCTTCAATTCTTGAGTTGGTGCAAGAACCTAGGAAGACAGTGTCAACCTTGATGTCTTTCATCTTGGTTCCAGCAACTAGATCCATATATTCAAGTGCTCTAACTGCTGCTGCTTTTTCATTAGGGTCTGTAAATGAATCAGGGTTAGGCACAACATCATTTAGCGATACACCTTGACCTGGGTTAGTTCCCCAGGTAACAAAAGGATCTAATGTGTTTGCATCTAAGAAAACTTCAGCATCAAATGCTGCTCCTGAATCAGTTGCTAAAGAATCCCAATACTTGACTGCTTCATCCCAGTCAGAACCAGTTGGAGCATGAACTCTGCCCTTGAGGTAGTCATAGGTAATTTGATCTGGAGCAACCATTCCAGCTCTTGCTCCAGCTTCAATTGACATGTTACAAATAGTCATTCGAGCTTCCATAGACAAAGATCTGATTGCTGAGCCACGGTATTCAAGGACATAGCCTTGACCACCACCGGTACCAATCTTGGCAATGACAGCCAAGATGATGTCTTTAGAGGTAACCCCTGGACGAAGCTTTCCTTCCACATTGATTGCCATGGTCTTGAAAGGCTTCAAAGGTAAAGTCTGGGTTGCTAGAACATGCTCAACTTCACTGGTTCCAATACCTAGAGCCAAAGCTCCAAAAGCTCCATGGGTTGAAGTGTGTGAATCGCCACAAACAACTGTGATGCCTGGCATGGTTAGACCTAATTGAGGTCCAACGACGTGGACTATACCCTGCTCAATGTCTCCTAGGGAGTGAATCCGAATACCGAACTCTTTGGCGTTGTGTCTAAGCGCTTCGATCTGAGTTCTGCTGGTTGGGTCAGCAATTGGCTTATTGATATCGATAGTTGGGGTGTTGTGGTCTTCGGTAGCAATAGTTAGATCTGGTCTTCTGACCGGCCTTCCTGCCAACCTAAGACCATCAAATGCCTGGGGGCTGGTTACCTCGTGAATAAGGTGAAGGTCAATGAACAATAAATCAGGTGCGCCATTCTCCCCTTTGACCACAACATGGTCATTCCACACCTTTTCGGCGAGGGTTAGGTTCGTTTTAGTCAATCTGACACCTTCAATACGGCTGAACTAGAAGTTTACCAGCGTGGGCTAGATTGGCTAAGTGAACGATATCGAGCAAATCCAGCGCAGAACCATCAAAGTACTGGCTTTAGGCCAGGTTTTAGGCGGATTTGGCCTAGGTTCTACTCTTTCGATAGGTTCTCTGCTCGCTAAAGACCTAAGCGGATCTGAGGCTTGGGCAGGCTCAGCAGCCACTTTCAGCACTTTAGGTTCAGCTATCTGGGCTATTCCACTAGCCAGATTGGCCTATGCCAGAGGCCGAAGAGTTTCCCTTGCCATGGGTGCAGGCTTTGCAATCACTGGAGCAATAACGGTTATCAACGCCGCGGGCTATCGATCATTTCCACTCTTACTTCTAGGAATCTTCCTTTTAGGCGCAGGTTCAGCTACTTCCCTTCAAGCCAGATTTGCGGCAACCGATATTCCTTCAGCTGGTAAAACTGGAAGATCTATCGGCCTAGTAGTTTGGGCAACAACTGTTGGTGCTGTTACAGGGCCTAACCTGTTTGGCCCAGGTGAAGAATTAGGTAGGGCACTAGGGCTAGCTCCGTTGGCAGGTCCTTTCCTGTTTACCGTTGCTGCACAAACCTGTTCAACACTTGTCTTCTGGTTTGGGCTAAGACCTGACCCATTGAAATATGCCCAAGAGCTTCTCAAAGATACGAGCAAGACCAAGCACAAGATTTCTTTCAAGTCAGCCATTGATACTCTCAAGCAATATCCGGTGGCTAGATTCTCAGTCTTGAGTATTGCTTTATCTCACATGGTTATGGTTTCAGTGATGGCAATGACTCCCGTTCATCTTCAACACATGGGCTACGACATTGTTGTGGTTGGTTTCACAATCAGTTTGCACATCGCTGGTATGTATGCCATGTCTCCTGTGATGGGTTTCTTGGCAGATAAAGTAGGCAAAATCCAAACTATCTTTATTGGCCAAGCACTGTTTGTATCAGCTCTTTTATTTGCAGGGCTAGGTCACGCTGATCGTTTGATGGTAACCATTGGTCTGACTCTTCTAGGTTTGGGCTGGTCTGCTGCAACAGTTGCTGGTTCTGCACTGCTTTCTGCTACTTTGCCTGCTGAAGAAAAAACCAATGTTCAAGGACTTAGCGATTCACTGATGAATCTAAGCGGAGCATTTGGTGGAGCTATTGCGGGTTTGCTATTGGCAAGTTTTCACTTTGAAGGGCTGAATGCAATTGCGTTAGTGCCTGTATCGGTTGTCACTGTTCTTATCTTTGCTATTTCAAGAAAGAACAAATTAGCGAATAGCTAGAAGTTCATCCCAGGTAGGGCCTGAACAACCGCCTTCTTTTTGAATAGAGAATTCGGCAGCGCGACAAGCTAGTTCTAACGATTCTTGTAAACCATTGCCTGTAGCAAGGGCTGCTAAGAAGGCTCCAGTGTGAACGTCCCCTGCGCCATTGGTATCAACAACTGGAACTCTGTATCCAGGAGCAACAGCAATCACTTTCCCCTGATGATGCAACTCGGCACCTTCAGAGCCTTTACGAAGCAATAGCCAACAGTTAGCAGATACAAAAGGTGAGAGTCTTTCGAATTCACTCTGGTTACAAGAAATCAACGCTGCGTTTTGTCCGAGCCAAGTTAGAACTTCATCACTTAGTTCAGAGGTGGTTGGTCCTGGATCAAAAACAATCTTGCTCTTGATAAGACCACTGGCAAAGAGTTCTTCAAAAGCCTGCTTAGAGGTTGGATAAACAAGCTCATAGCCATAAATAACTAGCCAAGCATCAGAGTCATACTCATACTGCTTGAGCTCATCAAAGCTTCTAATCCCCTCAGCACCACTCTGGGTGACAAAGCTGCGCTGACCATTAGGTTCAACTAAAGTAATGCAAAGTCCAGAATCTCCAGTTGAGTAATCCTCTACTCCCAAGGCCTCAACATTTTCTCTCGACATGGCTTCACGAATCATGTCAGCTCTCGGGCCTTTACCTAGTGGAGTGCAGTGGCCAACGCTTAGTCCCAGGCGAGACGCCGTGGCTTCAAGGTTGAGCGCTCCACCTACCCTGCTAAAGCTCTTGGTGGCTAATACATCGCCACCAGGGGTAGGTAGGTTTGGAACATAGGTAATCTGATCCACTAGCCCACTGGCTAACGAGAGGATACGTGAGGGGCGAAATTCGTCTAACTGCATTACTACTAGCCTAGCCTTTGCCTTAAAACAAAGCGCCTCCAAGAGCCTTGGAGGCGATAGTTGTGACCCCAGCGGGATTCGAACCCGCGCTACTGCCGTGAGAGGGCAGCGTCCTAGGCCGCTAAACGATGGGGCCGAAGAGCAACTTCTCTATTATGCCAGAGTCTTTGAAGGCTTGCCAGAGCGAGCCTGATTAAGCCAATACATTCAGGGCTTTTGGAGAGACCACACAGGTAACCGGAGCTGCTCCAACATGTTCGCCATCCGAGTATGCTGGCATACCTGGCGAGTGAAGTTCGATACTCTCCACCCGCATTATCTCTACGGCTGGATGCCCAACATGGCCACCGTAGTAGACCGTTGGGAATATTTTTATCAGTTCTAGACGACTAATGGCATTCAAGATAAAGAGATCTAGCTTGCCATCATCAACTTTGGCTTCAGGTGTAATTAGCAGTCCACCACCGTAAGAAGGTGAGTTAGAAACAGTGCAGAGAATCGCCTCAAAGACTCTTTCAACACCATCAACTACTGCTCTATAAGGAATTGGCTTGAATGCAGCTAATTCCCTATACATAGCAAAACGGTATTTGATTGGACCTGTAATCCACTTCCACTTATTAGCCCTGGCGTTGCAAAGTGCATCAAAGCCAGCAGATACTGCACCAAAAGAATAGAAAGTTCTGTCGTTGGACTTTGATTCAATCAAGTCAACTTTGCGAGTCTTACCAATTTTCCCAACTAATGCAGCTACACCTTCAACAACATTATGAATAGGTAAACCTAATGCTCTTGCAGAATCATTACCTGTTCCAGCTGCAATAAGACCAACTGGAATATTGCTCTTCACTACTGCATTCACACCAAGGTGGAACATGCCATCACCACCGACAACAACTAGAGCATCGATGATCTTCTTTTCAACAGCTTCTTTGGCATTCTTAGCTGCCTGTTTAAAGTTTTCTGCAGAAAGGTCAATAATCTCAATTGCGTGCTTAGCAAACTCTGCTAGAGCCTGTTCCCCAAAAACTTTTCCCTTACCTCGACCTGAGGTTGGGTTGATAACTATTCCAAAAGTGGTCATTTCAACTTTCCAAGTGAATAAGCATTCAGTGTCACAAAGAGCACCGATAGTGACCCTAGCAGCGCAGCAATGGCAG
The DNA here is from genome assembly GCA_026393335.1 of Rhodoluna sp. Taxonomy (GTDB): domain Bacteria; phylum Actinomycetota; class Actinomycetes; order Actinomycetales; family Microbacteriaceae; genus Rhodoluna. The sequence continues at coordinate 11,414 of JAPLAJ010000156.1, read as the reverse complement.
GAGATGCTACAACCTGCAAAGGTGACACAATCGCAACAAAGCTAGCCAAGGACAAAACCCCGTAACCTAAGCCAAAACCAAGCCCTAGATTAGTTCTCTTACGAAGACGAGCGCTTAGCGCAACTGCCTGGGCTGCTAACAACGGATCGTCGCTTCTAACTAGAACATCTGCCTCAGTTGAATCAAGTTCATGGTCCTCACCCATTGCAATACTCAAATCCGCTTGCTCTAAAAGGTCAAAATCAGTCAAAGAATCAGCGATAGCTCCAACAGTGAAGCCTTTGGCTTGCGCTGATTCAACAAACGCCACTTTTCTAGCTGGCGATAGCTCTGCATAGACTTCAGAAACAGCTATTTGCTCTGCTTTCTGTTGAGCGGTGCCAGCTGAGTCTCCTGTTGCAATACCTACCCTGATTCGCTCTTTGGCAACCATATATACAGCAAGCGCTGAGCTTGGTTTCAATACATCACTGAATCTAAGTAAACCTTCGAGCACCCCATCAACTACTACACAAACTATGGAGTATCCGTTCTTAGTGTTCTCATCAGCATAAACAAGTTCTTGAACTTCCATCCTGATGTTTCTCTGTATGAGCAGGGACACTGATCCAACCATGACCTGGCGTCCTGCAACATTTGCTTCAACCCCATGTCCAAGATGTTCTTTGAATTCTTTAGGTTTAGTGATCTTCAACTTTGAATTGCTAGCTGATTTAGCGATTGCCTTGGCAAATACATGTTTAGACATAGATTCAACGCTTGCAGCTAATGCCAAAAGTTTATTCTCATCACCAAGTGTGGAATTCGCTGATAAGTGAACGGCATTGACTCCCGTTGGCGATTCTGTAAGCAGCCCACTTTTAGTGAAGAGTACTAAATCTAATTTCGCAGCGGCTTCAAATGCTTTGCGGTTTCTAATCAACAGCCCCGCGGCGGTGCCTGCTCTTAGCGCACTGGAGATAGCCACCGGAATAGTCAGTGCTAAAGCAGGAACATTAGTGAGAAGTAAAACAGCTGCAAAAACAGCTAGCTCATCGCTGATGTTCTCACCTGTATGAGGTGAAAGAAAAACTGCTAGAACTGCCATAACTAAGACAAAGACAGGCCAGTACTTCGCAACTGAGGCAACAATCTTTTCTTTTCTAGATGTTTGTTTTTCAGCAGCCTCAATAAGTAGTTGAGCTTCAGTAGATTCCCAAGGCTTCTTGGATACCTTTTCAACTCTTGCAGCAAACAAGGCAGTTAGTAATACAAGCACTAGTGCTGCGCCGAACTGGATCCATAGATCTGGTTCCAAGACAGCAGCGATAAGTAAACAAACTAGAGCCAGAGAACTAACCCCTAGTTGACCTAAAGCCTTAGGTAGTGCCTTCGCTTTAGGGGTTGCATTCTCGGTTTCGGTGTTCATAACCTAACAAGGTTACTCGAGCGACTAAGGTCTAAGCATGAAGATAACTAAGCAAGGACATGCCTGCCTAATCTTTGAAGAGCAGGGTAAGAAGCTAGTTCTAGACCCAGGTGCTTACAGTGAACCACAGGTAGGACTAACCGATTTAGTGGCTGTAGTAATCACTCATGCCCACGATGACCACTGCTTTGAAGCTCAACTAGACCGACTACTAGCAACTAACCCAGACCTCATGATCTTTGGGCCTCCCCAGGTCTGCACACGTCTGGCTAACTACAACACCACTGCTGTTTACCACGGGGATCATTACCCAGTAGGACCCTTCACAGTTGAATTCATGGGTGATCTTCATGCTCAAATCCATCACAGCATTCCAGCTATTGAAAACAGAGCAGTTCTCATAAATGACCGAGTCTTCTACCCAGGTGATTCATTCACACTCCCAGATAGAGAAGTTGAATTACTAGCTGTACCAACAAGTGCCCCTTGGCTCAAGATTGGTGAAGTGATGGATTTCGTAGCTGCAATCAAACACAAGAAATCCATCGCCACACACAACGCATTACTAAGTGATTTTGGTCATGCCCTAAACAATGGCCGAGTCAAACAGCTAACTGAAGCTCAAGGTGGTGAATTCACCTATTTACTAAATGGTGAATCAATCGAAATTTAGTTGCTTCTTACGCCCTGCGATTATGGTCTTCAAAGTTGCATTGCTGACTTTCTCATCCCAACCAAACCTTAGAGTTGCTTTATCCAACTCGCCCTGCTTGAGTTCAGCGCTAATTGTGCTGCCTAGATTACCGTTTAGAAAGTAAATCGAATAGAAGTTGTTCCAGGCAGCCATGGCTAGAAACTTCTTACCCCTTACCTGAATGGTTGGTAATTGATAGCTCATGATTACCTCATCATCGGCTTTGGCTAGCTTCATCATTCGATCTCTAAGCTCAGTAAGAACCACTGAGTGCTCCTTAGGGAGCAGTTCAAAGTAAAGGTGAGCTTCAGTACGCTCTAGTTTTCGCATAGCCCTATTAAAGCAAAACAGCCAGACTAAAAAGTCTGACTGTCAAAGCTGGGGTACCAGGACTCGAACCTAGAACAAATGAACCAGAATCACTCGTGTTGCCAATTACACCATACCCCAAGGGATTTGCTTCGAGCTTTCGCTCGACTCCCCATTCTACCTAGGACTATAAACCTCGAGCAAACAGGCTAAGACGAGCAAGGGTTTCAGCCTTACCCAGGATCTCCATGGATTCAAATAATGGAGGTGAGATTCTCTTGCCTGAGATAGCTGTTCTAAGTGGCCCAAAGGCATTTCTAGGCTTCTGAGCCATCTCTTCAATGAGTTTCTGGTTCAATACCTCTTGAATCTTGGCAGTCTCAAAGGAAGCTAATCCCTCAAGAGCAGCAATGGCCGCCTCAGTGATTTCCTTGCTGTTTTCAGGTAATCCTGCCTTAGCATCATCTTCAATAACGATTGCTTCAGAGGTCACAAACAAGAACGAAAGCATAGGAACAGCTTCACTAAGAACAACAATTCGCTCCTGAATCAAAGGAGCAGCCTTGGTAAGAATCTCTAGTTCTGAAGAACTAACAGTCGAACCTAGAACTCCTGCTGACTGCAGATAAGGAATGATTCTCTTGGTGAATTCTTCTACTGATAAAAGTCTCAGGTGACTTGCGTTAATAGAGTCAGCCTTCTTCTGATCAAAGCGAGCAGGGTTAGGGTTCACATCTTTCACATCAAATGCCTGAACCATCTCTTCAAGAGAGAAAACATCTCTATCAGCACTGATACTCCAACCAAGTAGAGATAGGTAGTTCAATAAACCTTCTGGAATGAAACCACGATCTCTGTGGTGGAAGAGGTTAGATTCAGGATCTCTCTTAGAAAGTTTCTTGTTTCCCTCTCCCATAACAAATGGAAGGTGACCGAACTGAGGAATGAACTTAGTAATACCTGCTTCATACATAGCGTTATACAAAGCAATCTGTCTAGGCGTTGAAGACAATAGGTCTTCACCTCTAAGAACGTGGGTGATACCCATAAGAGCATCATCAACTGGGTTCACAAGTGTATAAAGCGGCTGACCATTAGGTCTCACCACAACAAAGTCAGGGAATGATCCAGTAGGGAAAGTAATCTCTCCTCTAACCAGGTCATTGAAAGTGATATCAACATCTGGAACACGAAGACGTAGAGCTGGTGTCCTGCCTTCTGCTTTATAAGCAGCCTTAGCCTCTTCAGAGAGTTCTCTTTCAGAGTTGTCATAACCTAGCTGAACAGCACGGCCGTTAGCTTTGTTACGCTCATCGATTTCTTCACCGGTTAGGAAGCTCTCATAAATATGGCCTGAAGCCTTGAGCTTCTCAATAACCTCAAGGTAGATGTCTGTTCGCTCTGACTGCCTATATGGCTCATTAGGTCCCCCAACCCCAACACCTTCATCCCAGTTCAAACCCAACCACTTGAGACCATCAAGAATCATTTCAAATGATTCTTCGCTATCTCTCTCAGCATCGGTATCTTCGATACGGAACACAAAGGTTCCACCGGTGTGACGAGCATAAGCCCAGTTAAACAGGGCTGTTCTAACTAGCCCTACGTGTGGAGTACCAGTAGGAGAAGGACAGAAACGGACTCTGACATCAGTTCCAGAAGCTGTAGTAAAAGGGGCAGTAATTAGGTTTGTCATAACTAGACAAGTCTAGGCGACAGGGTTAGTTAGCGACCCGATGCCCTCAATGGTTACTTCAACTGATTGACCAGACTCTATCTGGCCAATACCTGCTGGAGTTCCTGTGAGGATTACATCTCCCGGTAGCAAGGTCATTGCTTGAGAGACGTGCTGGATGATCTTAGGAACCTTATGAATAAGAAGGTCTATGGAAGCGTGTTGTCTTACTTCCCCATCAACACGTGTTTCTAGCATCTGACCATCAACAACAAACTCTGTTTCAACCCAAGGACCTAGTGGACAGAAAGTGTCAAAACTTTTAGCTCTTGTCCACTGAACATCTTTATTTTGAATATCTCTTGCTGTCACATCGTTAGCGATAGTAAAGCCCCAAACATAATCCAGAGCTTTATCTTCAGATACATCTTTGGCTACCTGACCTATGACAATAGCTAGTTCACCCTCGTGATCTACTCGTTCAGATATCGTAGGTAGCACGATTGCTTCACCTGGACCGATGACTGTGGTTAGAGGCTTGATAAAGATTAGGGGCTCTGGTGGTAAATCTCCACCCATCTCTGCAGCATGATCTGCATAGTTTTTACCAATGCAAATGATTTTGCTGGTTGGAAGAATTGGTGGCAGGAGTTGAACATCCTTAAGAGGAACTCTCTCCCCTGTTGTTTCGTAGCCTTGGAATATTGGATGACCTCTGAAGACAACTATCTCTGGTCCATCGACTACTCCCCAAGAAACATTGTCTTGGACTATGAACTTAGCAATTCTCATTAGCTAAGTTTGACCAACCAGTTGTGACGGTCTTCGATCAAACCGTATTGAATACCTGTCAACTCTTCACGCAGTGAAGCTGTTAGTTTTCCTGGTTCTGGATTCTCAGGTCCAATAGTTCCTTCTTTTGACTTGAACTGGCCGACAGGAGTAATCACAGCGGCAGTTCCACAAGCAAATACTTCGATGATTTCACCTGAGTTATAGCCTTCACGAATTTCATCCAAGGTAACTGCTCTTTCTTCGACCTTAATGTTTCTGTCTTTCAGAAGTTGAATGATTGAGTCTCGAGTGATCCCTCTAAGGATGGTTCCATCAAGAGATGGGGTCACTACGTGACCGTCTTTGTATACGAAGAAGACGTTCATGCCACCTAGTTCTTCGATATATGTGTGAGTCTCAGCATCTAGGAATAGAACCTGTGAGCAACCGTTCTCATAGCCTTCACCTTGAGCTAGCAAGCTAGCTGCATAGTTTCCACCGGTCTTAGCTTCACCTGTTCCATATCTTCCTGCTCTTGCTGAATCTAAAGCAATCCAAATAGATACTGGCTTGAGTCCTCCTGTGAAGTAAGGGCCAACAGGAGATGCAATAACTCGGTACTCAGCTCTGTGAGCTGCTCTAACACCTAGGAAGCTCTCGGCTGCTATTTCAAAAGGTCTGAAGTAAAGAGTCTTTTCATTTACTGGCTTTGGAACCCATGCACCATCAACAGAGATAAGTGCTCTAAGGCTTTCAACGAATACATCGACAGGTAGTTCAGGTAATGCCATACGGTGAGCAGACTTTTGCATTCTTGCACCGTTGGATTCAGGTCTAAAGGTGTGAATAGAACCATCTTGGTGTCTATAAGCCTTGATACCTTCAAAGATCTCTTGACCATAGTGAAGAACTGCACTTGATGGATCCATCATGATTGGGCCATATGGCTCTACTCGAGCATTCTTCCAACCATCTTCGCGAGTCCACTCAATGATGACCTGGTGGTCAGTGAAGTTCACACCGAAGGCAGGGTTTTCAAGTAATGCTTCACGCTTATCATCTGGCATTGGATGGTCAGATTTGATGATCTTGAATTCCATGAGCTTCTCTTTCTAAAGTTGAGCGAAAATACTTTGAGCAATCTCAGTGGTACTTCTCTTTGAGTCACCACGAGTTGAAAGATCTATTGCTACTGCTCTTTCGATACGGGCAGCAGCCACTGGGTTACCTAGGTGATCTAACAACATGGCTGCTGAAAGAACGGCAGCAGTTGGATCAGCTAAACCTTTTCCTGCAATATCAGGAGCAGAACCATGAACCGGTTCAAACATTGACGGGAATGCTCCAGTTGGGTTGATATTTCCTGATGCAGCAATACCAATGCCACCACCAATGGCAGCAGCAAGGTCAGTCAAGATATCGCCAAAGAGGTTATCTGTGACAATGACATCAAATCTTTCAGGGTCAGTAACCATGTATATGGTTGCTGCATCAACGTGTTGGTAATCAACACTCACTGCTGGGAATTCTTTAGCAACCTCGTCAACAGTTCTTTGCCATAGCCATCCAGCATTTACTAATACGTTGTGCTTATGAACAAGGGTTAGCTTCTTACGCTCTCTGTTAGCAGCTAGTTCAAATGCATATCTAACTGTTCTTTCAACACCGAATCTTGTGTTCACTGAAGTTTCATTAGCAACTTCGTTATCGGTTATGAACAAGGGTTAGCTTCTTACGCTCTCTGTTAGCAGCTAGTTCAAATGCATATCTGACAGTTCTTTCAACACCGAATCTTGTGTTCACTGAAGTTTCATTAGCTACTTCGTTGTCTGTGCCAACACGAATTGAACCACCGTTACCCACATAAGCACCCTCGGTGCCCTCACGAACAACAACAAAGTCAATGTTTCCAGGTTCAGCTAATGGACTGATAACTCCTGGGTATAACTTGGTTGGACGAAGGTTAATGTAGTGATCAAAGCTGAATCTAAGTTTTAGTAGTAGTCCACGCTCTAGAACACCTGATGGGACACTTGGGTCTCCGATAGCTCCTAAAAGGATTGCATCGTGAGTTCTTAGAGACTCCATGTCTTTATCGGTAAGGATTTCACCGGTAGCTACATATCTTTTAGCACCTAGGTCATATTCTGTAGTTACGTACTCAACACCTGAGCCACGAGTAGCTAGTTGCATAGCCTCAAGAGCAATAGCTGTGACCTCAGGGCCGATACCGTCGCCACCGATTACACCAATGTTTATTTGCTTAGACACTTGAGATTATTCCTACTCTTTTTATATAACTTTACTTGAGAGAGGTATCTCTAGGCTGGTCGCTTGGCCAATAAAACCAAGGTAACTGAAGGCTTCAAGCCTTCTTTGGTCTGGATTTGACCATCTCTGTTCTCCAAGACCTCTATTTCAAGACCTGTGCCAGCTAGAGCTTGGCTAATGGTTTCAACATTAGGTAGTACTTGAGGATCTCTAGGTCCACCAAAGCCGCCTTCAAGATTGTCTCTGGAGTGCCAGACACCCATAAGAGTTCCGCCTGAAACTACATGAGCACTGAGTCTTTCTATAGCAGTAGCTAAATCATTTTCAGGAATCTGAAGATATGCAATCACTGCTAAATCAACTGGAGTGACTAGAGGAGTGAAACTCAGAGCATCAGCACAGTTAGAACTACAGTTCTCTAAAACACCTTCGTCTTTAGCAAAACTTAGATATTTCAGTAGTGCAACTTCAGAGAAGTCAATGTTTTCAACTTGCCAACCACGTTTAGCTAACCAAACACTGTTTCTACCTTCACCGCCAGCTAGGTCTATTGCTCTTTTGTTTGTGCCATCAAGGTCTTTACAAAGCTCAACAACAAATCTGTTTTCAACCTTGGTGTAAATAAACTCTTCAGTTGAATACTTCTGATCCCAAGTATTGGAATCCACTACGGGTTTACCCCAAGTGGTAGCACATTTTGTGCATCAGCAAAGTTTCCTAGGTTTACAACGTTTGGATAGCCAAGATCTCTCATGTATTCAACTGCTAATGCTGCTTGCTCAGCTGTCTCACCATAGATGTATACAGCTCCCTCTTTCTTGATGGAGACTGCTGTGACAATAAAGTCACCAAGTTCAATGTCGATGTTCACTGCACCTACGATGTGAGAGGTATTGAAGGCCTCTGCGGTACGAGTATCAATAATTGCTGTGACGTTATCCATGCTTAGTTTGCCTGGAGCACAAGCGCTAACAGTAGTTAGCAATACAACCGCTACAAGAGCAGCTAAAGATGCCTGCAATTTCTTCATTTCAACCCTTTCAAGTACGTGTTTCAAGAATAACCCAACAAGATTTAGTTAAGATATAGGAAAGATAGGAGCCCTCATGGCAACCGAAGTAACCCTAGATGAACTAGCTGATCTAATTGACCGAGGCGGCTTTGTGCTTGATGTTAGAGAAGACCATGAGTGGCAAGAAGGGCATGTGCCCAATGCCCACCACATTCCTATGAATGAAGTGGGAGAAAATCTAGACAAACTTGACGACGGAGCAAGAATCTTCATCATCTGCCGCTCAGGTGGAAGATCAATGACTGTGGCTAACTACCTAGAAGCCCAAGGCTATGACGTAGTTTCGGTAGCCGGTGGAACTGACGGTTGGGCTGATTCAGGTCGTGACCTGTCTTTTGAAGAAAGCCTTTAGTCAAGCTTTAGATCAATAGCCTTTAGAACATCAGCTTCAATTGCAACTCTTACAGCGTCTAGAACATCAGCATCAACTTTAGAGTCAACTGTGATTACAGATAGAGCTTTGCCACCCTTAGAGTTTCTAGCAATCTGCATTGCAGCGATGTTGATGTTGTTCTCTGCAAATGCTTTTCCATAAACAGCAACAATTCCTGGTCTATCGGCATAGACCATCATCACTAGATGCTCAGCCATAGCAATTTCAACATCGTAACCATTTAGGTTAGTGATCTTCTGCTGAAGCTTAGGTCCAATAACAGTTCCTGATACAGATGATGTATTTCCGTCGGCAAGAACTGCTCTTATGGTTGTGACGTTTCTATATTCATCACTGTTTGAATCAACTGAGAGCTTTACTTCTACTCCCCTAGATTCAGCCATCAAAGGTGCATTCACGTAAGAGACCTGCTCTGTAACAGCGTTCTGATAGAAACCCTTTAGACCAGCAAGCTTGAGAACAGAAACATCAAGAGATGCAATCTCTCCTCTAACTTCAACTTCAATAGAACTTACGTTGCCACCTGAAATAGCGAAAAGTAACTGGCCCATGTTTTCCATGAGTGAGATGCCAGGTCTAACAGCAGGATCAATAACGCCACCGGCAACATTCACTGCATCTGGCACTAGATCTCCAGCAAGAGCAAGTCTTACGCTCTTAGCTACTGAGATACCAGCCTTCTCTTGAGCTTCATCAGTTGATGCTCCTAAGTGAGGGGTAACAATAATGTTTTCTAGTTCTAAAAGAGGTGAGCCTGTTGGTGGTTCGTTCACGAACACATCTAGACCTGCTCCAGCAATACGGTTTGACTTCAAAGCAGCATAAAGAGCATCTTCATCGATGATGCCACCGCGAGATGCGTTCACAATACGAAGATTTGATTTAGCAATAGCGAACTCTTCAGTGCTAATGAGACCAGTTGTTTCAGGGGTCTTAGGAATGTGAATAGTGATGAAATCTGATCTCTTCATTAGTTCTTCTAGAGAAACTAATTCAACACCCATTTGCTCAGCTCTTACCTGAGTCACATAAGGGTCGTAACCAATCAAGGTAGTTCCAAAACCACTTAGTCTTTGAGCAACAAGAGTTCCAATGCGTCCTAGACCAACTATTCCAATGGTCTTTTCATACAGTTCAACACCGGTGAACTTAGATCGCTGCCACTTACCTGCCTTGAGCGAAGCGTTAGCATCAGGCACAAACCTTGCTAAAGAGAAGATGTGAGCAATAGCAAGTTCCGCTGCTGAAATCACGTTGGAGGTTGGCGCATTAACAACCATCACACCTGCATTAGTAGCAGCCTTGATGTCAACATTGTCCAAGCCAACACCAGCACGAGCAATTACTTTCAGGTTAGGAGCAGCTGCGATAGCTTCCGCGTCAACCTGTGTAGCTGAACGAACAAGGATTGCATTAGCAGTAGCTAAGGCTTCAAGAAGTGCTTTGCGGTCAGTGCCATCAACGTTACGAACCTCAAAGTCAGGTCCAAGAGCTTCAACAGTTGCAGGTGAAAGCTCTTCAGCAATAAGAACAATTGGTTTAGCCAAGGTATAGATCCTCGAAGTTAGTTGGGTTTGATGTTTGCTGCAACAGCGAAGCGTGCTTCAATCTTACCCAAGCCATGACTAGTCTTTTACTGTGACTGAACGTATCTTCTATGCTGCCATCTCAACCGATGGCTATCTGGCTGGCCCTAATGGGGATATGTCCTGGGCTGAGAAGTACCTTTCTTCTGGTGAGGACTACGGTTATTTCAGCCTCGTTAGTACCTCTTCAGCCATATTGCTAGGGCGAGCAACCTTTGACTTTGAGATCGAAAGTGGCGTTCAGGGACCTAGGCCACTACCCACCTATGTCCTAACTCACATCCCAGAACTCTATGAAGATGTAGTTCAAGAGAACATCTATTTCACCGGCGGTGAAATAGAGCGAGTAGTTGAACTTATCGAAGAGAACCATCCAGGCAGATTATTCATCATGGGTGGAGCAGATGTAGTCAGGCAGTTACTAGATGCCAACCTTATAGATACCATGAGACTCTTTGTCTGCCCCGAAGAACTAGGTGATGGAGTACCCGCATTTGAATCTGATTCCATCTATGACAACTTCAAACTCACAGATGAGAAGCAGTATGTCTCAGGAATTATTGAAGAGGTTTATCAACTAAAGGCTTAAACAAAGAAGCCCTCGTCTTTTTGACGAGGGCTTACTTAGTTAATCTTTAGCGAGCTGCTTTACCTTCTTGGTACTCGTCTGAGTTCTTGATCCAAGAGAAAAGCTTGCGTAGGCCACGGCCAACGGCTTCGATTGGGTGAGCCTCGCCCTTTGCTCTAAGAGCTAGGAACTCTGGGGCTCCTGCATCCTGGTCAGCAACAAAGCGGTTAGCAAAAGTGCCATCCTGAATGTCTGTTAGAACATCGCGCATACGCTCTTTAACCTCTGGGCCAATAACTCTAGGACCTGAGATGTAGTCACCGTATTCAGCTGTGTCAGATACTGACCAACGCTGCTTAGCAATTCCACCTTCATACATAAGGTCAACAATTAGCTTTAGTTCGTGCAGAACTTCGAAGTATGCAACCTCAGGCTGGTAACCAGCTTCGATTAGAGTCTCGAAACCATACTGAACCAACTGTGATGCTCCACCACAAAGAACTGCCTGCTCACCGAATAGGTCAGTTTCAGTTTCTTCGGTGAAAGTTGTCTTGATTGTTCCAGCTCTGGTTCCACCAATAGCTTTTGAGTAAGAAAGAGCTAGTTCCATGGCGTGACCTGTGAAGTCCTGCTCAACAGCAACAAGGTTAGGCACACCTCTAC
>JAPLAJ010000055.1 GCA_026393335.1 Rhodoluna sp. | reverse complement strand
TGTCGATGTTCGCTCCAGCTTCAGCAACGGTAGTGAACACTGCTGCTGCCTTACCTGGTACATCTGGAATACCGATAACGGTAATCTTCGCCTGTGACTTATCGCTTGCCACACCTGAAACGATTGACTCTTCCATTTGCTTTACTCCATCTTCATTAGAGATAACTCGGGTACCTGGATCATTACTAAAAGTTGAACGAACCCTTAGGTCCACTTTGTGTCTACGTGCAAACTCAACTGCACGAATATGTAGAATCTTTGCTCCAGCAGCTGCTAGCTCCAGCATTGATTCAATGTCAATAACATCAAGCTTCTGAGCTGATGAAACCACACGAGGGTCTGCTGTATAGATTCCATCAACATCGCTATAGATTTCACACACATCAGCATTTAGTGCAGCAGCTAGTGCAACAGCAGTGGTATCTGACCCACCTCTACCCAATGTAGTGATATCTCTTGAGTCTCTATTGAAACCTTGGAAGCCAGCAACAATTGCGATGTTTCCTGCAGTCAATGCTTCTGCAACACGGTCTGGGGTTACCTCAGCAATACGAGCATTACCGTGAACCTCATCAGTGATGATTCCAGCTTGAGATCCTGTGAAAGAAAGTGATGGGGCACCTAGGTCATTGATTGCCATAGAAAGCAAAGCCATGGAGATACGCTCACCAGAGGTAAGGAGCATATCCAGTTCTCTACCTTCAGGGTTAGCAGATACCTGGTTAGCTAAATCTAGAAGTTCATCTGTGGTATCCCCCATGGCTGAAACAACAACGCAAACCTGGTTGCCAGCTCTTTGGGTTTCAATGATGCGCGCCGCGACATGCTTAATCTTGTCGGCATCGCCTACAGACGAGCCGCCATACTTTTGCACAATTAGCGCCAATTGGAATCTCCAGATAAGGAAAGAGGGGGGTAATTCAACGCTGAACTCAACAAGTTTAGCCCACGAAAAGGGCCTAAAACCAATGCTAACTAACTACTCGACGACCCTCAAAGGCTCTACCCAGGGTCACTTCATCAGCATATTCAAGGTCTCCACCTACCGGCAGGCCTGAAGCCAAGCGGCTAACAGTAATACCCAGTGGAACTAGCAACCTGGTCAAATAAGTTGCTGTAGCTTCACCTTCAAGGTTTGGATCGGTAGCAATAATGACTTCCTTGATTTCAGGGTCATTCAATCTAGACATCAGTTCACGAATACGAAGGTTATCTGGACCAATACCTTCAATAGGGCTAATAGCTCCACCTAGTACATGGTAGAAACCACGGAACTCTCTAGTTCTCTCAATTGCTTGCACATCTTTAGATTCTTCAACCACACAGATAGCTTCTTTAGTTCTTCTTGGGTCTCTACAGATGTTACAGAACTCGTGTTCAGCTACGTTGAAACAAGTTGCACAAAAACGAACTCTCTCTTTAGCCTCTAAAAGAATCTTGGCTAACTCTTGTGCTTGATCATCATCAGTTTGAATTAGATAGAAAGCAATACGTTGAGCAGACTTAGGTCCAACTCCAGGTAATCGAGATAAAGCATCAATTAGATCTTGAACAACACCTTCATACATCTAATTAGTTTCCTTCAATAGGTTCGGCACCTAGAAGATTACGAAGAACCGAATCACCAACTATTGAATCCTCATCGATGAGTTTGTTCCTGTTCTCATTGACTTCTTTACTCTTATCAGTTTCTGGCTCAACTACCTTAGCGATAGGTTCGGTTGGCGCTGCTGCCACAGGTTTGGACACCTGAACAATTGGCTCGCCCGCAGTTGAAATAGCAGCTCGGTACTGAACACGAACACCTAGTACTTCCATTATTGCTTTGCGAAGTAATTCGCTAGGACTGTTTTGTCCACCGTCCTTGAAAACATTTTTATCGTGTTCGTTAGCAAACAAAATGTCTAGAACTTGACCGTCAAAGGCAACAGGCGTTTGTGGGTTAACAACTAACCAAGCAGATCTGGAGATAGTAGATAACTTAGTCTTGATCTCATCCCAAGAACTCTTCATCATTTCCCAGGTAACCGCAGGTGCAACCACATCACTTACTACAGGAATCTGATTAGTTATTGGCGCTATGACAACAGGGGCAACACCAGCTACCGCTGCTGTTTGAGTTGAAACAGGCGCTGGAGCTGAAGCAACAGGAGCAGCTGCTTGAGCAGGTGCGTTACCGCCTAAGCCCATGCGACGCTCAAGTCTGTCAATGCGAGCAAGAGAACCTGTCTCAGTTGAGTCTTGAGCTGGCACTAATACTTTGGCAACCATAAGTTCTAGCTGTAACTTAGGGCTAGTTGCACCATTCATGCGAGTTAGGCCTTCAGCAATTACTTCTGCTGCATAAGTTAGTTCAGCTTTGCCAAATCTTTCAACCTGTAATCTCATGCGCTCTAGTTGATCTTGAGGAATATCGCGCAAAACTGTCTTTGCCTTCTCTCCTGTAGAACCAACAACAATTAGATCTCTAATGCGCTCAAGTAAATCTTCAACAAAGCGTGAAGGGTCTTGACCACTTTGAATAACCTGGTCAACGCTTGCAAACACTTCAGAAGCATCACCTTTACCAAAAGCTTCAATGAAGGTATCAAGTAGAGCTGAGTCGGTGTAGCCAAGTAGACCAACTGCACGCTCATAAGTAACGTGGTTCTTTTCAGAACCAGCTAGCAGTTGATCTAGAAGAGATAAAGAGTCACGAACAGATCCCCCACCTGATCTAACAACCAAGCTCAAAACACCCTCATCAACGGTTGCCTTTTCGGCTGCAATCATCTCACCTAGGTACTCAATCATTTGAGCAGGTGGAACTAGACGGAAAGGATAGTGGTGAGTTCTTGAACGAATAGTTGAAATAACTTTTTCAGGCTCAGTGGTAGCAAAGATGAACTTCACGTGGGCAGGTGGTTCTTCAACTACCTTCAAGAGAGCATTGAATCCATCTTTAGTAACCATGTGAGCCTCATCAAGAATAAAGATCTTGAATCTATCTCTCGATGGAGCAAAAGCAATACGTTCTCTAAGCTCTCTAGCGTCTTCAACTTTGTTGTGACTAGCAGCATCAATTTCAATTACATCCAGAGATCCTGAACCATCTCTTGAAAGTTCAATACAAGATGCACACTTGCCACAAGGAGTATCGGTCGGTCCTTCAGCACAGTTCAAACAACGAGCAAGGATTCGGGCAGAGGTAGTCTTACCGCAACCTCTAGGTCCACTAAACAAATAGGCATGGTTCACTCGGTCGCTACGCAAAGCAGCCATCAAAGGCACGGTAACTTGAGTCTGCCCAATGAGTTCCGAGAAGGACTCTGGGCGATAACGACGATAAAGAGCTGTGGACACTCTTAGAGTTTAAGTCTTTTTTTACGCCTTCAAGGGCTATCTCTTGACTTCCTGTAAATCCTTGTAAAATGCACTCATGGGTGCTTATAGGGGGCAACTTGAAGAAGTTCAGCGTGAAAGCAAAAGACACAATCGTGACCTATTTTCGGGGAACAATGAAACATTGTCGCGAATGTGGCACGGAGTTCATCCAGGATGATCAGTGGTGTCGCACCTGCGGATCAAGGCGCACAAAGAGAAGTTTTCTAACTCGCCTAATGGTCTTCAATGCCAGCATGGGGTTGCTGCTTTTACTGATTCTTGGACTTCTTCAGTATCTAGTCGGGCTTATGAATCCAGACTTGGTTGAAAGAGCGATATCCGGAGAGTTTCCGTTCTTCACAGTCTGGTTCTACGTTGGTGTAGGTTTCTTATCCAGTCTTATGCCTCTGATTCTCTTGAAGAGATTCTGGAACTTCTTAACCACCTGAAAACTACTAATAGAAAGAGATAGCTATGAAATGTCAAAATTGCGATCGCGAGATGAACAGTACTGATGGATTCTGCGGTGGTTGCGGGTCGAAACTAGTTTTTCCAATATCTACAGAACCAAACTCATGCGCTGTATGCGAGAACGAACTGTCGCCAGATCAATCGCACTGTCAGAAATGTGGAAGCAGTAGGAACATGTTGATAGCTGAAGAATCTATTCAGATTTCTGCTTCTTCTTCCAAGTTCTCGAAAGTGGTTGGCATCATTTTTATCATCATCGGGTTAGCGATTATGGTCTTTGCCCTAATCACTTTTCAAAGCACAGGAGAGTATCTAAGAACTGACAACAACCCAGGGGTTGGCCTCCAACATGTGATGATGGTGCCAATTGGAATTGTTGGGTTAGTCGTTGTGATAGCGGGTCTATTCGCTTTGCGTGAATCATCCGATAAGCCATAACTGGCAAGACATTGAAAGACTCCCCGCACACCCATCAGAGCCCAGTTACCCTTGCTATCTTTCGATCCTGGGGGAGTTAGCCGAGGTGACGCCGCACGGGGAGTCCAGTCCTATTCTAAACCTTGAAAAGGGCTCTATTTCCTAGTCCTACTTGGCAGACTTAGCTCTCTCTAGGGCTAGAGCGTCTTGGATTTGCTGCTTGGTCTCATTGATTTTCTTCAGCGCCTCAGCCTTGCCACCTTCTTGATAAGCAACCGCAATGCTGGCCGCAATACCTGGGGTTAGATCATCGAAGTTCACCGATGCCAACACTGATGCTTTATCTCGGTTAGAAACAGCGATGGTGACTGTGATTCCGTTGTCGCCTGCCTCAAGGTTTACTAACTTGTCCAGGTCAAACTCTCGGACCACATTCTCCCCAGCAAAGACGATTCGTTGATTTGTATAAGTGGATGTACCAACATCTATAGGTGTGGATTCTTCTGGGTTTCTTCTGCTCTTGCCCGAGTATCCTCCGACATTACCTCTGACTCTGCCAAAGACTGGAAAACTCACTCCTCCAAAACCACCTGAACTAGTGGAGCCATTACTTCTAAACTCTCTAAGCATGGTTTGATTTACTCTAGCTATAACAACTTCATCTTTTTGCGTGGCAAATACGTAGTCTTCCTCTTCAAAGGTTCCCTCAGACATGCGATCAAGAATTGCCATCTGCTTCTCCAGCGATTCAAGAGCGTCACGCTTCCTGTCTCTCGATCTAAGAAACAGATAAGTGGAAAAGGAGACAAGGAAGGCAAAGCTGAACACCACCAGCATGTAACCGGAGTTATCACCCTTAGCCCTGTTATCTAGCCAAGTCCAGAGACAGCCGATAAAGAATGCGGCAAAAATCAACAACCAGTTAGTTTGCCTCTTAGATAAACCCAACATGTTTACTCCTCTAGTTAGATATCACCCTACCCTCCGCTTCAGACATGGGGCTCTTGCCTGAGCCTGAACCAATTGGTTTCGGGTGTCCTAAGGCAACTAAACTAGACAAGACCGAGATACATCCCAGGAGAATTCGCCTAGTGGCCTATGGCGCACGCTTGGAAAGCGTGTTGGGTGCAAGCCCTCGGGGGTTCGAATCCCCCATTCTCCGCCAGCAACTCCCTTGATTTAGAGCCTTAGTAGGGGCGTTTATCAAGGGAGTTTTTGCTGCTTGTGCAATTCCTTGTGCAGTTATTTAACAAAACACATCAGGCTGCGATCAATCAGCTTTCGGTTCGGATTGGCCTTGAAACAAGTGCCAAGGCCGAAACTATGAGCATGGTTACAGCTAGGAAGAGATAGGTGGGCGAAAGACCGAAGGCCTCAACTCCAAAGCCGACCAAAAGCATGCCTAAAGGTGGTGCTGCATAGAAAACTGATGTTTGAGCGCTGAATACCATTGGGTGCTCATGGCTTGGAAAACGAGATTGAATCTTCGATGTCAAAAAGGGGCTGAAAGGTCCCCAGGAAAGGCCCAGAATTACTGCAAACAAAATCATCAGGGCAAAGCCTGGCAAGAATGCCATTCCTAGAGTTCCAAGCGATGCCCCGATGAATGCAATCCTGATAAGAACTTTTCCGCTCATTCTCTGCACTAGCCAGCAGTATGCGAATGAACTAATTGTTGATCCTGCAGCCAGCGCTGAGATCACAATTCCTAGATCCAACGGTTTGTTGATTGACTCAAAGTGAACTGGAAGGATTATCGACTCTGTGGGTAAGTAAATGGCTGCAATAACAAGAACTGCCAAAATCAAAGTCCGAAGGAAGCGATCTTCCCAAATTCTTCTGAACCCCAGAGTCAAGTTCGAAAAGCTACTAGCTTTTTCCGAAGAAACCGGTGTCGAAGTCTGTAAATCAGAACTTCGGACCATAGCGATTGCCAATGCAGCAATCACAAAGAATCCACAAACTACCCAGAATGAATTTGCTGCTCCTACTAGGGCAACCAACCATGCACCTAGTGCTGGACCAATAACCCAACTCGTTCCTAAAAGACCTTCATGAATTCCATTCAACCTGTGGATGTCAAACTTTGCTTTTTCTGAGGCCGTCTGAATCATGGTCTTTCGAGCTGTATAACCGAGTGGATCAAAAACTGCTCCGAGTAGTGCAAAAAACAGAATTGATGCACCGGTTAGATTTCCTGTTATTGCTAGCAGTGGGAATGCCACTACTGACATAGCCGAGAGTAGATCGGCAAAAATGCTTACAGCTTTGCTTCCGAACCTAGCTATCAGAACTCCACCAAAAGGCGCTACAAGAAGTGAAGGGATAGCCGAGAGCGCGACCACGAGTCCTGCGAAAGCCGGGGAGTCAGTGACCTCAAGCGTGATCCAAGGGATTGTAATCATCACAACCGAGTTCGAAACTCCAGAGAAGAAGTTAGAAATCTGAAGATAGAAGATGGGCACTTTCGATCCCGGAGCTTTTTTCATTTGACTAATTTCCCGCGCGCGAACCAAGGACCATCGGCATGGACTCTAGTCCTCTGATTGTTTTCCCGGGACGAAACTTTGAGGTTCCAATTTGCTGCCAGGAATCAACATCTGGATAACGTTTGAGCAGCTCATGCCAGAGCGTCTCTGCTTCCAGTCGTGCTAGCTGTGCACCAATGCAATGGTGTGCTCCGTAGCCAAATGCAATGTTTCGACGAGCATTTTCTCGGCTAACTAAGAATTTATTGGGGTCATCAAAAACGGCTGGGTCACGATTTGCCCCAGTGAGGATTAGGGCGATGGTCTGACCTCGTCGAACCTTGGTGCCATCCGAAAGCTGCAAATCCGAGTCGGAAGTTCTGGCCGTGTATTGAACTGGAGACACAACTCTCAATGCCTCTTCAACGAGGTTTGGAATGAGTTCTGGATTACCTGCAACTTGTTTTAGTTGACCACGGTTTTCTAGAAGAACAAGCGTTCCAACACTAAGTAGGTTTACGGTCGTCTCAAAGCCGGCGATTAGCAAGAAAGATGCAGTTGCGATTATCTCTCTATCGGTTAGCTTGTCGCCCTCGCTTTCGGCGTTTGCGAGAACAGAAAGAAGGTCTTCTTGCGGATTATGTTTTCTCTCGGCCAGAAGCTTGGCCATGTAGGTTGTTAGCTCATCGGAAGCCACCTGTAGTTCGCGCAACTCTTGTGTGCTTCTTGGTTGGTCGAGACCGATGATGGCAAGCGTTCTACCCCAATCTGTAAACTTATCTCGATCTTCAAGAGGAACTCCAAGTATTTCGCAAATCATTGCAAGAGGTAGCGGATTGGCAAGAGAGTCAACGAAGTCAATCTCTGAATTGTCATCTATTTGATTCACAAGATCTTTAGCAATCTTCTCAGCGGAAGACTTCCAGCTCTGCATTACTCGATGGGTGAAAGCTGGTTGAATCAGCTTTTTGATTCTGGAATGCTCTTCTCCGTCCTTTGCAATAATCGAGTCAAGAAACGGGTCAGCCTTTTCTGAGTCTGCAATTACCCCCAGGTACAACTTTTCAAAGAAATTGTTTGACTCCGGTAGTGTTCTCCAATTGGGTGACTTAAGAACCTCACTACAGATCTGATAGTCGGCAGAAACCAGCAGTCCGGTGATGCTCTTGTGAACTGGTTTCGATCGAATGGTTTCCGCAAAAGCAGCCATATCTGAGCTGCTCTCCAGCCTCCCAATGGGGTCGCCAACCCAGTTCAAGACCTTGGTCAGTACCTTGCTGGTTGCAAAGAAGAGATTGCTGCTGAAAGCAGATGGCATGAGCTACTCCTATCGAGAAATAAAACATCTGTTATACAACACCTGTTATACAACAGATGTTGTATGCTTGTCAAATATCAAGAGTGGAGCTAAAACAATGGGAATGCCGGAGCAGGTGATCGAAGCCACCATCAGAGTTATTGAGGTAGGCGGAGTCAAGGAAGTAACTGTTAGAAAGGTTGCTGAGGAACTTGGCCGATCAACCACGGTGGTCACACACTATTTCCCAACTCGTGAAGATCTGCTTGATGCAGCCCTCACTCAATCATTTGCTCAAAGCAAAGATCAGGCGTTGCTGTTGATTAAGGACAGCAAGGATGAACTTTGGGCATTCATGAATTGGTCGGTAAGTGCCGAGCATAGAAGAGTCTGGCTACAACTAGTTGCTGCATATCTTGCGGGTCTCGATCCACACGTTTCAAAGCAAATTGATGAGTTTATTGACTGGTGGGACGATCAACTACTAAAGCTATTGAAGGGACGGGTCGCTCCAGGCCACACCGCTCAAGAGCTTTGCGACATCATTGGCGTGGTTGTTGAAGGAATTCTTTTGTCTTCAGATAGGGACCTAGCGAGTGGGATGAGCACAGAGGCGTTGCTAAAAACGATAATCTCGCCACACCTCAAACCCTAAATAGAGCTCTGGAGTGCAGCCGCTTCTTTTCGAATCCTTCAATCTCCCCTTAGTTCCTCTCTGCTCCATCCACTCGGCTTTACCGCGTAGCCTAATTTGTTCTAGGCTTGGGTTGTGAAAATGAATCCCGTTGTCTACTTTGAGATCCCCGCGATTGAACTCGATAGGGCTTGTGACTTCTACTCCAAAGTATTTGAGGCAACCCTTACAAGAGACGTAGTTGATGGCTACCAAATGGCATTTTTTGAATCATCCGACGAATCTTTCGGAGCGACTGGAGCACTGGTAGTTGGCGATGTTTACATTCCAAGCCACCAAGGTTGCTTTCTTTATTTCGGGGTCGAAAGCATAGATGAGACTGTGGCTCGAGCTGTCGAGAGTGGAGGATCTGTGCTTTACCCGAAGAAATCAAATGGTGATCTGGGATCCGTAGCTGAGATTCAAGACACGGAGGGTAATCGAATAGCGCTTCATGAGGAAAAGATTTAAGCACTAATCACGGAGCCCATTCACTCCCCTGATTCAGAGCTCTGAAAAGAACTTGATCAGGGGAGTTTTTCGCTTCAAAGTGCGTATTGAACTTTGGTCAACCAAAAACAATTGAGATAAATGTTGCATTAATGCTATGTAGTATGTATGCTACATCCATGAGTAGAAATGCAGAAGTACCCGTATTCAATCAAATCGAGGAAGTCCGCACAGCCCGAGGGTTGAGCCGACAAGAGCTAGCTGATCTGGTTGGAGTTCACTACCAAACCATTGGCTATCTAGAACGTGGGGAATACAGCCCTTCCCTAGTTCTAGCCCTTCGAATATCAGAGGCGCTGAATGAAGCAGTATCTGATTTGTTCTCACTAACTGACCCAAGTAAAGGAAAGAAGTAATGTCTAAGAAAAACAAAATCTACTGGTCCCTTGGTGTGACCGAAAAAGGTACCAGAGCTTTACTAACTGATGAAAACTCAAAATTCAAATGGCTGAGATTTCAGAGAAACAGACGAATTCTTGTAGTTATCGAAATACTGGGTCTTGTCTTGATTTCCTTGGGAAGCTATTACACATCTATGAAAAGTGCTCTGAGCCTTTCAGACGCAACAGAGATAATAACTTTTAGTGTCGCAGCTATTTTGGCAATCATGCTTACCCTTGGTGCCTACTCCTTGCTTCGTATTGCCGTAAGAGGAATAGCGGACGCTCCAGATGAGCTGTTGGATGAGAGACAGATTCAAATCCGAGACTCTTCATACAGACTTGCATATTTGGGGATGGGTTACCTGATTCTTGGACTCTTCTTGCTGATGTTTTATGGACCAGATCTTCGACTATTCGAGTCTGAGGGTAATGACGGGAGCTTTATGGTTATCGCATCCTTGTTCCTCTTCGCATCGCTACCATCAATGTTTATTGCCTGGCGCGAGAAAGACATCTAAGGGCCACTCATGAATCTAGAACATCTTGGCCTATTTGGAATCTTCATTGCTGGGGCTATCCCATGGTTTGAAGCCATTGGGGTAGTACCTGCTGGAATCGTCTTTGGTTTAGATCCGGTGTTGACTGTGTTGTTTGCTGTCGCTGGAAACATCATCTCTATTGCAGTGTTTGCTTACGGTGGAAGTGCAATTCGAGAGTGGATTGTGCGAAGAAGAGTAGCTAATGGCAAGCCAGCTGAGTCCCCTAAGTTTGCCAAAGCTCAGGCCGCATTTGAAAAGTACGGTATCTACCTAATGGCCATTCTTGACCCAATACTTATTGGGACTCCATTTGGTGCCGCTGCCTCTGTCGCAGCCGGTGTGAAGCCACTAAAGGTAACCATAGTGCTTTCTATTGGCATGGTGATTTGGGCTGTTGCAATTGCCTGGGTTTTCGTCGCCTTTGGTATTACTCTCGATTCTTTCCAATGACTCTCTGCAAAAGAAGAGATTTAGCAAATACTATATTCGTAATTACCTAAAGACCCTAGGAGCACAGTGAACGCCGAACAACTTAGAAACCTAATAATTTTCATTACTGTTGCCGTTGCAACTTTCAAAGTAGTACTAAATGTTTTAGATGTCAGATCCAGCCGCACTGCACTTATTGGCAGCCCAAGTGAAGAAGTAAAGAAGGCTGTTGAATACACAGTTACTAAAAGACGTTTTGAATCTACGAATACAGTTATCAGCGCAGTGGTTGTTCTAACTTTCCTTGTGCTTGGGCTCTACGGTCAGATTCAGCAAGCTGTAAGTAGTGCTATTGAAGGTCAGATTTGGCAAGACCTATTCTTCCTACTTGTTATGGCTCTTGGTCTGTTCATCCTTGGTATCCCGGGTTCTGTATACAAAACCTTTGTTATTGAAGCTAAGTTTGGCTTCAACCGAACCACAGTAAAGACTTTTATCATCGATAGAATTCGAGGCATTGTTCTAGGTGTTGTAATCCTTGGACCAATCCTTCTTGGTTTACTTTGGATTTACTCACTGCTACCAAACCAGATTTGGTGGATAGCCTTCCTAGCAATAAACCTAATCTCTTTCATAACTGCAGCCATCGGCACCAGCGTAATCCTTCCACTTTTCAATAAGTTGAAGGAATTACCAGAAGGAGAATTACGTGACAAGATTCTCGCTCTATGTGAAAAGCAGAATTACAAACTCAAGAGAATCTATGTGATGGATAGCTCTAAGCGATCTTCCAAGTCAAATGCTTTCTTCAGTGGAATAGGCAAAACTAAGACCATCGTGCTCTTTGACTCGCTTATCTCTAAACACACAGTTGATGAAGTAGTTGGAGTACTAGGTCACGAAATGGGTCACGACAAGCTTGGCCACATTCGTTCCATGCTGCTACTAAACATGTTGCAAAGTTTCATAATCTTTGCTCTGTTCGGCTGGGCTCTTCAAGAGCCAGCACTTTCGGAAGCTCTTGGCGGTAACGGAATACAGCTTGTGTTATCCCTAATCGCTTTTGGAATGTTGTTCTCCCCAATCAACTTCCTCCTTGGAATATTCGACAATTCGATGACTAGGCGAAACGAACACGGTGCTGACATCTTTGCATCCAAGGTCTATGGCAAAGAGCACATCATCTCTGCTTTGCAGAGACTTAGTTCCGATAACCTGGCTAACCCTGCTCCTCACCCGTTGTACGTTCTGGCTTACTACTCACATCCGCCAGCTAGTAAGCGCGTTTCTCACGTTCAAGAGGCCAAGTTAGTCTAGTTCGCTAGAAGTAAGCTCTCGCCTACGGTTGCATAAATGCTGGCCAGTGTTGCTATGTGCATTGCTGAGATAACAAGGTTGCTAATCACAACAGGGTGACTGAACTTACCTACAGTAAATGGTGTTGTGATCTTGTAGACAACTTGCACAAGCAATAAAGCTGCCACAAAAGCAGGAACAGGCTTGAACAATAACAACACTGAAACAACGAGTATTGAAAGATAGATTGACATCAGTATTCCGCGTGCTGCGGTAAAGCCACCCCAGGTTTGATCCACAATTGGCGACTTGATTGCCATGAGAATAACGATTGGAATTAGCACGCAGATATTTATTACTAGCGATACATATATGAGAGTTTCCATTTATTTCTTTCCCAATCTATCTTTAGCCGCATTCAACTTCCCGGTTGCTTGAACTAAATCTCCAACTTTCCCAAAACCAAAGGTAGGCATGTTCACATACATGTTCTCCACCCCGCCTTTAGGAACAACATAGGTTTCGTGCCAGATACCAACAGCGTCTGAAGCTCTAGCTGCTTTATTGAATGCTTTCCATGCTGGAAGATGTTCTGCATCAGTTGCCTTGGCATACTCTAGAAGTTTCTCTGCACTCTCCCAGTACTGAACCAAAATCAAGGTTCGACTAAACCACATTTGATAAGACTTGAAACCTAGTTGTGGATTCTTGTATAGCTCTGGGAGCATCCTAGCCATCGCCATGAATACGGGTACCCACTTGTGAAAGGCTAGAACATTGTTGATTCGCATACCGATGAGAAAGACGACAATTCCTTCGTCAGTTGTGGCTGTCATACGCCCTTTATTTATTTTGCTCATTACTTGTTCAGCTCTCTTCCGTTGATGATTCCTGCCCAGACTCGATCTAAAAGTTGGGAAATTGTTTTCTCATTGCTCTTTGGTCTCTTAGGGTCGCTTCCGCCTGCCAATATTGCGTAGCCATGAACTGCGGCCCAAGCAAAAGCAGCAACATCTTCAACCTCAGCAGGTTCAATCAGACCTGCATTACAAAGATCGAGAATTGAATCCTGAAAAACCATCCATGCCGATGGGTTGTCTTCACGTTTAGGTCCTTCATCGCAGGCCACAAATGCAACAGCAAATAGACCTGGTTCTTTGAGAGCAAACTGGATGTATGTTCGACCGGTTGCTCTAAATCTATTCTTGACATCTTTTTCAGCGGCGATGGCTTTAATCATTCTTCTGGCTAGCTCTTCACGGGCTTGCTGAGAAATGCTTGCCCGCAGGACTTCACCTGAAGAGAAGTGTCGATAGACCGCCATAGCTGACACATTGACTTCTTTAGCCAAGGAGTTGACGCCTAGGTTTCTTGTGCCGGTGCTCCTGGCTTCCCGGATACCAGCGGCCAACAGGGCCTCTTCAAGATCTCCGTGGTGATACTTAGTTTTCATAGTTCCCATGTTGACAGTATAAACATTAATGCTTTATGTTTATAGCATACACATCTTAAGGAGGAATCATGTCGGAAACACATTTGGTAGTAGGAGCAGGAGAAGTTGGTTCTGCCTTAGCATCACAGTTAGCCGATGCAGGTAAACAAGTAATCTTGGTAACTCGATCTGGTCGAGGCCCAGAGCATCCACTAATCAAGAGAATTGCAGCTGATGCTTCATCTCTAGAAGAGCTTTTGTCAGCAGCGCCAAAGGCAGTTGCAATCTATAACTGTGTCAACCCTCCCCACTACAACAAGTGGGCTACTCAATGGCCACCATTGGCTAAAGCTTTCACAGACTATGCCCTAGCCACGGATGCTGTTCTTGTCACCTGTTCTAACCTCTATGGTTATGGCCCGACTACTAAAACTCTCACCGAGGATCTTCCACTAAATGGAACTTGGATCAACTCAAAGGTTCGTGCTCAGATGTGGTTAGATGCCAAAAAGCTCAACGATGAGGGACTTATTCGTGCAACAGAAGTTCGTGGTTCAGACTACGTCTCTCCTGGAATGCAAAGCAGATTTGGTGATCGAGTAGTTCCTGTTTTGAAAGCTGGCAAAGCAGTCCAGCTACTTAGTGCTATTGATCTTCTGCACACCTTCACCTCTCCAGTGGATGTTGCAACCCTGATGAGAACAATTGCATTAGATAAACGCGCGTGGGGCAAGGCATGGCATGTTCCAAGTAATGAACCTAAAACTCAGCGCCAAGTCGTTCAAGACATCGCTAAAGAACTTGGGATTAAAGACGTAAAAGTTGGCTCCGTTCCAAATCCCATCTTGAGCATGATGGGACTGTTCAATCCAGTAATAAAAGAACTAAACAATGGTAGCTACATGTTCAATGCACCATTCATTATGGATGACTCAGCGGCTCGAAAAACATTTGGTATCAAGCCAACGCCTTGGGATGTAATCATCAAGAACTTAGTGAATTCATACAAATAGTTCTATGGTTACCCCTCCTAATCAAGTTTCTTAGGTCAAAAAGTGCTGATGAAACTAGAGTTAATCTGTGGCAACTAACCCAAACAAACTAATTGAACTCAAGATAGCTGGACGCTATCGGATGATTCCTGTTTGGGCTACTGAACTAGATTTTGAGATAAGACCAGGGCAGAACTTCGATGCCAGGGCTTGGAAGTATTGGAAGCCTGTTCTTCTATTTCTCAATGAAGTAGCACGCAAAGAGAGGCTAAGGATCAACTGGGTTCGAGTGCACTCACACTTTGGTCATAAAGGTCCTGTTCCTCATGCCATGGGTTGGTGGGACCACGAAATCAAAGCTATGTTCCTTTGTCACTTTGATAAAGAGACCATGCTTCATGAAGTAGGTCACGCTCTATCAAGTGGTTATCACGGTGACCCTTGGGCCAAGCAAGCAGCAAGGCTTTATCAGAAGTATCTCAAAGGCAAAGAGCTGAAGGCAGCAATGATTCAGTTAACCCATTACCTATCAGGTCGAAGAGTCTATAAAACCATCTATGGCGAAAAAGCACCAAAGGCTCCTGAGATACAAAGTCTTTGGAAAGATTTAGATCCAAAATAGAACTAGATAGTGTTGCACTTTTATATAAAGTGCTACACTTTTCGCATGCCAACAACAAGACCAAGACACATGATTACCGAGACCGATCAAATTAGCCAAGGTCTG
Source organism: Rhodoluna sp. (assembly GCA_026393335.1). GTDB lineage: Bacteria > Actinomycetota > Actinomycetes > Actinomycetales > Microbacteriaceae > Rhodoluna. The sequence continues at coordinate 5,790 of JAPLAJ010000055.1, read as the reverse complement.
GCCCAAGCTGCCAAACAATGGCCCGAGCTTGCAGATCAGCGAACACTTCTATTACGTAAGGTAATTGAAATTGGGCTTCAGGCGATTGAACTTGATGAATCCAAGAATGCGCAGATCAGAATTGCTGCAGTAGAAAAATTAGCGGGATCTATGGATGGAATATGGCCCTCCAACTGGAAAAAAGAATTGGCAGAAGATTGGCCAGAGTAGTCGTCCTTGATGCAAGCGCTTTGATTGCACTAGTCTCCTCTCAAGACACACACCATGATTGGGCCATTGAGATGTTCCGGGACACTGCAAGTTTCAACTTACAGATGTGTGCGTTGACTCACGCTGAAGTCTTGGTTCATCCTGCTCGAAACGGACAACTTGAAAAGTTCCTCAAGATGACTTCAGCGCTTGGGCTTGAAATAACATCAGTTGACTCAAATGACTCGGCGCAATTGGCAAAACTTAGAGCGAAGTCTGCACTCAAAATGCCGGACACGGCTGTTCTTCTTCAGGCTATGAAAGCAAAAGGCTCAGTTGCCACTACAGATCAAAAGTTGGCGCAAGCTGCTAGAGCACTAGGCATCGGTGTTTTTCAACCTTTACCTGGAATACCTACGAAGCAAAAACCTAGTCGCAAAAAGAGTGTAAACTAATCCTTCAATGGCTTAGCTGCTGGCACCAGAACAAAAGCTAAAGCACTCACTGCTCCTACAGCTAACAGAGCCATAAGTATTCCAACTGCTTCTCCTAAGAAACCGACTACTGGTGGGCCTGCTAGGAATGCGCAGTAACCAATGGTTGAAACAACACTGATTCTTGCTGCTGCTCGCTTTGGATCATCAGATGCTGCTGACATTCCAACTGGGAATCCAAGGCTTGCTCCTAGCCCCCAGATAGCTGCTCCAAAATAAGCACCTATAGGTCCACCAAAAACAAATAGTAAACAGCCGATAAGAGTAGCGGCAAACAGAACTCTTAGGACTAGTACTCGTCCAAACTTATCCAATGCCATACTTCCCACGATTCGACCTGCAGTCATAAACAGTAAGAATGCAGATAGGCCGAATACTCCCTCTGTTGCCGTGCTCTTGTGACCTTCGACGTATGCCACAGCAATCCAGTCATTAGCAGCACCTTCAGTGAAAGCAGCGGCTAAAACCATAACTCCGATAAGCAACGTTCTAGGTTCAGTCCAGGCGGATTTCTGCCTAATTGTTTTACCTGAGGAATCCTTGTGCCTAGGAACTTCAAGAGAGATGAACTTACCTGTTCCCCATAGTAAAAACAGAAGTGTGAGACCTGCAGCAGTGCTTAGGTGAAGTAATAGAGGAACTTCAAGTCTTGTGGCTTGTGATCCAAGAAGTGCTCCTAGAACAGTTCCGCCACTAAAGGCTGCATGGAACCAAGGCATGATTGCTTTATTCAGTTTTTGTTCGATGATTGTGCCCTCAAGATTCTGAGCAACATCCCACATTCCAATACCAAAACCAACTAACACCAGGCCTGCAATAGGAACTACCAGATCTTGGCTCATTGAGATAGATGTAGAGGTTGCTAGAAAACCAATGATTCCCGCTATCCCACCAAGACGGGTAGTGCTCTTAGTTCCAATGCGGTCAGCAACTCTTCCTGTAATGGGAAGACCCACTAGAGAACCACAGGCAAGAGCTAGTAGAAGAAAACTTAGAGTGCCGGTTCCTATATCCAGCATCACCTTGATATCTGGAAGGCGAGATAGCCAAGAAGCAAACAGAAAGCCACTTGTGGCAAAAGTAACAAGGTTGCCGTTACGAGCACCTAGTATCAGTGGGTCTTTAGCGCCAGAGTTTGTCTTCATCAGCGCCAGAGTTCAAGTCTTGGCATGGCTTAGTCTCGAGGCTTCTTATTTGGCCTAAAGATGCTCTTGAGCTTTGCCATTATCTTTTCAAGCCCCTGCATGCCCTGCTTATTTACTTCTTGAGCCCACTTGATCTCAAGAGCAAGGATAGAAAGGCCGAAGAATATGAATAGTAAGCCTGGGCCTGGAGTTACCATCATGACAAGTCCAAGAATAAGAAGAACAAAGCCAACTACCATGGTCAGAACCCAACGAACTGGGTGAGGCAACTTACCTAGTATGTTCTTAATCTTTTCCAAGCTGTAGCTCCTTATATCTTGTCTTTATTATGGCATTCAGAAGAAAACTCGGTCGATGCTATTGCTGTCTATTCAAACCTAAGTGCATCAATCGGTTCAAGCTTGGCTGCCTGCCGTGCTGGCCACACTCCAAAAACAACTCCAACTAGCAAGCTAAAACCTAATACCAGCAGAACAGTGTCTAGGCGTATTGAGAATACCCAGTCACCAAGCACAGCTAGGAAGAACGCAGCAATCTCACCAAGGATCAATCCCACTACTCCACCAGCAAGGGAGAGCACAATAGCTTCAATTAGGAACTGAGTGAGAATGTTTGACTGCTTAGCTCCAATTGCTCTGCGAACACCTATTTCTCTTGTTCGCTCTCGGACAGATACCAACATGATGTTCATAATTCCAATACCACCAACTAGCAAGCTAATTGCTGCAATTCCTGTAAGGAGCAGCCCTAGGGTAGCTGTGATGGTGCCAACAGCAGCAATCAAAGAAGCCTGGTTAGTGATCGTATACCGAGCAGTTGTTTCAGACCCTAGGCCGTATCTCTCTCTAAGTAGGACATCTGCTTGAATCTGAAGAGTGTCAACTTGTTCTGGAGTATTAGCTTGAATCACAATGCTTGATACATATGGATACTGACTAAAGAGCTTTCTAGCAGAATCGATGGTCACATACACTCGTCCAGAAGTTCCAAAACCTGCCTGATCATCTAGCACACCAACAAGTCTGAAGTCTTGGCCATTTAGTTTGACGCTGGTACCGAGCATTTCTTTGGTGATACCTAAATCATTAGCAGCATCTGCTCCAAAGACAACATCTTTGGATGTTGCCGCAAAAGAACTACTTGAGAGGTATGAACCTAGGGCAATCTCAGGTTTAACAGCTTCAAAGTATTGTGAAGATACTCCAACTAGCCGAGCGTTTACTCTACTCTCTCGGGTTGCAATGGTTCCTTGATTCTGAGCCTGGACAAACATCACGGAGACATTATCAAGGTCAGCTAATGCGTTTGCATCTTGCTCTGTAAGCGAATCTGCGGCCATTGCTGTGATGTTGAGTTGGTTAGTGCCCAGAGTTGCTAAAGACTTATTGATTCCTTGAGATGCGCCATCAACAATTGAAGTTAGAGCAACGATGGCTGCAACACCGATTACAACTCCAAGCATGGTTAGTAACGATCTGATTTTGGTGGCCCAAATTCTATTTAGTGCTAGAGCTGCGGTTCCTAAGATTCTCAACTCACACCTCGCTCATCGCGCTCAACTAGACCATCACGAAGGAAGACTCTTCTAGGGGCACTAGCTGCTATTTCTAGATCATGGGTAATCAAAACGATTGTTCTGCCTTCTCTGTGTAATTCTTTGAGAAGTTCAATTACCGCAGCACCAGTTTTAGAATCAAGAGCACCGGTAGGCTCATCGGCTAGAACAATATCGGGGCTTGTCACCAGTGCTCGAGCGATAGCCACTCTTTGCTGCTGACCACCGGAAAGACGATTTCTATCAAAGTTGAGTCTGTCGCCTAGGCCTAGCTGAGTAAGCATTTGGGTAGCTGACTTCTTAGCAGCCTTAGTGCCTATTCCCTGGTAAAGCAGAGGTGCCATTACATTTTCTATTGCTGTGGTATTTGGAAGTAACTGGAATTGCTGAAACACAAAACCAATGGCCCTAGACCTTAGCTCAGTAAGTTTGTTATCACTTAGGTCATTAGTAGAGTCCCCTGCTATCAGCACAGACCCAGAGCTTGGTCTATCAAGACAACCAATAAGATTCATCATCGTTGACTTACCACTTCCAGAAGGACCAACGATGGCAACAAACTCACCTCGTTCAATTACTAGGTCAACTCCACCTAATGCTGTGGTGATCTGATCTCCGACTAAATAATCTCGGCGAACCTTATCTAAGCGAACAACCTCATCAGCCATTGTTTCCTGCTCCACGCGGAGGACCGAATTGAATTGGATCAGGAACACTTCCTGCGACACCGGTTATAACCTTGTCCCCTACTTTGAGACCTGAGGTAACCTCAACCAAGCTATCTCCCCTAAGGCCAAGTTTCACTGCAACTGTTTCAACAACGGATGCCCCGCCTGAATCATCTCTTAGAACTTGAACTTCTGGTACCTCACCAATAAGCGCACTTATTGGAACAGCAAGTACTTCATCAGCTCTTTCAACTTCAATTACTGCTGTTGCGCTCATACCGAATCTTGCTCCAGTTGGGATTTTTGTGACCTGTACTAGAACTTCATACTGCTTGATACCGCTTACAGAGTTAGCAACCTGACCAATAGAAATAACGGCACCTTCGAAGACGGCATTGATGGCATCTAGTTCAATGGTTGCCTTCTGGCTCAGGTCCAATAGATCTGCATCGTATTCACTAGCAAAAACAGAAACTACGGGTTTGGCGCTACCAATGCTTACCACCTGGCCTGAAGTTCTAAGCCCTTCTGCTGTATCAACAGAGCGCACCACACCACTAGTAATTGCTCTAACTCTTGTGGATTGACCAAACTGATTTACATATGTAAAGAGCAGATCTCCCTTAGAAACTTTCTTGCCAACTGATACTTCAATCTGAGTGATTTCTAGGCTTACCCCGAACTGAGCAGGCATAGCAACAGAACCGTTAGCGGAGGTTAGAACTGGTTGCTCACTTGGGCCGTAGGCAAGTAACTGAGTCTCAGCTAGTTGGCCATTAGCAGCTACTGTCTTCACAACAGATGTCGCTGAGACTTCATAGGTTTCAAAGTTGCTTTGCCTAGTTAGAGCACGATTGGCAACCAAAGCGATCACAATAACCACTACCAAGGCAATGCCGGATAGCCAGAACCAACGCTTCTTACTCATCTAGGTAGGTCTCCCTCTAATCTTGAAACTCTCTTCCCCCTAATCTCTCACAGAAAGCCGAGAGTTTCCTGCTAGGGCTTATAGCCAGCTCTAAAGCGGTTGGTTGCTGGCATATAAATTGCATTAGTGAATCTCATGACTAAAGGTCCAAGAACGAGATAAGACTGTAACCAAAAGAGACCCGTTTGTCTTTGAATGTCTAAGTAGGTGGGCTAGATTTCTGATATGTCTAGAGATGTAGGTGGGCTAGATTTCTGATATGTCTAGAGATGCTAAAGAGCAGCACAAAGTCCTAATTCCTGGCCGTTGGGTCGAGCGAATTGAAGAAATCTTCCACGTCATTTTGGGTATCTTCCTTCTAGGAATTGCAGTTGCGGCACTGGTCTTCTCGCTTGGAAGAGTGTTTGAGACTGTACCTTTCTTTCCAACTGGAATGATCCAAGCTATCAATGACATTTTGTTCATAATCATTATTCTTGAAATCCTAAGAACTGTAGTCGCGAGATATACCGATGGTGTATTCCAGCTACAAAACTTCCTCATCATTGGCGTTATCGCTGCGGTTAGACACATTCTTACCGTTGGTGCATCGATGACCTTAGCCTCTGGTAAATCACAGGAAGAGTTCAACAGAGCTGTTATAGAGCTTGGTATCAGCTCAGGAATAGTAGTAGCTCTTGTATTTGCGATCTTCCTATCCAAGGCATCAAACACTTTGAAGGTAAAAGGATCTAAAGAGTAGCTTTACTCACACAAGTTAGACTTTTCAAATGTCCAAAGATTACATTCTGCTAGATGGCGGACTTGCCAC
>JAPLAJ010000118.1 GCA_026393335.1 Rhodoluna sp. | reverse complement strand
TATGACATTCCTGATTCTGTGATTGGCTTCATGGCTGGTGAGCTAGGCGACCTACCAGGCGGTTGGCCTGAGCCATTTAGAACCAAGGTCTTGCAAGGTAAGAGCCCTAAGTTTGGGCTGACCGAGGTATCTGCACAAGACCTCGAAAGCTTGCAATCTGATGATGCTCAGACCAGAAGAAGCACCTTAAACAGACTCCTATTCCCAGGCCCTACCAAGGACTTTGATAAGGCTAGGTCAACTTACGGCAACTTAGACGCTGTTGATACCCTCGACTATCTCTATGGGCTAGAACAGGGCCACGAACATGTTGTTGAAATCGCTAAGGGTGTTCGCATCTTTGTTGGTTTGGAGGCTATCGGTAGCCCAGACACCAAGGGCTTTAGGACAGTCATGGCGACCCTAAACGGGCAACTTAGACCCCTGAACATCAGGGATAGAAAGATCGCCTCAGACGTGGTTGTAGCAGAGAAAGCTAACGCCTCAAACCCAGCTGAAGTGGCAGCACCTTTTGCCGGTGTAGTTACCCTTCAGGTTGTAGAGGGAACAGCGGTAGCACTGGGTCAACCGGTAGCTACCATTGAGGCCATGAAGATGGAAGCCACGATTACAGCCAATATTGCAGGCATCGTGAGGCGTTTAGCCATAGGCAAGACCCAATCTGTTGAGTCAGGCGACCTGATTCTCGTTGTCGAACCACAGTAGCGAATAGACTTACCCTAGATAAAAAGGTTCGGCTTGACGATTGTTCAGGCCAAAAGGTCACAAAGGAATAGGTTTGGCTGAAAAATCAGAACGCGGTCTTCGCCGTCGTAAGAAAGAAGAAGTTATCACTTCGGAGCTACCCACAGTCAGCTTAGATGCGGGCACCATTGACCTAAACCCGTCAACTACTTCCATCAAGGTAGTAACTGAGGCAACTGCAATTGTTCCTCAGACTGATTCGATTCTAGATATTTCTGCAAACAGCCAGGCTGGTTACTCAAGAAGAGACAGCCTGCGCGGTGACGCTTTTGATCAGCCGGAGCCAGCAGCCATGTTGACTGCTGATCGTTTGATTGATGTTTCTCCAAAGAACAGACCTGCGCCAGAATCTGGCATGCGCAGATTCTTATACTTCCTATCACTAAAGACCATCAACCTAGGGGATAACCTTCGCACTCGTGAGAGAAAAGCAACCGATGCAAGAATCGCAACCCAGCTAGAAGGTGGGGCTAAGTTCGTACCAGTGCTAACTCGCAAGGGTGGAGTTGGAAAAACTACAGTAACCACTTTGCTTGGAATGGCCATGGCTTTGGTTCGTGAAGATCGAGTTATCGCAATTGATGCAAACCCAGACCGTGGAACATTGGCAGAGCGAGTTAGCAAGTCAACCCGATTCACGGTTAGAGATGTTGTAAATCGTGCAGCGGCAGTTGATGGCTTCACAGATTTCTCCACCATGGTTTCAAGAGATGCCACAAGATTGCATGTGCTTGCATCTGACAGCGATCCAATGCTCTCTGAGGCATTCGATGAAGGTGACTACAACGTTGTTGCCGATATGGCCGCTCGCTACTACACAGTGATTTTGACCGACTGTGGAACTGGAATTGTGCACTCGGTAATGCGTCCTACTTTGCAGAGAGCTAATGGCTTGGTAATCGTTTCAGGTGGTTCTGTAGATGAGGCCAGGTTGGCTTCTGAGACACTTACTTGGCTTGAAGCTAATGGCTACGGGGATCTAGTTAGAGCCTCTGTCGTGGCTTTGAACACCGCTACTCAGGGTACGAACCTAGTCAAGCTTGATGAGATTGAAGCTCACTTTAAATCTCGTGTACGAGCTGTAGTAAAGATTCCATATGACCCAGCCTTAGCTGCAGGTTCAGTTATTAAGTTTGATCAGTTACACAAGAACACTAGAGAAGCTGCCCGTGAACTTGCTGCTCTAGTTGTTGAAGGTCTTGCTAAGTCAAAATAGCTAATGGCTGTTCGTGAAATACGCCTTTATGGCGACCCAGTATTGAGTTCAAAGTGCGAGCTGGTCAATGACTTTTCTCTGAAGACCAAAGCACTTATCGAAGATCTGATTGACACCACAAAAGAACCAGGGCGTGCAGGTGTAGCTGCTCCACAGATAGGTGTGTCTCTTCGAGCATTTAGTTACAACGTCAATGGCGAAGTTGGATACCTCATAAATCCTGAGAACCTAGTTCTTGAAGGCGAGCCAGCACTTATCGAAGAAGGTTGCCTATCAGTTCCAGGCCTTTGGCACAAAACTCTGCGCTATCCAAAAGCAACGCTCTCTGGCTACCAACTCGATGGCACACTAATCACAGTTAGCGGAGAAGGACTACTTGCTCAAGCATTGCAACATGAGTATGACCATCTAGATGGAAAACTTTACCTAGATCGCCTCTCGAAAGAGGAACGCAAAGAAGCTATGAAACTCTTGCGTCAAACCGATTGGTTTTTGACCTAGATCTTGTAATCGCCAATGTTGTGACATGTGGATTTAGCACTTGCCGCATAGATGTCATCAACTAGGTGAGAGAATTCATCCATCACTACTGATCTCTTGATCTTAAGTGAAGGTGTTAGGTGACCACTCTTCTCTGTCAGGTCCTTAGGTAGCAATGAGAACTTACGAATTGATTCAGCGGTTGAGAATCTTGAGTTAACCGCTTCAATCGCCTTAGTGATCTCAGCAATAACAACAGGGTTGTTAGTAGCCTGCTCAACGCTCATCTTGTCTTTGATTCCATTGTTTTCAAGCCAGATAGGTAGCATCTCTTCATCAAGTGAGATCAGAGCTGATACGAAAGGCTTTGCATCTCCAACTACAACAGCTTGGCTGATAAGTGGGTTAGCGCGAAGTGGATCTTCAAGAAGAGCAGGTGCTACGTTCTTTCCACCAGCTGTAATGATTAGTTCTTTCTTTCTACCGGTGATAGATAGGAAGCCATCTTCATCTAGGGAACCGATGTCACCAGTCTTGAACCAGCCATCATCGAAAGTTGAAGAGGTAGCCTTCGGGTTCTTCCAGTAGCTCTTTAGAACGTTTGTTCCTCTAAGTAGGATTTCGCCATCGTCAGCAATCTTGATTCCACAACCTGGAAGTGGGAATCCAACCTTGCCAATCTTGACCTTGTCTGGACGACCAATTGTTACTGGAGCAGTGGTCTCAGTTAGACCATAACCTTCAAGAACAATCAAGCCAATGGCGCGGTAGAAGTGACCTAGGCGTGCACCTAGTGGGCCACCTCCGCTGATTGCGTACTTAACTTTTCCACCCATAGCGGCACGAAGTTTCTTGTATACAAGAGCATCAAACAACTTGTACTTGAGGTTCAAGCCAACGCTAGGACCCTTCTTAGTGTCTTTTGCCATTGACCATGCAATTGCGGTTTCAGCTGCAGCATGGAAGATCTTTCCCTTACCAGCTGACTCTGCGCGCTGTTCTGCAGAGTTGTAAACCTTCTCGAATACACGAGGAACAGCTAGCAAGAATGTTGGGTGGAAGCTCTGCATTGCAGGAGCAACAGTTTTTGAATCACCCTGGTGTCCAACTTTTACACCACCAGAAATACAAAGAACCGAAATGAATCTTGCAAACACGTGAGCCATTGGTAAGAACAGGAGAGTGGTTTCACCTGGACGCACGACATCTGGAAGCACGGCTTGAGCATTGCGACAAAGGTCAACAAAGCCCTGGTGTAACAACTCACAACCCTTTGGCTGACCAGTTGTTCCGGAAGTGTAAATGATGGTAGCGATATCTGACATTCCTGAAGACTTGCGGCTCTTTTCTAGATCCTCATCAGAAACAGCTTTTCCAGCTTTTACTAATTCGCTTAGGTCTTTGCTATCAAGTGTCCAAGTTTGCTTCACATCTTTGAGTGAAGACTTCACAGAATTGAAAAGCCCAACCATTTGGTCATTTGCAAAAATACATGCGATAGATCCTGAGTCGCCAAGAATCCATTCAATCTGCGCAGGAGCAGAGCTTTCGTAAATAGGAACTGAAACAGCTCCAGCAAACCATAGTGCGAAGTCACACAGTGCCCACTCGTATGAGGTTGGGCTCATGATTCCAACTCTTTGGCCAGGCTTAATTCCTGATGCAATGAAACCTTTGGCAAGAGCCTTTACTTCAGCAAGGTAAGCACTTGCTGTGACTTCCTGCCAAACACCTGGTTCGACCTGCTTTGAAATCAATGGAAGATTCGGATCAACTTTGACTCGGTCTAGGAACAAATCTGTAATGTTTGTATCTGGCTTTGAAACAACAACTAGGGGAACTTCGAATGTCTTCATCTAAACCTCTAACTTTGAAATGGATGGCCGAGTAAAACTTCTGAATAGCATACAGTTAGGTAACCCTAAATAACATGTTAAAACGGATTCTAATCCCTCATTCTCAGGTAATAAACTGGATTGAATCTAGGCAAAATCCAAATCCCGAAGGAAGTTCATGATCACCGTTGGAATAGACGTTGGCGGCACCAAAATAGCTGGTGCTTTAGTCAGCGAAACAGGCGAAATCCTCATGAGCTTGAAGGTGCCTACTCCAGCCGATAGCACCGAAGAACTAATCGAGGCGGTTGTATCGATGGTTAATGAACTTAGGGCTGACCGCGAAATCAAGGCCGTTGGAGTTGCCATAGCTGGATTTATAGACGCAGCTAGGTCCGAGGTTATCTATTCACCGAACTTGAGCCTAAGAAATGAACCCCTCAAGGCTAAATTGGAGGCCAAACTGGGAGTCGATGTCTTTGTTGAGAATGACGCCAACGCTGCAGGTTGGGCTGAATACAGGTTTGGTGCAGGCCAGGGCAGTAAACACATGATGATGATCACCATCGGCACAGGTGTTGGTGGGGCCATAGTTGCCAATGGCGAGTTATTCCGAGGAGGCTTTGGCATCGGTGCAGAACTTGGGCACGCCAACTTCATTCGAGATGGCAAGCTCTGTGGCTGTGGCCAGCACGGTTGCCTTGAAAAGTACGCTTCTGGAACTGCTTTATTGGAGGCTGCCAAAGAGCTAGCTGCATCAGGAACAGCTGAAGGTGCAAGACTTGCTGAACTTGAGGCTGAAGTTGATGAACTGACTGGAACTCAGGTTTACCAGGCAATCACAGAGTCAGATCCAGGTGCGCTAAGACTCTTGAATGAATTGGGTGAAAACATCGGCAAGGCAGTTGCCTCGCTAGTTGCCATCCTTGACCCTCAGATGCTTGTAGTAGGTGGGGGTCTGAGCGTGGCAGGGGAGTTATTGCTCAAGCCAATAAGAAATGCTTTCCTCGAACACCTTCCAGCTCGAGGATATCGCCCAGAAATGACAATAGTTACAGCCGCATTGATCAATGATGCAGGGGTTGTTGGGGCAGCAGACCTTGCTAGAACACACTCGCTAGAGAGATAAACTAAGTCCTTACAGGTTTTTCACTAGAGAAGGAGGCTAGCAATGTGGTATTTTCTGCTGAAAAACATCTTTCTAGGCCCGATTCTTAAGGTTCTGTTTAGACCGTGGGTCAGAGGTTCTGAAAAGATACCGTCCGATGGTGCTGCAATTCTTGCAAGCAATCACCTCTCATTCTCAGACTCGATTTTTCTTCCACTAATGCTCAGGCGACCGGTAGTTTTTCTAGCCAAGAGCGAATATTTCACTGGCAAGGGACTAAAGGGCACTCTGACCAGATGGTTCTTCATTGGCACAGGCCAACTTCCAATTGATAGAAGTGGTGGAAAGGCATCTGAAGCTGCTCTAAATACGGGACTGAGGGTTCTAAGCCAGGGCCAACTGCTTGGTATTTACCCAGAGGGTACAAGATCCCCAGATGGACGTTTGTTCAGAGGTCGCACCGGTATCGCCCGAATGGTCCTTGAAGCCAAGGTTCCAGTTTTTCCAGTTGCGATGATTGATACTGAGAAAGTTCAACCAATTGGCCGAAGACTTCCACGTATTCGCCGTATTGGCGTTGTGGTGGGCGAGCCTTTGGACTTCTCAAGATTTGCGGGGATGGAAGGTGACCGTCTAGTCTTACGAGCAGTCACTGATGAGATTTCTTATGAACTCATGAAACTTAGCGGGCAGGAATACATCGACGTATACGCCACGACTTTGAAAAACCAACGCTAACGCCAAGTCAGGAAATAAAAGTGTCATCAAACGAAAAAGTTATTCAAGCCGACCCAACTGTAATTGCAGGTCTTGATAACTATCGCAACCTCGTTGCAGCTCAGCAGCCAACCTGGCCTGACCAAGACAAGTTAGAGCAAGTGCGAGCAACTCTTGCCAAATACCCACCACTGGTTTTTGCCGGTGAAGTTGATATTCTCAAAGATCGCCTAGCTCAAGCCGCTGCTGGTAAAGCATTCTTACTTCAAGGTGGCGATTGTGCAGAAACTTTTGCCGATGCAACCGCAGATAGAATTCGCAACCGTGTGAAGACAATGTTGCAGATGGCTGTGGTTCTTACTTACGGTGCATCTATGCCGGTGGTGAAAATGGGTCGCATGGCTGGTCAGTTTGCTAAGCCACGTTCATCAGATACTGAAACTCGTGAAGGCGTTGAATTACCTGCCTACCGTGGAGATGCGGTCAATGGTTACGACTTCACATTAGAGTCAAGAACTGCTGATCCAACAAGATTGCTTCAGGCTTACAACACTTCAGCTTCAACACTTAACCTAATCCGAGCTTTCACCATGGGGGGTTTTGCTGATCTTCGTTCAGTGCATGAGTGGAACAAAGGTTTCACTGATAACCCTGCTAACTCACGCTACGAAACTATGGCTCGTGAAATTGATAAAGCCATTAAGTTCATGGCTGCATGTGGGGCAAACTTCAATGAACTTAGAACCACCGAGTTCTACACTTCGCATGAAGGACTGCTGTTTGACTACGAGCGTCCTATGACAAGAATTGATTCACGCACTGGCACCCCATACGACACCAGCGCTCACTTTATTTGGATTGGTGAACGCACCCGCAAGCTAGACGGTGCACACATGGACTTCCTCTCCAGAGTTAGAAATCCACTTGGAGTCAAACTTGGCCCGAACACTTCAGTAGATGATGTACTAGCGCTAATTGAGAAGCTTGATCCAGATCGCGAGCCAGGCAGACTTACCCTTATCTCTCGCATGGGTGCTGGCAAGATCCGCGAGGCTTTACCAAAGCTAGTGAAGGCTGCCAAGGATTCAGGAGCTCAGCCTCTTTGGGTATCTGATCCAATGCACGGTAATGGCATAACCACAGCTAATGGATACAAGTCACGTAAATTCGACGACGTCATGGATGAGGTTCGTGGTTTCTTTGAAGTTCATCGTGATTTAGGAACTTTCCCTGGTGGAGTTCACATTGAACTCACTGGCGATGATGTTGCCGAGTGCCTAGGTGGTAGTGAGCACATTGATGAAGCAACTCTGGAATCTAGATACGAATCGCTTTGTGATCCAAGATTGAACCACTCACAATCGTTGGAACTTGCATTCCTAGTTGCTGAAGAATTAGCCGCTAAGTAATTACCTAGAGCGAATAGTTACGCTCTGACCTACTCGTAGGGTAGTTCCCGCTGATTCACTTGCTCCAGTCACTTTTTTGATGCCATAGTCTTTGCTCAACCATTTGGTATCAATAACAACTTTGAGTCCCAATGATTCCAATAAGCCTTTGGCGGCAAGAATGGTTTCACCTTTAACCTTTGGCATACTCACAGTTTGTGGTCCAAGGCTGGCAATGAGCTTTATCGAGGATCCTTTGCCAACTTCAATCTCATCTGGAACCACAGAAACAATTTGGCCTTTTGGCACAGTGTTTGAATATTGATTTTCAACTGTTCGAACATTTAGCCCAGCTGCTTCAAGAGCTGCTTTGGCAATATCTACCTGTAAGCCGGCAACAACTGGAATAGCACCAAGGGAAACTTTTAGATCTACCTCTGATGAAACCGGAATCTTGGTTCCATCACTACCGGAGTTTTGATAAACAAAACCAATTGGATATTCAGAGTTAAACCATTGACTGACTTTTCCAACTACCAGTCGAGCACCGATAATTTTTGCTGTGGCAGTTACTAAGTCCACTCCAATAACCTCAGGCACGGCAACTAATTCTTTGCCCTTTGAAACAAGGAGAGTCACCTGCGCTCCTCTGGGAATCAAGATTCCTGCAGTTGGCTCTGATCCGATTACCTGTCCTTTAGCAAAATCAGAACTAAACACCTCTCGGATTGAGATGCTCTTGGTAAGTGCATCTAGTTCAGCCGTTGCCGATACGACGGTTCTGTCGCTCAGATTAGGCACAGCAACAAGTGCTCCAGGGCCTACTCCATAAAACCATCCACCGAATGATCCAAGACTTATGGCAAGAATGCTGGCAATAACCCAACGGGTTACTACAAGCTTTGAACTGTGTTTGGCAAAGGGTAATTCCTCATCTTCAATACCAAGATCACCTAGAACTTCAGTGAAATTTGCATCAGGTGGAATGACCATAGTTTCAGAAATATTGCTGGGTTGCGCTTTGGTGGGTTCAGCTGGATTGGCTTTGAGAATCTTTTCAATTTCGTATAAGGCAACTGAGGCATCAGCGGGTCTGTTTTCAGGAAATGGTTCTGTGCACCAGATCATTAGATCATCTAGAGCTGATAGAACTTTTGGATTTAGATTCTTAGCTGATGGCACACGGTCAGATGTATGCATGTAAGCAATTTGGATCGCATCATCACCTTGAAAGGGTTGTGCTCCAGTTAGCATCTCAAAGAGCATGATGCCAAAACTGTAAATATCACTCGGGGTTTCAGCTTTTCCTCTTCTAATAACCTCTGGTGCAAGATAAGCAACAGTTCCAACCAGCGAGCCAGTGTCAGTATTAGCAGTAAGTTCCCGAGCTAAGCCAAAGTCGGTGACCTTGATTCGACCGTCATCTGAAAGTAAAACGTTCTCTGGCTTTAGGTCACGATGCACAACTCCGCTTGAGTGAGCCTGTGCCAATGCCGAGAGCATAGCTTTGCTTACTTGTAAAACTTGGGCAGAACCTAGAGCACCAAACTCTTTGATGGCATCTCGCAGAGTTATTCCTTGAACTAGTTCCAAGACTATGAACGCGTTACCCTGATCATCACCTTGATCAAAAATGTTTACGAGATTTGCATGATTTACTTTGGCAAGCATTCTGGCTTCGCGGAAGAACTTATCTCTAAAGACTGGATCTTCGGATAAATGCGGGTGAATCACTTTTACAGCAACTTCTCTATCCAGCCGTAAATCACTTGCCAGATACACCGTTGCCATACCGCCACGGGCGATAATCTCCCTTATCTCATAGCGAGATGAGAGGGTGTAGCCGACTAAATTGCTCATAGTTATTTCGACTTTACCTCGGAGATTCACCTGCAGGCCGAAGGCTCCAGCAAAGAGTCAGACGAACAGGCTTGATGGACCAGCTCTCAGAAATGTTCTTCAACCAAAAATCTGGCAGCTGACTTGTGGGTAAATTTTGTGCCACGGTCATATTGAAGATGGCATCAGAGCCGCAGTTGTGGCAATCTTAAGGGGTGAGTGAACCTTTAGATCAAATTACCCAGTGGCTGACCATCCCAGAAGCTGGAGAGCTTTTAGGCATAACACCTGGCAAGGTTAGACGTCTTATTGAAGAGCATCAGCTAATCGCCATAAAATCTGATGGGGTTTATAGAATCCCAGCAGAGTTAATCATAAACGGTGAGCCTTTGCCATCACTGCGCGGAACAGTTGTTTTGCTAATGGACTCTGGCTTCACCTTAGGTGGAGCAATCAAGTGGCTTTACACAGTTGAGGATTCTCTTTCAACAACTCCGATGGCTGCCCTTATTTCCGGTAGGAAAACTGAAGTACGAAGAGTAGCTCAGTCTCTCGCTTTCTAAGCGTCTCGGTTTATAACCTTCAAAGCCAATATTTTCAAAGCCGATTTTGCTGTTTCTTCCAAATTAGAAGATTCAAGCGAATCTAAACTTCGGTCAGCAAGTTCGGTGATCATTCTTTCTGTTTTTTCCAAGGCCCCAGATTCCTGGATAAGTTTCTGCATGAATGCAATCTGTTGAGCATCTAGTTCTCTACTTGTCAGTAGTTCTTCAAAACTATTTGCCATAGAAGGAGACTGTTCAGTAAGAGCTTCTCTGGTAAGAGCGACAAGCACTGTTCTTTTGCCTTCACGAAGATCATCGCCTGCTGGTTTGCCAGTGACACTCGGATCACCAAACACTCCAAGAATGTCATCTCTGAGTTGGAATGCAATGCCAAGGGGAATTCCAAATTGGGTAAACACATTCAGTGTGCTTTGATCTGCACCAGCAAATGCAGCTCCGATGCGAAGTGGGGCTTCGATGCTGTACTTAGCGGTTTTATAGAGAATTACTTTCTCTGCTCGACCAACACCTTCTTTGACTGGTCTTGTGGTGGCTGCATTTTCTTCCAGCACATCCAGATACTGACCTGCCATCACTTCAACTCTCATCAAGCTGAACTCATCTCGGCAAGCACTTTCAATCTCACGATTAGGCGAGTGCAACAGTGCGTTACCAAAAATCTCGCTCGACCAGCCCAGCATTAGGTCACCAACTAAAACAGAACCTGCAACGCCAAATCGCTCAGGGGCACCTGCCCATTGTTTTTCTTTGTGTAAAGATTCAAAGCGTTTGTGGATAGCCGGAGCGCCACGTCTGGTGTCTGATTGGTCCAGAAGATCATCATGAACTAAGGCTGCGGCATGGAACATCTCAAGCGAAGCCGCGATTCCAGCGATTGCCTGCTCAGAATCATTTACTTCTTGTTCGCTCTGGTGATATGAGGATTCGCTTAGCGATGCTCGCCAGGCCCAATAGCAAAAGAGGGCTCTGAACCGCTTGCCACCTTGAAGCAGGCTTTGGGTGTAGTCAACTACCGGGATCAAA
This sequence comes from Rhodoluna sp., assembly GCA_026393335.1. Classification (GTDB taxonomy): domain Bacteria; phylum Actinomycetota; class Actinomycetes; order Actinomycetales; family Microbacteriaceae; genus Rhodoluna. The sequence continues at coordinate 7,729 of JAPLAJ010000118.1, read as the reverse complement.
TCTGAAGAAATTGCCTCAAAATCACTTCGTTGTTTAACGCAAAAGTCGTCTAGATTGGTTTGAACCTGAGCCAAAACGTTTTCTGAGTAATTCACTGGAATAGCCTAACTGGGGCAATAGGTTTAGCATTAAAGGCAAGGCGAGGAGATAACCGTGGGATTAAGCGAAAACGAGCAAAAAGTTCTTGAAGAACTTGAGCGTCAGCTAACTGGCGGCAAGCCTGCACCTAAGGAAAAGGCAACTCAGGTCGATGGCAAGGTCAAGTACGGGCGATTGTTAGTTCTTGGCTCAGTTCTGGTGTTCGTGGGTCTGGGAATCATGCTTCTGGCCATTTCAATGCAACAGGTTTTTGTCGGGGTGTTAGCTTTTCTGACTATGCTCACCGGTCTTTATTTAGTCAGTCAGAACTGGACCAGCAAAGCTTTTAGGGCAAGTGCGCCTAAACCAGATCCAAAACCTGGTCAAAAACCAGGCACTTCTGGATATTTTCAAAATCGTTGGGATCAGCGCAACGGCGGCTAATTTTGGGGTTTAGCCCCAAGAAACAAGGACTTCAGAGTATTTCTGAGGTCCTTTTTCCATTTAAGGCCTAAATATCACCAATTTAAGAAAAATCCCTCCACCAAGATACCCCTTGCTTTTATTGACCTAAACACGCCAGAATTGTAAGTTCCTGCACATATTTGGTAATTTGTGGATGAAAGTGGTGTAATGTGGAGTGTAACTTCAGTGGCGAACTAGAGAAAGGGTCAGCAAGTGTTTATCGGTACTAGCTATCCCAAACTTGATGAGAAGTTTCGCCTTATCCTTCCTGCAAAATTCCGTGATCGCTTGGCCGGGGGAGTCGTCCTTACTAAAGGGCAAGAGAACTGTGTCGTTGTAATGACCAGAGCTGAATACGAAGCCAGAGCAGAATCTCTAACTGCCAACAGAACAATTGGAACTCAGGATTTCAGAGTTCTATCCCGCCATTTCTTTGGTGATGCAGACGAACAGACTCCAGATGGTCAGGGAAGAATTTTGGTCACCGCAAAACTTCGCGAATGGGCAGGCCTTGATCGCGAACTTGTAGTTGCTGGTGCAGGTAGACACATTGAAATTTGGAATCCAGTAACCAGAGCAGAATTCATGGACGCGGGAGCTGAAGCTTTTGCAAACTTCTCCGAAGGGGAGGTGAGGCTGAATTAATTCCTAGTTTCTAATCTCCAGCTATTTGGCTTCTGGATTTCTTCCCCGATTCCAAAAGCAGCAACCAAAAGGTGCAAATGGATGGGGTTTAGGAACTAGGAACCAAAAGCAAAATTCATGTCCGAAATTTCTTCCCTCCACGAACCAGTTCTGTTAGAGCGTTGCATCGAAATTCTTGGTGAAGCTCTCCAGGGTGAGTCAGCAATTTTGGTTGATGGAACTTTAGGACTTGGTGGCCACAGCGAAGCATTCCTAAAACGTTTCCCAAAATTAGTTTTAGTAGGAATTGATCGTGACGAGAACGCTCTTCGTTTAGCAGGAGAGCGACTTGCACCTTTTGCGGACCGCATTCATCTAGTGCAAGCGGTATACAGCGAGATTCCAGAGGTACTTGAAGAACTAGGACTAAATCTTGCTGACGCAGTTCTTTTAGATCTCGGTGTTTCTTCGATGCAGCTTGATGAAAAAGAACGTGGTTTTGCTTACTCTTTCGATGCGCCGCTGGATATGCGTATGGATTCAAGCGAAGAACTAACTGCAGCAAGAATCCTCAATGAGTACAAAGAAGACGACCTAACTCAGATCTTCAAAACTTACGGTGAAGAAAGATACGCAAAAGGTATCTCGCGTCAAATCGTAAAGATTAGATCTAAGTCTCCATTCACCACAAGCAAGCAACTTACAGACATAATCGCCAAGGTCGTTCCATTCATCCCTGGTAAGAGCTCGGGCCATCCAGCTAAGCGGGTATTCCAAGCCTTAAGAATTGAAGTCAACCGTGAGCTCGAGATTTTAGAAGAAACAATTCCAGCGGTTATCGAAGCCCTAAAAATTGACGGCCGGGTTTTAGTTCTTTCCTACCAGTCACTTGAAGACCGAATCGTCAAGCAGGCACTAGTTGCTGCATCGACCTCTTCAGCTCCTTTAGATCTGCCAATCGAACTTGAAATGCATGCCCCGGTCCTTCGACTTCTAGTCAGAGGAGCAGAGAAGGCATCCGAACAAGAAATCAGTCACAACCCAAGATCAGCCTCCGTTCGTTTGAGAGCTGCTCAAAAGATAAGGAACGCAGCATGAGCGTGCTAAGACAAGCCCAACCCATTCGCCCTATCGCACCAAGGCGACACCTCAGACCTGTAACAGCTAGGGTTCAACCGGTTAGAAGAACTGCTGTCAAGACAACTTCACAGGTTGGTGCGGTTCGACTGTTTCTTTCCAAGACTATTGTTCGCAAGCTACTTGTTGGCTTAACCGGAGTTGCTCTTCTAAGTCTCTTCGTCAACTCTCTTTGTGATGGTGCTGTGTACAAGATTTCATCGCTGAAACAGGAAACCGCAGTACTTGCAACTCAATCTCAGATCATCGGTCAGCAGGTTGATTCACTACGTTCACCACAAAACCTTTCGAATAGTGCCAAAGCTTTGGGCATGGTTGTGAATTCTGATCCGGTATTTCTAAATGTTCGTGAAGCTAAAGTTCTTGGCTCAGCTGTACCTGCCTCAGCAAGTGCTACTAAAGCAGTTTCAGCAAACCTTATCGCCAACGCAGCTATGACTTATAGAAGTAATCCAGCGACATTGAACTCTACAAAGAAAACAACTATTGATGCACCAACCCTAAAAACTCCTGTAAAACCGAGTGTCAAGCCTGCAAAGACTGTAACCACCAAACTAGCCTTAACTCCTGTGGGCATTCCAGCATCGCCAACAAACTAGAAAATTTAGGGGCGTTCAATGCATTCGAATGAGACCGACAGAAGGTACACACTCTTCGTCGGTGTCGTTTTGTTTGTCCTAGCTGTTTTTGTTCTAAGGCTTATCTGGGTTCAAGTAATTGATGCCAAAGCAATCAACGATATCTCTAACGAAGCTCGTGAAACTAGTAGAACCATTCCGGCAATTCGCGGCAACATTATCGACAGCGAAGGACACATCCTCGCCACCACTCTGATTAGTTGGGATGTGAATGTTGACCCAAAGAATGTTGGACCTGTTGTTCTTACCATCGGGGATCAAAAAGTTGCATTTACTAAAGAAGAGATAGCTCAGAAACTATCTGAAATTCTGAGAGTGCCAACTGAAGAACTTCTCACAAAAATGACAGGCACCTCTAGATACGCCAATCTTCGTAAGGCTGTAAGCGCAGCAACTTATTCAAAACTAAAAGAACTAGATATTCCCTGGGTCTATTTTGATAAAAAGCAGAAGCGTCACTATCCAGATGGGGCTGTTGCAGGAAACCTGCTTGGCTTTGTAGGTTCTGATGGCTCGGCGCTTGAAGGCATTGAGCGCATGATGAATTCCTGCCTTGCTGGAACAGATGGCAAAGAGTCTTATATTCAAGGTGCCGATCTGATTCGTATTCCATCTTCAGTTCAAGTCATCCAACAGGTCAGGCACGGTTCAGATGTAGTGCTCTCAATCAATTCAGATTTGCAATACTCAGCTCAACAAGAAATGGCTGCAACCGTTAAGCGATTGAATGCCGACTGGGCAAGTGCAATTGTGATTGAAGTATCGACAGGCAGAATCTTGGCTGCAGCCGAAGCTCCAACGGTAGACCCAAACAACTTCAGCGCTGTAAAGGCACAAAATCGTTCTTCAAGAATCTTTAGATCAGCTTTTGAACCAGGTTCAATATTGAAAACCGTAGCTGCTGCTACCGCTATCGATGCCGGCAAAGCTACACCACTAAGTCAGGTAGTAGCTCCATACGCACTAAAGATGCCTTGGGGACAATACATCAATGACTCACACAGGCATCCACCAGAAAAGCTAACCCTTACCGGTGTGCTAGCCGAGTCTTCAAACACAGGTCTTGTTCAACTCGGTGGCAAAGTTGATTCAAAAACTCGCTTTGAGTACATGCAGAAGTTTGGCATTGGTTCTAAATCTGGAGTGAACTTCGAAGGTGAATCATCCGGACTGCTAGCCGATTACACCAAATGGGACAGAATGACTGACCAAACAGTAATGTTCGGTCAGGGAGTTTCGCTAACTCCAATTCAAACAGCTGACATTTACCAAACCATTGCTAACAAAGGTGTTCGACTTTCTCCAGTTCTGATCGAAGGTTGTCAGGATAGAAATGGCAATCTAACTAGAACCGCAGTTGACTCTCCAGTTCGCGTGCTCAGCGAAAAATCTGCTTCAGACACAATGGACATGCTTGAGAAGGTTGTTGAGTTCGGCTCAATTGGTAAGACTGCAAGAATTCCTGGCTACCGAATCGGTGGCAAGACAGGTACTGCCCAGATTGCCGAAGGAAAAGGTTACGGCCGTCTCTTTGCAGTTTCCTTTGTGGGCGTTGCTCCAGCAGAGAATCCTAGATATGTCGTTGCTGTTACAGCCTTTAGATCTAGAAACATCAGCAACTCACTTGGTGCCACCCCTGGATTTGTGGCCATTATGAAACAAGTGTTGAAGACTTATACAGTGCCACCAACAACTACCAAATCTAAGAAGATTGCAACGGAGTGGAAATAATGACACCCAAGCAATCCATTCCGCCAATTCTTAGACCAGACCATGTCGCACCTGTTTCACTTCAAGATTTTGCATTGCATTTTGGTTTGGACATAGTTGGTGACGGTTCAGCTGTTTCAATGACTGGCATCAGCATGAACACCGGAGATCTAAGACCAGGTGATCTTTTCATCGCCATGCCAGGAGTGAAAACTCATGGTGCAAACTTTGTTAGCAAAGCCATCGAACAAGGCGCAGTTGCTGTGGTAACAGATACCCAAGGTATGCAATTGCTTCAAGATTGTGCTCTGCCGACTCTGGTGCTAGAAAACCCAAGAACGCACCTAGGGGATCTTGCAGCTTATGTTTATGGCAATACCGAAGGCAATATGCCTATCCTCTTTGGCACCACCGGTACCAACGGAAAGACTTCCACCACTTACTTGCTCGAGGGAATTCTTAGACAACTCAACCGAGTCACCGGACTGACTTCAACTGCTGAGCGTCATATTGCAGGTGAAGTTATCGTCAGCCGATTGACCACACCAGAATCCACTGAAATGCAAGCGCTTATTGCTCGTATGCGTGAGAAGGGGGTTACCGATGTTGCTATCGAAGTTTCCGCCCAAGCGCTAACTCAGCTACGAGTGGATGGTTTAGTTTTCGATGTTGCTGGCTTTACCAACCTAAGCCATGATCACTTTGATGACTATGACGGTTTTGATGATTATCTTCAAGCAAAAGCGAAACTTTTTACCAAGGCAAAAGCTAAAACAGCGGTAGTCTGCCTTGACACTGTTTATGGAAAGAGAATCGCAGAACTTAGCGAAGTTCCAGTTACCACTGTTTCGATGAATCCAACTGACAAGGCCGATTGGCTTGTTCGAGTATTAGCTGAGCATCCGGGTAAAACAGAATTTGAACTAACTGGACCCAAGGGCGAGAAACTAGTTTCAAGTGTTCCGATTCTTGGTGCACACATGGCAAGTAATGCTGGCCTTGCAATCGTGATGGCCATCAAGGCAGGTTATTCATTTGATTCGATTGCCAAAGCAATATCAACAGGTATTGATGCTTATCTTCCAGGCAGAACAGAATTAGTTTCTCCTGCAGGAGCACCAGCTGTTTATGTAGATTTTGGTCATAGTCCAGATGCATTCTTGAATACTCTTGCCGCTGTGCGAAAAGTCACAACCGGCAGAGTGCTAATGCTTTTTGGTGCTGATGGAGATAGAGACGCCTCAAAGCGACCTGACATGGCAAGAATCGCTGCCGAGGGTTGCGATGTTTTAGTTATTACAGATCATCATCCAAGATTCGAAAATCCGGCATCAATTAGGAAAACTCTTGTCGACTCAGCCAGAGCAGCTAGGCCAGAGCTCGAGATTCATGAAGTGTCACCACCAGAGGCAGCTATTAGGGTGGCTCTCTCGCTGGTAAAGCCAGGGGATGCTATTTTGTGGGCAGGACCAGGTCATCAGGATTATCGTGATATCGAAGGTGTGAGAACTCCTTACTCAGCGCGTGCAGAAGCGAGAGCTGCACTTAAAGAGGCTGGTTACTGATGATTGTGCTTAGCCTAAAAGACATTGCAGCTGCAATCTCCGCCGATCTCATTGGTGATGAAACTATTTCAATTACCGGTTCAGTTGAAACCGATTCGAGACTTGTTACACCTGGATCACTGTTTGTAGCAAAGCCAGGTGAAGTTACTGATGGGCACTTATTCGTTTCCGCTGCGATTCAAAAAGGTGCGGTAGCTGCCATTGTCGAACGTCAGCTAGAAGAAGACATCCCGCAGCTCATTGTCAAAGATTCAGTTCTCGCTTTAGGTTTACTGGCTAAGTATGTAGTTGCCAAGGTCAAAGCTCTTGGCCAGCTAAAAGTTATCGGTGTTACAGGCTCAAACGGTAAGACCACAACCAAAAACATGCTGCGCGAAGTTCTTTCAACATCTGGTGAAACCATTGCTCCAGAGGAATCATTCAACAATGAAGTAGGAGCACCATATTCGATGCTCCGAATCAATCAGCAAACTAAGTTTCTGGTTGTTGAACTTGGCGCAGGTGGATTAGGAAGCATTGCTTACCTTGCAAAGATGTGTCAACCAGATATTGGAATTGAGTTGAAAGTTGGACTCGCACACGCTGGCGAATTTGGGGGCATCGATGTCACAGAAAGAATCAAAGCAGAACTAGTCCAAGAGCTCTCAGCTGATGGAATAGCGCTTTTGAATATTGATGACGAGCGTGTGAAGAGAATGTCTGAAAAGACTAAAGCGAAGATTTCAACTTTCGGACTTAGCGATCAGGCAAACTACTCAGCGGAAAACGTGAATGTGAGCATCAAAGGAACAAGTTTTGATTTTCTAACCCCAGATGGTCTCAAGAGTGAAGTTCAACTTCAGATACTTGGTGAACACCATGTTTATAACGCTCTTGCCGCCTTGGCTACTTCAGAGCTGTTAGGTGTTGATAGAGCTAAGGCCATTAATGCTATTGAGCAAATGAAGTTAGCTGAGAAATGGCGCATGGAACTAAATGTTGCACCAAGTGGTTTGACAATTATTAATGACGCATATAACGCAAGCCCTGATTCGATGAAGGCTGCATTGCAGACACTTGCACACCTTGGCAGACAAACAGGCAAAAAAACTGTTGCGGTGATGGGGGAGATGGCTGAGCTTGGTGAATACAGCTCACACGAGCATGATGCCATAGGCAGAATTGCTGTTCGATTGAACTTAGGGCAGGTAGTGGTGGTTGGTAAAGCTGCCAAATTGATTCACATGGGGGCATCACAAGAAGGCTCTTGGGATGGGGAATCTCAGTATTTCGATGAAATCTCCGACGCTCTAGGGTATCTGCGTGAAATGCTTACTGGAGATGAAATCGTCTTGGTGAAATCCTCTAAGTCGGCGAACCTACGTTATCTTGGCGATGACCTCTTGAAGGAGATCTAATGAGAGCGCTCTTACTTGCTGGGCTTTTAGGTTTGGTGCTGTCTTTGACAATCACACCAATCCTGATTTGGCTGTTTAAGAAAATTGGCTGGGGTCAAATCGTTCGAGTTGATGG
>JAPLAJ010000139.1 GCA_026393335.1 Rhodoluna sp. | reverse complement strand
GATTAGGCCTGCAAGAGTTACTGTCTCGGTGTCTACGAAATTAGTCCGGGTGTTGAAAGATGCGATAGTTTCAGTTGCGCTGCTTCGCAGCTTGCTTTCAGCTCCTTGCAGAGGATGAGCACTAACGTAAAGCCCTAGCATCTCGCGTTCAAGGCTTAGCAACTGACGTTGAGGCCACTCAGCTAAGTTAGCGATCTTGTAGGTGGTCTCTCCCGAATCAAAGTCATCAAATAGATCGCTATCGCCAGTAGTTTTCGATTTCTTAGCCTTAATCTCGGCGGCGATGATATCTTCATGTGCTTCAAACAGAGCCCTGCGAGAAACACCGAACGAATCAAAAGCTCCAGCCTTGATAAGCGACTCGATTACTTTTTTTGTGCAGACAGATGCAGGAACCTTGGCTACGAAATCTTGGAAAGATTCAAATCTTCCTTCAGTTTCCCTTGTTCGAACTATTTCTTGAACAACGCCAAGTCCTACGTTTCTGATAGCTTCCAAGCCAAATCGAATGTCTTTGCCAACAGCTCTAAAATCTGCAATTGAATCATTTACATCTGGCGGCAACACCTGGATACCAGCTCTTCTTGCTTCGCTTAGATAAACTCCAAGACGATCTCTAGAACTTCTCACAGAGGTTAGTAGTGCTGCCATGTACTCCTGCGGGAAGTTCGCCTTCATGTATGCAGTCCAGTAGGAAAGCACGCCGTAGGCAGCGCTGTGTGCTTTGTTGAAGGCATAGTCAGCAAAGGGAAGCAACGTGTCCCAAAGTTTTTCAATTACAACTTCACTGAAACCGTTTTGTTTCATACCTGCTTTGAAGCTGGCCATTTGCTCATCAAGAACATCTTTGAGTTTCTTACCCATAGCGCTTCTAAGTGCGTCTGCTTGTACTAGTGAGAAGTTAGCCACCTTTTGCGCAACTGCCATAACCTGCTCTTGATAAACAATCAAGCCGTAAGTTGGATCGAGGATTTCCGCAAGCGGACCTTCAAGATCTGGGTGAATAGAAACTGGTTGCTCATTACCGTTTTTACGGTGAGCATAGGACGTGTGTGAACCAACACCCATAGGACCAGGTCGATACAAAGCAATAGCTGCTGAAATGTGTTCGAACTTAGTTGGCTTCAAGATTTTCAACAGCGATCGCATCTGGCCACCATCGAGCTGGAATACTCCGAGAGTCTCTCCTCTTGAGAGCATCTCGTAGGTGTTCACATCGCCATCCAGATCGAGATCTTCAAGAATTACAGTCTCTCCCCGGTTAGACAGAGCGTTCTCGATAGCACTATCTAAGACAGTTAGGTTACGCAACCCCAAGAAGTCCATCTTTACTAGACCTAAATCTTCACAAGGCTTTTGAGCAAAAGCTGTGATGATAGCTCCATCGTCATCGCGTCGAATAACTGGGATGACATCAAGAAGTGGAACTGCAGACATGATTACGCCTGCTGCGTGCACGCTGGTTTGGCGCTTTAGCCCCTCTAGTCCCCTAGCTAATTCAAAAACTTTTCTAGCATCAGGATCTTCTTCCAGAATCTTTCTGAACTCTGCAGCTTCTTTGTATCTACTCTTTATATCTGTCGGAGCAGCAGCTGCCGCAATTGCCACCGGTTCAAACTCAATTGTTTCTTCCTCAAAGTCATCTTCTGTCGGCTCTTCAACTATTGACTCAACTACAGGCTTCAGTTTTGGGTCTTCAACCATCTCCCGAAGTGTCATATCTTTTCCAAGAATCATCGGTGGCATTGCTTTGGTGAGTTTTTCACCAACTGAGTAATCCATGCCTAAGACTCTGGCGGCATCCTTCAAACTTTGCTTCGCCTTGATGGTTCCGTAGGTAATGATCTGGGCAACTCGATCATCGCCATACTTTTCTGTTACGTAGCGAATAACTTCACCACGCCTGCGGTCATCGAAGTCCACATCGATATCCGGCAAGCTCTTTCTGCTTGGGTTTAGAAAGCGCTCAAAGATTAGACCGTATTTGATTGGGTCAAGGGCTGTTATTCCCAAAACGTATGAAACCAAAGAGCCTGCAGCTGAGCCTCGACCAGGACCAACGCGAATACCCTGTGCTCTGGCCCAAGCAATAAAGTCTGCAACAACAAGGAAGTAGCCAGGAAAGTTCATGTTCTTGATTACTTCAATTTCGTAAGCAATTCGTTCTTGATATTCAACTGGGATGTTAGAGCCGAACCTTGATTTCATTCCGGCCACAACTTCTTGTTCGAACCAAGACGCTTCAGTATGACCTTCAGGAACAGCAAACCTTGGCATGAGGTTACGCTCTTCGAAACTGATGTTAGATCTTTCAGCTACCAGAAGTGTGTTGTCACAAGCTTCTGGGAAATCGGCAAAGAGCTCTCGCATCTGCCTTGCACTCTTGAGATAGTAGCCTTCACCGTCGAACTTGAACCGACGTTCATCGGTCATCTTTGTAGCGGTTTGAATACATAACAGCGCCTCTTGGGCTTCTACGTGGCCAGGTTCTGTGTAGTGGAGGTCATTAGTTGCCAGTAGTGGAATACCTAGGTCTTTAGAGAGCTTTATCAGTTCGTCGAAAGATCTTCGTTCGACACTAGCTCCATGATCCATGATCTCAATGAAGTAGTTTTCTTTACCAAAAATATCTCTAAACTCAGCAGCTGTTTCTAACGCTTCTTTGTATTGCCCTAGTCGCAATCTGGTTTGCACTTCTCCACCGGCACATCCCGAGGTAGCGATAATTCCTTTGGAGTATTTTGCTAGAAGTTCTCTGTCCATTCTCGGTTGGAAGTAATAGCCTTCGAGCCAGGCATAAGAACTTAGCTTGAATAGATTCATCATGCTGTCGTTATCGGTGGAGAGCATGGTTAGGTGTGAATAAGCGCCTTTAGATAAGTCATCGTCACCACCATCAGCCCAATAGGTTCTGGATTTATCAAGTCTTGAACCAGGAGCTAGATATGCTTCAATACCAATGATTGGCTTGATACCTTTTTTGGTAGCTTTTTGCCAAAACTCATAGGCTCCAAAGTTATTGCCATGATCGGTGATAGCAATGGCTGGCATTTCAAAATCAACGGCTTTAGTAAGTAGTTCATCAATCTTGGCGGCCCCATCAAGCATGGAGTAATCCGTGTGCACATGCAGGTGCACAAAGTTATCGCTACTTGAAGTCATTGCTTACTTACTTTTTATTGGCTGGGGAAATAGCCTAACTTGGCTATTGGCCATCTTATTTCAGGCTCTCCGCCCGATGCTAACTGGTGCGTAGGACTTCCAGAGCGTGGGTTAGGTCTTGAGGGTATGAACTCTCGAAGCTCACGTATTCGCCTTTGGTTGGGTGGATAAAACCAAGTTTCATGGCGTGTAGCCACTGGCGTTCCATCCCTAACCTGAGCGCTAGTTTTGAGTCGCAGCCGTAAAGGCTATCTCCTACCAAAGGGTGCTTGAAGGCAGAGAAGTGAACTCTAATCTGGTGAGTTCTACCGGTTTCCAGCTCTATTTCTAAAAGCGATGCGGCAGCAAAAGCCTCAAGAGTTTTGTAATGAGTCACAGATGGCTTGCCATCTAGAGATACCGCGAACTTGTATTCATGCTTTAAATGTCTTGCGATCGGAGTATCAATGGTTCCAGCGCTAGGGTCTGGATGACCTTGGACTAGAGCGTGATATGTCTTATCCACTACTCGATCTCTAAAAGCTTGCTTCATGCGGCTATAGGCAATCTCTGTTTTGGTAAGAACCATTAGCCCACTGGTGCCAACATCTAGCCTGGAAACAATTCCCTGACGTTCAGCAACTCCGCTTGTTGACATTTCTATGCCTAGTGCCAAAAGCGCACCGCCGACACTCGGACCATCCCAACCAACCGAAGGATGAGCTGCCACACCCGCAGGTTTGTCCACCACCACTATGTCGTGATCTTGATAAACAACTTTTAGCCCTTCAACGTTTTGCGCTACAAGCTCTAGCGGAGCTTTTGGTTTTGGCAGAGTAATTCGAAGCCAGGCATCTGCAACTAAAGAATCTGATTTGCCAATAACCAAATCATTTTGTTGGACTAGCCCTTGTTCAATAATTGCCGCCACCGATGATCTGCTCATGCCGAGTAGCTTTGCAACACCAGCATCCGCTCTAGTTCCATCTAATCCTTCAGTAACCTGAACCAACTTCTCTTGTGTCACTTAGAGCCACCGAACTTTTGTCCACGGACGACTCTAAGTGCAATCAAAAACGCTGCAATACAGATAGCGCTGTCTGCGATATTGAAAATTGGGAAATTGAATGGAATTTGGATGAAATCAACCACGTGCCCATTGGGAAAACCTGGTTCTCTGAAAAGTCGATCAATAAGGTTTCCACACACTCCCCCTAAAGCCAGACCGCCGAGAATAAGCCATCCCCTGGTCTTGAACTTAGGACCAAACCATATCAATCCAAGGGCTACTAGCGATGAAATCAAAGTGAAAACCCAGGTACTTGCACCACCTAAAGAAAAAGCTGCCCGATCGTTAAAGGCCAGGGTGAAATGCAAAATCTCCCCAATAACTGGAACGGGTTTATAAAGTTCTAGATTTGCTAGGGCAAGTGCTTTGGTGAGTTGATCGAAGGCGATAACCAAAATGGCTACCCCCAGAAATATCAGGGTTGATTTGTTGAATGCTTTTTCTTTAGTCAACTAAATCAGATTTGAAAAGTTTGGTTGGCAATTTGTGTTTGGCCGGTAGGAGTCTTAGGGGCAGATGAATTAGCTGCCTCAAGATCGCTTAGCTGACCTTCAATGTATGACTTGAGTTTGGACCTGTAGTCGCGCTCGAAGTTTCTGAGTGTCTGAAGGTCGTTTTCAGCAAGAGCCTTCTCCTGCTCGAGTCTTGACATATCTGCCTTGTGCTGAGCTTCTGCCTCACGAACAATTCGAGCTGCGGTTGCGTGACCTTCGGCTACTAGTGCATCACGCTTTTCTAGACCTTCACGAACATGCTCTTCGTGCAACTTACGAGCAAGCTGAAGAAGGTTGTTGGTGTTGTTGGATTCGAAAGAACTCATGTCAGCTGCAGCCTGAGGGAAGGCATCATTTGGAGTTGTTGACTCAGGGATAGAAGCTTCTGCAGTATTTACCTGCTGGACAAGTGTTGCTCCACTGCGCTGAAGTTCTGTCAATCGACCATCGGCTGCTAGCAAGCGCTGTCTAAGGTCTTCGTTTTCTTGAGTAATGCGGCGCATTTCAAGAACAACTTCGTCTAGGAAGTCATCGACCTCGTCTTGATCGTAGCCTTCGCGGAATTTGGTCGGCTGCAATCTCTTATTTACGACATCTTCTGGAGTCAACGGCATCGAAATCTCCCTATTCTTATCGGCCACAAGTCTTGTGGTAATCGGTCAAAAGTTAAGGCTACCTTACCCTGAAGAATCTAG
>JAPLAJ010000152.1 GCA_026393335.1 Rhodoluna sp. | reverse complement strand
GGCTACCTCTTCTTGAGACCATAGACATCGATAACCAAGACCTCACTAGAACAACAGAAGAACGTCATGAAGTAAACGTACAGAAGTTCATGCAGAAGCTTTATGACTCAGGGTTCATCTACCAGGGTTCATTCAAAGGCGCATATTGCGTAGGTTGTGAAGAATATAAGAACAAGGCTGATCTAGTTGATGGCACTGGAGAGTTTGAAGGCCAGGATGTGTGTGCCATTCACTCAAAGCCGGTTGAGCAACTGGAAGAGAACAACTACTTCTTCAAGCTAAGTGAGTTTGAACAACCACTTCTAGATTTCTATGAGCAGAACCCAAGCTTCATTCAACCTGAATCAGCAAAGAATGAAGTTGTTGCCTTTGTAAGAAGAGGCCTTGAAGATTTATCTATCAGCAGATCTAAAGAGAAGTTTGACTGGGGAATCGATATCCCTTGGGATGATTCACACATCACCTATGTTTGGTTTGATGCTCTACTGAATTACATAACCGCCATCGGTTACGGTCAAGATGAAGCAGAGTTTCAAAAGAGATGGCCAGCAACAGTTCAGATTGTTGGTAAAGACATCCTTAGATTCCACGCAGTAATTTGGCCAGCAATGTTGATGGCGGCAGAGATCAAACCACCGCAGCAGATCTTCGGTCACGGTTGGTTACTTGTCGGTGGTGAGAAGATGTCTAAATCTAAACTCACTGGTATTGCACCTAACCAGATCACAGACATCTTCGGTAGCGATGCTTTCCGTTACTACTTCATGTCTGCAATTGCTTTTGGTTCTGATGGTTCATTTAGCTGGGAAGACCTTTCAGCTAGATACCAAGCTGAACTTGCTAACGGATTCGGTAACTTAGCTTCTAGATCTCTTGCCATGGTTAGAAAATACTTTGACGGTGTTATTCCAACGCCTTCTGATTACACAGAGATAGACAAGCAAGTTATCAAGGTGGCCCTTGATGCAGTTACTAATGCAGATAGAGCTATGGATGAAGTTGCTATCCATGAGGCCATCAACAGCGTCTGGACACTGGTTGATGAACTAAATGGATACATCACCTCTCAAGAGCCTTGGGCCCTTGCTAAAGATGAAGCTAATAGATCACGCCTAGAGACAGTGCTCTATGTCTGCTCTGAGGGCCTTAGAGTCCTATCAGTTCTTCTTGCACCAGTAATCCCTAAGGCCACAGCAAAACTCTGGGCAGCGCTAACAGAGGGCAAACTAGGTGAACTAGCAGATCAGCCACTTGGTGAAGCAGGTAACTGGGGTCAACTACTTCCAGGCATCACTGTTTCTGAACTTGAGGTGCTCTTCCCTCGCATTGAAGCAGAAACAGCTAACTAATCTCATGGGCACAGAGCCAAACCAAGACCTACCTAGCGAAAACTATATTCGAGTTAGACATCGCAAAGCAGAAGATGGCTCGTCAAGAGATCTAAGTTACCCAGACGTTCCAGAGCGACTAGAAGTTGGCACCTACGATAATCACACTCACCTTGAAATAGCTGATGGTGAGAATCCAATGGATTACCGAGAGCATTTAGAGCTCTCTGATCAAGCAGGAATTCTTGGTGCTGTTCAAGTTGGTGGTTCGGTTGAAACATCTAAGTGGTCAGCTCGAACAGCTGCTATTGAACCAAGACTTCTAGCAGCTGTTGCTCTGCATCCAAATGTTGCTGCTGAGTATCCAAATATCAAAGAACTAGATGTTGCCATAAATGAAATAGCTGAATTAGCTAAAGAGCCAAGAGTTCGAGCAGTTGGTGAAACTGGCCTTGATTACTTTAGAACCTCTGAAGAGTTTGCGTTCCTACAGCAACACAGTTTTGAAGAGCATATTCAAATAGCCAAAGAGAACAACATCGCAATGCAGATTCATGACCGTGATGCTCATGCTGATGTTGTTGAGACTCTGCTTCGAGTTGGAGCTCCTGATCGAACAGTGTTTCACTGCTTCAGCGGAGATCGTGAACTAGCGCAAATACTTATTGATAATCACTGGTACGCATCTTTTGCTGGAACAGTTACCTTCAAAAAGAATGAAGAATTAAGGGCTGCTCTAGAGTTGCTGCCACCAGAACTAATCCTTGTTGAAACCGATGCACCATTTCTAACTCCTGAACCACTTAGAGGGCGACCTAATTCTCCTTACCTGATTGGCATCACCGTTAGGGCTATGGCGAAGGTTAGAAATGTCAGTGTCAATGACCTTGCCGCTCAGATCACTAAGAACACCGAAGCGGTCTATGGGTCTTGGGCAGAAGGCCTAAATGGTTGAGTTACTAGGCGGAGCAGATGTTAGAGCCCTTGCAGTCTCTCTAGGGGTAGCACCAACTAAGAAACTAGGTCAGAACTTTGTAACTGACCCAAACACGATTAGAAGAATTGTTCAAGCAGCAAAGCTCACTGGATCTGAAACGGTAGTTGAAATCGGCCCTGGTCTAGGCTCACTTACCCTAGGCCTACTAGAGCAAGCCAAGCATGTAATAGCAGTTGAGATTGATAACAAGATGGCTGCTGCCATTGAAGACACCGTTGCCAAAAGAGCACCAGGTAAATCCTTCTATCTTGTATCAGCTGATGCTCTAAAAGTCACAGAGTTACCTCTTCAACCAGATGCATTGGTAGCAAACCTGCCATACAACATCTCGGTTCCAGTGCTACTGCACTTTCTAGAACAGTTCTCAACTATTTCTTCAGGGTTAGTTCTAGTTCAAGCTGAAGTTGCTCATCGTCTAGCTGCTCTTCCTGGCTCTAAGGTTTATGGAGTTCCCTCAGCGAAACTAGCTTGGTATGCCCAAGCCAACCTTGCAGGAAACATCGGCAGAAACATCTTTTGGCCAGTACCTAATGTTGACTCAGCTCTTGTCTACTTTCTGAAAAGAGAAGTTCCTCTTGGCACAGAAGAGCTAAGACTAGAAACCTTTGCAGTTATAGACAACGCCTTTGGACAAAGAAGAAAAACTCTAAGACAAGCATTAGCTAGTTGGGCTGGAACACCTGCTCTTGCAGAAGAGATTTTATTTAAAGCAGGTATTGATCCAACCAAACGTGGTGAAGCGCTAACCATCTTGGACTTTGTGGCTATTGCAAAGGCAAAGGTTTAGTTATGTTCAAGAAGAAGGTTAAAGACTCAGGCATCTTCGATGACCTACCAGTGTTTCAAGCTCACCCATCAACTCAACGTGAAGAGCAAAAGAAATCTGGCAGAAGAGCCATGCTAATTCCAGATAAAGCTGCAACATCGAACCTGAGTTCAGGTGAACTAGTAACTAACACAGGTAAGCAGCGAGAGCAGTGGTTAGAGATTGTTTATCAATCGGCACATCGGGAAGCTAAGCAGAAAGAGATTGCGTCTTTTTTGCAAGATTCATATCGAGTTCAAAAGTGGTGGGCTAACTCAATTGCATTGATGTATTTGAAATGGCGTGAAGCACCTAAGTCAATTGCTGGAACCGACAAGGTGCTAAGAGCATCCAAGACCATTGAGGCAACTAGCTCCAGAGTCTTCAGCATCTTGAATAGTGAAAAGATTTATGGCCCAGATTTCAAACGTATTCTCAAGCAGGTTGATTCTGAGCGTTTGGTGATCAGCTTTGCAGATGAGACCAGGGCAACTATAACCTTGCAATCTCACGGGGTCAGTTCCGATGTTTTAGTTGAACATGAGTTCATAGTTGGTAAAGAGAATGTTAAGCAGCGAACTGTATTCTGGAGTGAATTACTAGAACAGGTTGCAAGTCAGGTATCTCGATGAACAGAATCATTAGGGCATCCGCTCCAGCCAAGGTCAATCTTGTGTTTGAAGTTGGCCAGCTAGCAGCTGATGGCTATCATCCAGTCAATTCACTCTTTTTAGCACTGGAGCTTAGAGAAGAACTCACCCTGGTTAAAGGTGAAGCTGGAACAGGCATCAGTATCTACGTTCATGGTGCTGAACTTCCTGAAGCTCACATCAATGCTGTGCCAACCGATCAGAGCAACTTGGTTCATAAAACCGCGGTGCTTTTTGCTCAAAAGCTAGGTAAGCAAATACCTGATTTACAGATTGATATCCGAAAGCGAATTCCAGTAGCTGGCGGCATGGCTGGTGGTTCTGCTGATGCTGCAGCGATGCTTGTGGCAATGAACGAGTTCATGCACCTAGAGCATGGCACTCCTAATCTCACAATTGAAGAGTTGGCAGCCATTGGAGCAGAACTAGGTTCTGATGTTCCTTTCTGTCTTTATGGTGGTATGGCTATTGGCACAGGTAGAGGTGAAGTTATAACTGCACTTAGCAATCTAGCTTTTGAAACTAACTGGTTACTCTGTGCCAGTAGCAAAGGATTATCCACACCAACTGTTTACGCTGCTTTTGATGAGATAGGTTCACATACTGTATTCACTGACTTGACTGATGCCTCAGCAATAGCATCTGCTCATGAACTAGGGCAGCGAATGAGCAATGACTTGGAGCAGGCAGCCTTCAGGCTGATGCCTACGCTTAGCGAACTAGTGGACCAGCTAGAGCAGTTGGGGGCAATTAGAGCCATGGTCTCAGGATCTGGGCCTACCATTGCTGCACTGTTTGATTCAGAGGCCAAGGCTGTTGAGGTTTCTAATCTATTGAAATCACAAGGGTTAGTCGCGCTTACAGCCAAAGGGCAAGCCCTTGGTGCTCGACTAGATGGCTAACTAAAGAAAAACAGCCCTAACTTCTGGCAGACTAAGCATGTGTTAATCGCTTAGGCGGTTCACAATGCTCCCTAGTGTAACGGCAGCACGGCACCCTTTGGAGGTGTTCGGTCCAGGTTCGAATCCTGGGGGAGCAGCAACAAGAGCGCATAAAGGAGGTTAGATGAGCGAGAAGCACTTAGCCGTAATCGTGCTAGCCGCTGGTGAAGGCACCAGAATGCGCTCATCAACTCCTAAAGTTCTTCATGAAATAGCAGGCCTTCCTATGTTGGGTCATGCTCTTGCTACCGCAACTGCTCTTGGTGCTCAAAGAGTTGTGCCTGTGATCAGACATGAAAAAGACAAGCTTGAGTCATACATCCATGCTTTCTATCCAAACGCCAACATCGTTCACCAAGATGAGATACCAGGTACCGGTCGTGCAGTTGAGTGTGCCATCAATGCTTTCCCTGATGATTTCTCTGGAGCAGTAGTTGTTACTAGTGGTGATGTTCCACTCCTAGATGTGCAAACCATTGAATCAATGATCGATGTTCACCTAAGAACAGGTGCGGGGGCAACCTTACTAACTGCTGAATTTGCTGATCCAACTGGTTACGGACGTATCGTCAGAGATGATTCAGGATCTTTTAGATCCATCGTTGAAGAACGCGATGCAACCGATGAAGAGCGTGAGATTACTGAAGTCAACGCTGGAGTTTATGTCTTTGATTTCAAGTTACTAAAAACAGCACTAGCAGCTATCGGTTCACATAATGCTGCCGGAGAGAAGTATCTAACTGATGTTGCTGTTGAGATTTTAAAATCAGGCAGTGAAGTTCATGCTCTTCAGGTTGCCGATAACTGGTTAGTGGCTGGAGTGAATAACAGAGTTCAGTTACAACAGGTAAGTGCTGAACTAAACAGAAGAATCTGTGAAGGTTGGATGCTTGCTGGAGTAACAATTACTCACCCAGAATCAACCTTTATTGATATCACAGCTGCTTTAGCTGAAGATGTCACCTTGCTACCTGGCACTCACCTAAAGGGAATTACAAGAATTGGTACAGGATCAACTATCGGTCCAGAGGTAGTTATTGCTGACACTCAGGTTGGTTCGAATGTAACAATTACTAAATCTCAGATAGCAGGATCTGTTATTGATGATGAATCAACCGTTGGCCCTTACAGCTACATCAGACCAGGCACACATCTAGGTGCTGGTGGCAAGATTGGTACCTTTGTTGAAACCAAGAATGCTGTTATCGGTGTTGGTTCTAAGATTCCTCACTTGAGCTATGTAGGTGATGCCACCATCGGTGAGCACACCAACATTGGTGCTGGAACCATCTTTGCTAACTACGATGGTGTCAATAAACACCACACCGTTATTGGCTCACACGTTAGATCTGGCTCACACAATGTGTTTGTAGCTCCTGTAACTATTGCTGATGGTGCTTACACAGCTGCAGGAACTGTTGTTCGTAAAGATGTTGAATCTGGCTCACTGGCAATGAACGTTGCTCCACAACGTAATCTTGCAGGGTGGGTAATAGCAAATAGACCAAATACAGCATCAGCAGATGCTGCTAATAAAGTAACCGAGTAACTAGGAACGAGAGCACTAATGCCTAAGAGAACAACTGGAGAAAAGCGTTTACTTCTTGCAAGCGGAAGAGCACACCCTGCTCTGGCTCAAGAGATTGCCACCTTGCTTGATACCCCCATTGTGCCAACGACCTCTTATGACTTTGCAAATGGTGAAATATTCGTTCGCTTCGATGAGAGCGTACGTGGTGTTGATGCTTTCGTAATCCAGTCTCATTCAGCACCTATCAACGATCAGTTGATGGAACAATTAATCATGATTGATGCTCTAAAAAGAGCAAGCGCTAAGCGCATCACAGTTGTTTCTCCTTTCTTCCCATATGCAAGACAGGACAAGAAGCACAAAGGACGCGAACCAATCTCTGCTCGTCTGGTAGCTGACCTTTACAAAGCAGCTGGAGCAGACCGTCTAATGTCTGTTGATCTGCACTCACCACAGATTCAAGGTTTCTTTGATGGTCCTGTGGATCACCTTTGGGCTCTACCTCTTCTAGCTGACTATGTGAAGGCAACCTTCGGTGGCGATAACCTAACTGTTGTCTCTCCTGATTCAGGTCGTGTGAGAGTTGCAGATATCTGGGCTGACAGATTAGGTGCACCACTAGCGATCATTCACAAGAGACGTGACCCAAACAAGCCAAACCAGGTTCAGGTCAATGAACTTGTTGGTGATGTTGAAGGCCGCATCTGTGTTCTAGTTGACGACATGATCGACACTGCTGGAACTATCGTGGCTGCCGCTAAAGCGCTTAGAGATAACGGTGCTGGACGAATCATTGTTGCCTCCACTCACGCAGTGTTCAGCGACCCAGCAGTTGAAAGACTCTCTGGAGCAGATGTTGACAATGTTATTGTCACTAACACCTTGCCTATCGACCCATCTAAGATGTTCGACAAGCTAACTGTCCTATCTATTGCACCGCTTATTGCTAGAGCCATCTCTTCAGTATTCAACGATGACAGCGTAACTAGCCTGTTCGATGGTCACGTCTAAACCCATAAAGCAGTTATCTCTAGCGGGGGCTGTTGCAATAGGCATGGCCTCAATGCTTGGGGCAGGTGTTTTCTTTGTCTGGTCAACGGCTTGGGATCAAGCAGATGACAAAATCTTTATCGCTTTGTTTCTTGCAGCATTAGTTGCATCTCTAAACGCAGCTTCTGTTTATCAACTTGCCAGCAATGTTTCAAGAGCTGGTGGCGTTTACGCATACTCGAGAGTTTACCTACCTAAAGGATTTAGCTTTATAGCTGGCTTCGCTTTTGTCTTTGGAAAGATTGCATCGATTGCAGCAATTGCTCTAATAATTCAAACCTATTTACTGCCAGGATCACATCTAGCGACCATTGCTGTTATAGCTATGACCTTGCTGAATCTATTTGGTATCAATAGAACTGCTCAGATGGCTGCTGTGATTGCGATCATTACTGTTTCTTTCCTTATCTTTAGCATCACAGTTGGTTTCGGCAACGGCTTCGTTGTTTCTGAATTCAACCCGAGCATGCTATTACCTTCTAGGGAGCTCTCAACTCTTTCAGCGGCTTCACTTATATTCTTCGCGTTCGCAGGTTATGCCAGAGTTGCCACATTAGGCGACGAGGTCAAAGACCCTAAGAAGAATATTCCTAGAGCAATCGTGATTTCCTTGTCTGCCGTCTTAGTCATCTATTTACTCATTACCATCGTGGTGGTCGGAGCAATCAACACAGGCAATGAACCGATGCCTCCAGCTGTTTTTGAAACTCTCTTGCTAGTCAGTGCACCTTGGTTCAATCCAGTCATCATCGATGTGGTTGTTGTCTTAGCTTCACTAGGTTCAATACTTGCTCTACTAGCCGGGGTCTCTAGAACAGCTGCGACTATGGCTGAAGACAAGGAACTACCTAAAGTCTTTGCCAGTAGAAACAGATTTGGTGCTCCCTGGTTAGCTGAGGCTCTTATTGCCATAGGGGCGGTTACTTTGATTGAAACCCGTGAATACACCACATGGGTTATTGCATTCTCAAGTTTTAGCATCCTGCTTTACTATGCAATTGGACATATCAGCGTCTTAGCTCAACCTAAAGATCAGCGCAAACAGCCTAGATTTATAGCGGTTCTGGGCTTTATCCTCTGCACGGTTCTGCTGTTGAGTGTTCCAGGTCCTGCTGTTTTGATTTCGACGGCCATCCTCGTGATTGCCTTT
The DNA here is from genome assembly GCA_026393335.1 of Rhodoluna sp. GTDB lineage: Bacteria > Actinomycetota > Actinomycetes > Actinomycetales > Microbacteriaceae > Rhodoluna. The sequence continues at coordinate 1,321 of JAPLAJ010000152.1, read as the reverse complement.
GGGGTTAGATCTGCCTTGCGGGCAGTGGCTAAGCACAAGTAGACTTCACTAGAAACAACGGCGAGGGTTACAAATCGTAACCGTAATCGACGGGGTCAAGGCTTTAGGGCCAGGGTTCCTCGCGTAACACGCTTGAGTTGAACACCTAAAGAAATGGAATAACTCATGTCAGAAAACAAATTAGTAGGCGAATTCCGCACCAGCTTTGGTAAAGGATCAGCCCGTAAGTCAAGAGCAGCTGGTAGAACTCCTGCTGTTATCTACGGACATGGCTCAGAGCCACGTCACATCACACTTCCAGCTCACGAGATCGCACTTGTGCTTCGTCACAAGAACGCAATCATCGAGCTAGACCTAAACGGCAAGAAGGAAACTGTTCTTGTAAAGAGCGCATCTAAGGATGTTGTTACTCAAGTAATCGAACACGTTGACCTTGTTGAAATCGTCAAGGGTGAAAGAGTTCACGTTGAAGTTCCAGTACACGTTGTTGGAGAGTCAATGTCAGGAACTGTTATCGATCTAGAGCACAAGACTGTGAAGCTAGAAGTAGATGCAACCACCATCCCTGAATACGTTGAGGTTATCTTCAACAAGGAAGGTCTTGGTTTCCACGTAACAGCTAAGGACATCGTGCTACCTGCTGGAGCAAAGCTTGACTTTGCACCAGATGAACTAATTGCATCTGTTGTTGGTACCGGTGCTGGTGCATCTGAAGAAGCTGAAGCGGCTCCTGCAGCTGATGCTCCAAAGGCAGAGTAGTCATCTCTACTAAGACTTATCTAATAGTCGGGCTCGGTAACCCCGGGCCCGACTATTCTCACAACCGGCATAACGTCGGTCAGATGGTCTTAGACGTTCTTGCTAAAAGAACTAATGCAACATTCAAACAACATAAAGCTCATGCCATGGTTGCCGAAGGCAAACTAGGTGTTGGCTTTGATGCACCAAAACTAGTGCTAGCTAAATCACTTGGATACATGAACACCTCAGGGGGACCTGTAGCTAACCTTCTAAAGTTCTATGACCTAAAACCAGAGAACCTAATTGTCATTCATGATGAACTAGACATTGATGCTGGAACTCTAAAGATTAAGTTCTCAGGTGGCCACGGCGGTCACAACGGACTGAGAGATATCATCAGTGCAGTAGGCAATGATTACATCAGACTAAGAGTTGGTATTGGCAGACCACCTGGCTCCATGGACGCAGCCGACTATGTCCTCAGAGACTTCAACTCAACTGAAAAACAAGAGCTACCAACAACCCTTGAAATAGCAGCAGACATGGTCGAGGCAATAACAACTCTTGGACTAACTGAAGC
>JAPLAJ010000180.1 GCA_026393335.1 Rhodoluna sp. | reverse complement strand
GACAATCTATTGGTGCTGACTCTCTCGGTTATCTCTCTAAAGATGGCATGGTTGCCTCAACCAACCAAGAAGAGAAACAACTCTGCACTGCATGCTTCACAGGAACATATCCAATTGAGTTACCTCCTGAAGATCGCTTAGGAAAGAACCTTCTAGAAAAGCCAGCTGCAGCCTGTGAACCTGGACCAGATAGTGAACTAGACAAAATAGTGAAAGCTGCTAATGACTGATGCATATGCCGCATCAGGTGTGGATACTCATGCTGGAGATCTAGCAGTTGAGTTGATGAAGAAATCAATCAAAGCAACACTTACTGAAAATGTTGTGGGTGGCTTTGGTGGTTTTGCTGGAATGTTTGATGTTTCATTTCTAAAAAGTTTTGATAGACCCCTACTTGCAACATCGACAGATGGTGTTGGCACCAAGGTCGCTATCGCTCAGGCAATCGATAAGCACGACACCATCGGCCAAGACCTAGTTGGCATGGTTGTTGATGACATTGTGGTTGTTGGAGCAAAGAGCATGTTCATGACTGACTACATCGCAACAGGCAAAGTAGTGCCAACACGAATTGCAGATATAGTTACGGGTATCGCCAAAGCTTGTCAAGAAGTTGGAGTTTCACTTATTGGTGGAGAAACAGCGAGCACCCAGGTTTACTAAAAGCTGATGAATACGATGTTGCAGGAGCAGCAGTAGGTGCAGTTGAATACAGCAAACTTCTTGGACCACATAAAGTTCAGGTAGGCGATGTTGTTCTAGGTCTTGAATCAAGCGGTTTACATTCCAATGGTTACTCTTTGGTTCGCAAGATCATCAGCGACAGCAAACTCGATTACAACAAAACAGTACAAGAGTTTGGCAACCGTTCTCTAGGTGAAGCCCTTCTTGAACCAACCAGGCTATACACCGGCATCCTAAACAACCTTCTCGAAAGCGATCTAGGTTCTTCAGTGAAAGCCATGAGCCATATCACTGGCGGTGGGATTGGAGCAAACCTTGCTCGAGTCCTTCCTAAGAACACAACACTTGATATTGATAGAGGCTCATGGAAGCCATTAGATGTCTTCCAGGTGCTCACCCAATGGGGCAACCTAACACTTGAACAGGTTGAATCAACCTGGAATCTAGGTTTAGGTTTTGCAGTGATTGTCAAAGCTGATAAAGCAGCCGAGATTCAACAAGCACTCATTCAAGCAGGCGTGAACACCTGGCAACTAGGAATAGTTGAATCTAATGACTGCAGCCTTGAAGGATATATCCAAGGCGCTAAGGGTGTTGATGGTGGGGCTGTAAGGCTTTTAGGGAATTACAAGTAATAACTTTTAGGAATCAAAATTAGACATGCCTCAAACGGCATGGGCACAATACTAAATCAGATTGATGATTTCGAGGCTGGGAAACTGTTCGATAAGGACATTTGCCAAGAGTGTTCGATGACATTTTTCTGGTTCTTTTTCGCTACACAATAGGATCGAGTTTGAAAAGTCCTCCAGAGAAAAAGCATTGTGTACCAATCTATTCTTCAAGAGGTGTTGATAATTCTCAGCGAATTCATCCCAAGCAATTTCCTTTTTTCTGTAAGAGGCAAGAAGGTCTTTGGTCGGTGCCAACTCTTCTCGAACTATATAATCCATGTTTGTTAGCTCGGGTACCAAGAATTTTAGATCCTGTTCCTTGGCGAAGCCGGCAAGTTGGGATGTTCGGTTGATTCGAATGTCAATCAACCTAGAGGCTTTTGATTCCTTCAAAAGACTAAAGAATTGTTCAGCACTTTTACCCGTGAACCCGATTGTGTAGAGCTTATGATTTGGCTCAATCAACTTTAAGCAGCCCCTTGGGAATCTTTCACATTTGTATCTGTGCCAGGGGCCCTAGAAGTAAATGCAATCTTTTGCTCTTGTTTAAGAATGGCTTCAGAAACTAGGTCATGGTCGGAACGAAACAAATCTTCCTCATCAAGCTTGTGCATCTTGAGTAATCTTTGAACAGCGGCATCGTGTGTTTCCAATGAAGAGTCGCTGTGGATATGAGACATTTCAACACCCTGCTCGGCAAGGGCTTGTGCGACAAGCAAAGTTCTGTGGCAGTCGAGAGGTTCTTTCTCTGTGCACATTAGAGCCAATACGTATTTCTGGGAGCCGGCGATGACACGTTCAAG
>JAPLAJ010000071.1 GCA_026393335.1 Rhodoluna sp. | reverse complement strand
GCTTGTATGGCTCATTGAAGTTTTGTTCACTGATCTCATCGTTGAAGTTATAGCCTGGGCCACCCATGCCTGTACCTGTTGGGTCTCCACCTTGAATCATGAAACCAGGAATAATGCGGTGGAAGATGACACCACTGTATAGAGGTGTATTGGTGTTCTTAGCACCTGTTCTTGGATGGGTCCACTCTTTGCTGCCGTCAGCTAGACCAACGAAGTTGGCTACTGTTACCGGGGCATCTAGGCCGAAAAGGTTTACCTTAATGGCTCCGTGGTTGGTGTGAAGGGTTGCGATATGTGTATATGTAGTCATTGGTCTATTCTCTCACGAGTCCTTTTGAGCGTGTAAACATCCATTTGAGCGCAAATGTCGGTGGGCTCACTTAGAATGTTTGAGATGTTTCCAATCGGGGATATTGACACCTCTAGTCATACGGGGCGGCATGCACACTGAGATATTGCTTTCGCGCGGCGAGACAGTTACCTCTTTCGAGGTTCCTTCAGCAGCTCGAGTAAAGATTGACTGGCCTGAGGCCAGAAAACTGAAGATTACAGTTCCATTGGGCCAAACAGCCGAGGTTATCCAAGAGCACTTCGGGGATATCCTCAACCCAGAACTGATAGGACACATTGTGTCTTCCTGGCCTGAAACCCAGGGCCTTAGCGCCGATGGCAAGGCTGTACCGATTTCCCCTTGGGGTGATCTCCAGATTGAGGTTGTGCCTAGAAAAGCTCCAAAAAACCAGCCTGAAGTTGAGGTTGATCGCCCAAGAATAACGATTCAAATGGGTCTTCGAGTTGACGAGTTTACTGAGAACTGCGAGAAGCATCTAAAGCCTGAGCTCTTAGAGCACGTGGTTAGGCTCTGGTCGGACCCTGATTATTGTAGAACGGTCCTACCTATAGGTAGAAACCTACTTATCCGCGGTTGCGCTTAGGCTTAGCCGGCCAACCAAGTGCCCCAACAGCCTTTAGCAGCTCTTCTGGGGAAACCTTAAGTTCGGCACACAGTCTGCCTACCGTTCCAGAAGGGATCTCACGCTCTAGGTGAAAATACCTGCTTAGGCTAGATTTCTGCATTCCTGTGGCGATTGCGAACTGATTTAGCGACTTGTAGCCTCGCGCCTCGTACTTAGAGACGAACCAGCTCCATGCGGATTCAATGTTTTCTGCTGTTTGTTTCTGTGCCATTTGCTATTTGCTACCTGCTCCTTTGAGCCCCATGCACTTGCATCCAATACACACTTTATACAGATAATCGGGAACATGTAGAAACTCACCTAAGTTTCTCAGTCTATTTAGCAATTATTTCGCCAAAACCCTGATATTCGTATAACCGTATGTAGTCCACGAGTAGTTTATTGGATTCAGGTATTTCTGGATCCAGTGGGCCACCCAAGTTGCCGCCAACAGCCAGGTTGAGAAGTAAGTAGAACGGATGGTCATAGACCCATTCATTGGGGGCTACGCTCTCCGGCTTTGCAGAGAAGTACTCTTTATCGTCCACAAACCACGAGATGTGGCCAGGTGCCCAGTTGATGGAAAACTCGTGCCATTGCCCTGCAAGGCTCTCATCAAAAACAAGCTTTCCGCCGCAGCCATGATCTCCGAAGTAACCAGGCCCATGCAGTGTGCCAAGTGCTTCAAGTGGCGCTTTGCCAACCCATTCCATAATGTCTATCTCGCCAGCTAGGGGCCAACCCTGGCTGTCCATAGTGTCTCCAAGCATCCAAAAAGCCGGCCAGAGGCCCACTCCTGCAGGGACTTTAGCCCTAATGACTATGCGTCCATAAAGGAAGTGAAGCTTGTTCTTAGTCACCAAACGAGCGCTTGTCCACTGAACAGGACCGTAATAGGCATCTCCTTGAGAACCATCGGTTACCTTTTTTGCTTCAAGTTCTAAGTGTCCATCCGCGTTAACAAAGGCATTCTGGTCTGTGTATACCTGTAGCTCATTGTTACCCCAGCCAGGAATACCGTGGGATGTGCCATCCCCTAAGTCTCTGCCCCAGATTTTAGGGTCAGGAGCGGATCCTGTGCCTTGGTTGAATTCCTCGGACCACAATAGCTTTTCTTCAGACATGGATTCTTTCGGGTTTATATTGGGCAGATTCACAGTTTAACGCAACCCCCTTGTTATCAAAATTCCCCTAGGCTAGAAAGTAAGTCTGAAGGAGACACAATGAAAATTTCTAAGATTGCCATAGCAGCACTGTTTGCTGCTGGTTTTATAACTTCATCGGCAGCTGCAGGTTTTGCAGATGAAAAGCCTCAACCAGTGATCGACTGCATGGAAGGCTATACAGCTGTTTACAGCGAAGATGGTTATTCCGTTTCATGCGAAGAAGATGCTGTGGTGTACACAACTGAAGAAGGCGATGTTGATGTCAAGCCAATCGATTCATGTTGGGTAACCGAAGATGGAACTAACGTATGTGCAAGAGGTGGCATGGTCCCAATGCCAGCTGGCACTGACGAGACACCTATCGCTCCAGAAACCTGTTCAGTAAGCACTGATGAAGAGGGCAATGAGCTAACTGCTTGCTACGATGCAGTTCCTTACGACACCCCTACAGATGAAGAATCACTTGGTGGTGAAGACAAGGGAATGGTTGTTGATGAGACTCTGATGTATCAGAGTGGTGTTGCAATGTCCGGCTCAGGTTCTGACAGCAGTTCATCTAACGCACTTGCTGCATTTGGTGTTCTAGTTGCTGCACTAGGTGCACTCGGTATCGGAATTAGCAGACAAAAAGACGCTAAGTAATTATTCCAAAGCAATAACAGGCCCGGTTTGAAAATACCGGGCCTGTTATTTTTTTACTGATGACAAATAAACAAAGCATCCTAAAACAAAGAGGTTTCTTAGCTCTTTGGATTGGGCAAACTGTAAGTTCAGTTGGTTCACAAATATCTGGTTTAGCTTTGCCAGTGATCGCCGTTACCTTTCTCTCTGCAACTGAAATGCAGATGGGTTTTCTAAACGCAGCTAATACTTCTGCATTCCTAGTTGTAGGTTTACTTGCTGGTGCATGGGTTGATCGCTGGATAAAAAGACGGGTGATGCTTGTAGCTGACCTGGTTCGAATGGTAGCCGTGGCAGCTATACCAATTCTTTGGCTTCAGGGTGCACTCAACATTTATCATTTGATTGCTATTGGTGCCGTGATCAGTGTGGCATCGGTGTTCTTTGATGTTGCTTATCAGAGCTACATTCCGATTCTCTTACCCAAAGAATTTATTGGAATAGCTAACTCCAGGTTAGAAACCACAGCCCAGATATCTGGAATCTCGGGTCCAAGCATCGTTGGCTGGTTGCTCACGTTCCTTAAGGCACCGTTGGTTTTAATAATTGATGCAATAAGTTTTCTAGTCTCAGCAATCGCTCTCTGGTTTATCAAGGATAGAGAGGTGCCTAAGCCAAAGGCAGATCGTCGCCCAATAAAATCAGAGATTGCCGAAGGGCTTAGGTTTGTCTGGAATCAGAAATTGATTAGGGCTATTTCTTTCACAACCTCAACAAGCAACCTGTTCGCCACAATCGTAGGCACCATGTTTGCAATATATTTCTTCCGAGAAGAGCACTTAGGTTTTAACACGGCTAGTTTTGGTGTGCTAGCTTCAATCGGATCAGTTGGTGGCCTTATTGGGGCAACTGTCACACCAAAACTAATTAAGTTTTTTGGTGAAGGAAGATTGGTTGTAATCTCTGCCGTTTGCTCTGGTTGTGTTCAACTACTAGTTCCATTGTCTTGGTATGTTCATCGAGAGGTGTCTCTTGTGCTACTTGGTGCACAGTTCTTTCTGACAGCATTCTTTGCTTTGACCTACAACATCACTCAAGTCACAGCTCGTCAAAGAATTTGCCCTGAACACCTGCTTGGTCGTATGAATGCATCGATTAGGTTCATGGTCTGGGGGTGTATGCCCATTGGTGCTTTAATCTCTGGTTTGCTCGGCACTGCATTTGGTGTGCTGACCACCATCTGGGTTGGAGCTGTTCTTGCAGTATTCAGTTCAAGCTTTGTCTTCTTCTCGCCACTTCGAACAATGCGAGACATGCCCCAAAAAGCAGATGCTTAATTAACTTCTCTGCTCATTAAACCAACTAGGTTTCCTTCGGAATCTTCAATGAAACAAAGCCACTCTTTACCTGGGGTGTCAAAAACTCCCTGTGGATCAGGAAAGACTATGTGCGGCTCTGTGTGGATTTTCACACCAAGCTTGCGAAGTCTTTCGGTCTCTAGTCCCACGTCATTGACCTCAAGATAGATAAGGGATTTCGGACCACCAACCTCAAGCAGAAGTCTTGTGCCTGCTAAGTCAAAGAATGCAAAGCCAGGAGGGTTGAATACTGCTAAAGACTTGCTTCCTAAGAGTCGTTCGTAAAACTCTTGTGCTCTTACTAGGTCCTTACAGCCAAGGGCTACCTGTCTAATCTTCATAAAGCCAAAATACATCACCTTTGAGCAAGTAGATTTGTCTGGTGACTACAAGTTCAACGTTGAGATCTTTCAAACACCGGAACTTCCGCATACTTTATCCAGCAAATGCGATGTCAAACATAGGCACTTGGGCTCAAAGAGTGGCTCAAGACTGGTTAGTGCTGGAGCTAACCAATAATGATGCGGCCATGCTTGGCTTGGTTACAGCCATCCAATTCCTCCCAGCAATGCTTCTAAGTCTTTATGGTGGATTACTAGCTGATCGATTTAGCAAGAGAAAACTACTCCTACTCACCAATACCGGTGCTGGGTTAGCCTCTGTTGTTTTAGGTCTTCTTGTTGTCACCAAATCCGTTGAACTCTGGCATGTGTTTGCTCTTGCTCTGCTTCTTGGAATATTCACTGCAATAGATTCACCCATACGAGTTAGCTTCACTAGTGAATTAGTCGGAAAAGATGATCTTGCTAATGCGGTGAGTTTGAACTCTGCAAACTTCAACGTTGGTCGCCTTGTTGGACCAGCGCTTAGTGGTTACCTAATTTTCTTTTACGGTACAGGTCCATCGTTCCTCATCAACACTGTCACATATGTCTTCATGGTTGCGACGCTCCTTATGATCAAGGACAAAGACTTACACATCACCGTCAAGCCACTTAAGGAAAACAAGTTGGCCGAAGCTTTCACTTACGTAAGGTCAAGACCAGACTTGATGCTGGTGATGCTCACTGTCTTCTTTACAACGACTTTCGGATTGAACTTCCAGATCTTTATTGCTCTCATGGCCACAAAAGAATTTAACATGGGTCCAGATCAATTCGGAGCATTGGGTAGCATCCTGGCTATCGGTTCACTCTCGGGAGCACTGCTCGCAGCTCGACTAGAAAAACACCGGACAACTAAAAACATTCTTCGAGGAGCATCACTGTTTGGTTTATTGCTAATGCTCTCGGCATATCTACCAAGTCCTCTGCTCTATGCAATCATGTTGCCAATAATGGGAGCCACTGCACTTTTGACTTTGATTTCGGCAAACACTTATGTACAAGGCAACACAACCAATGCCTTGCGTGGTCGAGTAATGGGAATCTATCTAATGATCTTCATGGGTGGCACACCAATAGGTTCTCCGCTAATTGGTTTTGTAGCTGCGGCAATAGGTATTAGACCAACTATTGTTTTGTGTGGGCTAATTCTTCTTGCTGCCGCCCTAATAATTCGCAGACGCTTCAAAGACCTCAAACCGATATCGATATAGTTTGAGATCGAGGACTAGGTCTTTGTTACTCGCTTAATCTTTCCAACTCTGCATCAACTGCGTCCTTTAGAGTTTGCATGTCTGCATCTGAAACTGGACCGTACTCAAAGCTTCTCGTGTATTCAGCTTCTTCTGGAATAGCCTTTGAGAAGAATCCGTCTGTTACCTCGTAAATTGTGTCAGCAAGAACTGATCCTTCTTCTCTATAGCTACTCTGTGTCCAGGTGAAAGAACCATCAGCATTCTTTTTCACATAGTGCTCATAATCACCTGTGTTGTCATGATTAGCTTCTTCCATCATTGAGATGAGGTAACCAGGTTGGCACACAGTTAGTTCTAGTTCATAAAGAACCTGGGCTTTACCCTCTTCGTCAACATAGATGGCACTGTAATCGAGGTAAGCATTTTCTCTAGCAAGAGCAATAATCAATGACGGTGATTGGTTGTCAAATCTTTCGATGATGTTCTCTTTTTGTGCTTTTGAACATGAAGCATCAGCTATTGCATAGAACTCTTTTTCAATCTCAGCTTGAGTTTGAGTCTTAGTTGGAGTTGGAGACGGCTTTGGATCTGGGCTAGCGCATCCTGATAGACCGATTAGTAGAACTGCAACTAGCGCGCCTTTACCTATAGTTGAAAGTTTCATTGAATGCCCCGATCTTGTTTCGTTGTCATTAGGTTACTACTGGAATTGTTCGCACCCAATAATCACCGAACGACTCTCAGGAACGGCAAGAGATACAGGTTGCTTTTGGATCTACTTAGATTTAGGTAGAAACTGAAGCAAAATACATCCTGCCAAAACAACAGCTGATGGCATCAACAACACCGGTGATACTAGAAAAGCGAATATTGTCGCAGCTCCTTGAATACCCAAGGCTACGTATCCGATAACTGGAGGCACCTTACCTAAACGAGCTAAGAGGCTCAGAACTAGGGTTGATACAACCATCAAAAGCAGAACAAACAGCAGAGCTGTGACGAACCAAGCTAAAGATTCCATAACTTGAGTCTATGAGAGTTGTTGCCGTGTACTAACTAATTCTCAGCCTGATCTAGGAGTGAAATCTGTTTCTCTGTAAGAGGTCCATAAGAGATTTTTACAGTAACTTTTTTGTCCTTACCAATACCCGTGATTAGCCCATCTTGTACTTTGTAGCCAATCTCTTCCAGGTTTGCTCCGTACTGGTGCTGAGCCCAAACGTAATAGTCATCGCTGATTTTTCTGACCTTGTGCTCTAAGGCCACGTCTTCGGGGTCAATGCCTGGGTATCTAGCAGCAGCCTCCAGTGAGCAAGGATAAAAGAGGCCTGGTGGATAGTCCCTGTAGATGTCATCGTATTCACCGAAACCGGGTTTGCCATCGATGATGCTTACTTGATCGAAAGGCCAATCAGGCCACATGCCTGTTACGTCCGGACGAAATATTGATTCTCCTGCGGGTTCACTTGTGATGAATCCATCCTGCTGAGCTCTTTCGCAACTAGCCAGAGCAATAGTTAGAAACTCCAGTTCCAAATCGTTCTTGGCTAGAACTATGCCCTGTGTGTAGTCAAGGACAGGTTTGTATTCGGGGCTATCTGTCTCACTTGGGGTTGGTGTGTCTGTTTCTGTAGGGGCTGGTGTATCTGACTCAGTCACTGTTGGAGATGGTGACATCTTCTTTTCAGACTGATCATTAGAACTTGCACACCCACTAAGTAGGCCAATCACTGCAATCCCCGAAATTATTGCAACAGTAGATTTAGCAAGCATTTCCATTCCCCTTTCAGCAACAACAATCTACTACTTAAAGAGAGAAGCCCGGCCATTTCTGACCGGGCTTTCCACTTGCGTGGAGACTAGGGGGGTCGAACCCCTGACCCCCTGCTTGCAAAGCAGGTGCTCTACCAACTGAGCTAAGTCCCCATTCGGAAGGCCACTCTGGTGAGAGAGTACTTCCTGGTGGGCCTAGGAGGACTTGAACCTCCGACCTCTTCATTATCAGTGAAGCGCTCTAACCACCTGAGCTATAGGCCCATAGAACGAAGTTAACCCTACCTGATTTGAGTTGTTGTCTCAAACTGAGATTTAGTTATTCGTGAAACCTACTGAAATTCCGCCTGTGATACGGGCCACAATGTTGAAAATAAGGGCCCAAACACCTGAAAGTATTGTGCCAACCAGGATTATGAATAAGGCCATGCTTAGGGCAACTGCTAGTACTGCAGGCAGTGTGACATCCAAGCCCACAAATTCCTTTAGCAAGGCTGTGGCCCCTGCCAAGCTAAGAATGAAGAAAACCAGTGTCAAAGCTATTACTAGACCAACTCCGAGAGCTATGGTCACGACGAAGCCGAACCTAACTGCTGACCAGAAACTGATCTTCACTAGCTTCAGGTTCACCGGTTTCACAGTTGATTCGCTGCGTCTTACGTTGCGTGAAAAGATACTCATTTACTCTCCGCTCTCATCTGAGACAACTTCGACGGTGGATGTTTCTGTGTCTACGCTATCTAAGTTACGTTCGCTGTTCTTTGCTAATCCTAGGACGGAATCCTCATCATCGAAACGGGCAAAAACAACACCCATAGTGTCTCTTCCGCGAGCAGGTACTTCGCTCACTGCTGATCTGACCACTTTACCGCTAGAGAGGACTATGAGGACTTCATCGTCTTCCTCGACAATAAGTGCGCCAACTATGTCACCACGACGATCTTCTAGCTTGGCAACCTTGATACCAATACCACCACGGTTCTGTAGTCGATACTGTTCAACAGCTGTTCGCTTAGCAAAACCACCTTCAGTGACAACAAAGACGAATCCACGATCAGTGATTACATCTGCTGAGAGTAGGTGATCGCCATCACGGAAGTGCATACCAATATTTCCACTGGTATCACGACCCATTGGTCTTAGTGATTCATCGCTTGCTGAGAATCTAATCGACATTCCCTTGCTTGAAACTAGAAGTAGATCATCTGATTGGTTAACCAGCATCGCTGAAACTACTTCATCATCTTCACGAAGCTTGATAGCGATTACGCCACCAGAACGAGATGTGTCATAAGCTTCAAGAGAAGTCTTCTTAACCAAACCGGACTTAGTTGCCATCACTAGATACTCGGCCTGTTGGTAGTCACGAATATCTAGAACCTGAGCAATCTTTTCATCTGGTTGCAATGCCAGGAGGTTAGCTGCGTGCTGACCCTTGGCATCTCTTCCTGCTTCTTGAACTTCATAAGCTTTGGTGCGATAGACGCGGCCCTTGTTTGTGAAGAAGAGTAAGTAATGATGAGTTGTAGTGACAAAGAAGTGTTCCACCACGTCGTCTGCTCTAAGGCTTGCACCTTTAACACCCTTACCACCACGGTGCTGTGAACGATAGTTGTCACTCTTAGTTCTCTTGATATATCCACCGCGAGTAATAGTGATAACCATTTCCTCTTCAGGAATTAGATCAAGGTCAGTAACACCATCTTCACCAGGAAGAATCTGGGTTCTTCTTTCATCACCGTGACGCTTAACAACTTCTTCTAGTTCTTCACTCACGATAGTTCTCTGACGATCCGGATCAGCAATGATTGCCTTGTATTCAACAATCAGCGCTTCAAGTTCAGCTGCCTCATCGATAATCTTCTGTCTTTCAAGAGCAGCAAGTTGACGCAACTGCATGTTCAAGATTGCTCTCGCCTGCAGGTCGTCAATTGAAAGAAGCTTGATCAAACCTTCACGAGCATCATCAGCTGTTGCACTTGCTCTAATAAGTTTGATTACTTCATCAAGGGCATCTAAAGCTTTTAGATATCCCCGCAGGATGTGTGCTCGCTCTTCCGCTTTTCTTAGACGGAAGGTTGTTCTTCTGACAATTACTTCAATCTGGTGAGCAATCCAGTAGGTGATGAAACCATCAAGGCTAAGTGTTCTAGGAACACCGTCGACAAGAGCCAACATGTTTGCACTGAAGTTTTCTTGAAGCGGAGTGAATTTGTATAGGTTATTTAGAACTACCTGAGCAACTGCATCTTTCTTCAAGACAATTACTAGACGTTGGCCTGTTCTACCTGAAGTCTCGTCACGAATATCCGCGATACCGGTAAGTCTTTGTTCCTTAACTAATTCGGCGATCTTTAGAGCTAGGTTGTCTGGGTTAACTTGGTAAGGAAGTTCAGTAACAACCAAACAAGTTCTTCCCTGCAGCTCTTCAACATTTACGATTGCTCGCATGGTGATTGAGCCGCGACCAGTTCTATAGGCGTCCTTGATGCCTTGAGATCCGAGAATGGTTGCAGCTGTTGGGAAGTCAGGTCCCTTGATTCGCTGCATCAATGCAGTGAGCAGTTCTTCTTGAGATGCGCCAGGGTTAGCAAGTGCCCACTGAGCACCTTCAGCTACTTCTCTTAGATTGTGAGGAGGAATGTTGGTTGCCATGGCAACGGCGATACCAATAGATCCGTTGATAAGTAAGTTAGGGATACGGCTAGGAAGAACTGTTGGTTCTTGAGTTCTACCGTCGTAGTTGTCTTGGAAGTTAACTGTCTCTTCATCGATGTCTCTAACCATCTCAAGAGCAAGAGGTGCCATACGGCACTCTGTGTATCGAGGAGCTGCTGCCCCGTCGTTACCTGGGGAACCAAAGTTACCCTGCCCATTTACTAGTGGATAGCGGAGGTTCCATTCTTGAACAAGACGGACAAGAGTGTCATAGATAGCGCCGTCTCCGTGCGGGTGGTACTGACCCATGACGTCACCGACAACACGAGAGCACTTTGAGAACTGCTTGTCCGGTCTGTATCCACCGTCATACATCGCATAAATGACTCTGCGGTGAACTGGCTTTAGTCCATCTCTAACATCTGGAAGTGCACGTCCGACAATAACGCTCATTGCGTAGTCAAGGTAAGACCTTTGCATTTCAACGTTTAGATCAATTTGCTCGACTCTGTCGACGATTGGTTCATTGTTTTCAGTCATAGTATTTTCCCGCTCTAGATATCTAGGAAGCGAACATCCTTCGCGTTTTGTTGAATGAATGTTCTGCGTAGTTCAACATCATCACCCATAAGAGTTGAGAAAATTTCATCTGCCCGAACTGCGTCATCGAGAGTTACTTGAAGAAGAGTTCTACGGGCAGGATCCATTGTGGTTGCCCAGAGCTCGTCATAATCCATCTCACCCAAACCCTTGTATCTCTGGATTGAGTTTTCTTTAGGGATGCGCTTTCCTGCAGCTTGTCCGCTTGCAAGTTTTTCATCACGCTCAGCATCTGAGTAAACATATTCGTGCTCAGCATTGCTCCACTTAATTCGATACAACGGTGGCTGAGCTAGATAAACATATCCATGTTCAATAAGTGGTCTCATGAATCTATAAAGCAGAGTTAGAAGAAGTGTGCGAATGTGTTGTCCATCGACATCGGCATCAGCCATAAGAACACACTTGTGATATCTAATCTTTGACACGTCAAAGTCTTCACCGATACCGGTTCCGAAAGCTGTGATCAATGCTTGCACTTCGCTGTTGGCAAGAGCTCTGTCGAGTCTGGCTTTTTCGACGTTTAGAACTTTTCCTCTTAGCGGCAAAATAGCTTGTGTTTCAGGATCTCTTCCACGCATAGCTGAACCACCGGCTGAGTCACCCTCAACGATATAGATTTCACTAAGTCTTGGATCTCTTGATGAACAGTCACGCAGTTTGCCAGGCATACCGGTTGATTCGAGAAGACCTTTTCTGCGAGTTGCTTCTCTTGCTTTACGAGCTGCTAGACGAGCGGTCGCGGCCTGAATGGCTTTGCGACAAATCTCTTTTGCCATGGATGGGTTTCTGTCAAACCAATCAGATAACTTATCGTGAGCGATCTTTTGAACGAAAGCTTTAACTTCGGTGTTACCTAGTTTGGTTTTTGTTTGACCTTCGAATTGTGGCTCAGCAAGTTTTACAGAGATAACTGCTGTTAGTCCTTCACGAACATCGTCACCAGTTAGATTTTCATCTTTTTCTTTTAGCAAAGACTTATCACGCGCGTATTTGTTTAGCAAAGAAGTTAGAGCAGTTCTAAATCCTTCTTCGTGAGTTCCACCTTCGTGGGTATTGATTGTGTTTGCGTATGTGTGCACGCTCTCGTTGTATCCGTTGGTCCACTGCATAGCAACTTCTAAGGACATCGACTTTTGT
This sequence comes from Rhodoluna sp., assembly GCA_026393335.1. Taxonomy (GTDB): domain Bacteria; phylum Actinomycetota; class Actinomycetes; order Actinomycetales; family Microbacteriaceae; genus Rhodoluna. The sequence goes on along the minus strand of JAPLAJ010000071.1, from coordinate 4,579 downwards.
GCGTTCTCTGATTCGAATGCGATGATCTCGTCGTGAACTAAATCGACTTTCTTCGCTGAGTTTAAATACTGAACGTAATCCTTCAAACCGTTTTCATACATGAACTTGTCGCTACGTTCATTTCTTTCGTCATGCAAAGAAATGCTTAGGCCCTTGTTTAGGAAAGCCATCTGCTGGAATCTAGAGCGCAAAGTCTCATAATCGAAATCAACAGTTTCAAAAATTTCTGGGCTTGGTAAGAATTCAATTACTGTTCCAGTGAAGTCCGCTGCTTTACCCTTTGCAAGAGGTGCCATAGGAACACCAGCTAGGTAGCTCTGGGTCCACAAGAAACCATCTCTTGCCACTATCACGTTTAGCTGAGTTGATAGCGCGTTTACAACAGAAGCTCCAACACCGTGAAGACCACCTGAAACTGCGTAACCGCCGCCGCCAAACTTTCCACCGGCGTGCAAGACAGTTAGCACAACTTCAACAGCTGGCTTCTTCTCAACAGGGTGCATATCTACTGGAATGCCTCGACCATCGTCGGCGACCTTGACCCAGCCCTCTTTGGTAATGACTACGTCTATGTTTTTACAGTGTCCAGCTAGAGCTTCGTCTACAGCATTGTCCACGATCTCATAAACGAGGTGGTGAAGACCCCTAGGGCCGGTCGAACCGATATACATTCCAGGGCGTTTACGGACCGCCTCTAGTCCCTCTAAAACTTGAATATTGGAGGCGTCATAGCCTTTTTTGGAATCGGTCATACGGGGGTATAGCTCCTATTTCATCGAGTCAGGCCCTCACGACTGCACCTTCAATAAAGTGACTTAAATCCGGGGTAACTAACTTGTCAATTCTACCCTTTTTGAGGCCTCTGAATAGCCCAAAATTGGTCCTATTTGGGGGTGATTTAAGGGTTTGTTTACCTGTGGATAACTGGCTATATGGTGCTTATTTATTGAGCAGAGCGATCTTGGTTCGGTTACCCGAATGTGTCCCTGGGGCCCCTACCCTGAACAGTCCTAAAACCCCTCTTAAAACTAGGTGCCTGAGGGCCTATAAACCTTAATTCTTTGACCTCAAGATCTGGCAAACGCTCACCTATTTTCGCCAAAATGTCGCTCCCCATGAGTCTGAGCTGCGTTGCCCAGGCGGTGCTCTTGCAACGAACTGTTAGAACCCCTTTTGAAAGATCCTCCGGAAAGCTGCTCTCAGCCACCCGATCACCAACAAGCTCTTTCCAGTTTGAGAACAATTCCCCTTCAGCCACCTTGGATTGCCAACCAAAGTTCTGAATAAGAGCATCCATTGTGTTGGCAAGGGTCTTTGGAGCTCTGCCTTCATCGAATGGGCGGGAGCTTTGACGCTGTGACTTCTCACGACGTTTAGTGTCTCTATCTTTACGGCCTGTTACCGCCGCTCGCATTCTGTAATAAAACTCGACGGCAACATCCTGCTCGCTCTCTTTAGTCATTAGCTGCCTCAAGAGATCCTGCAGTCACCTTAAATTTGGTTGAGAGCAATTCACTCGGAACATCCTCGGCAACGGCAGCGGTAATTATCACCTGTTCATTATGCGATATGAGAGAGGCTAGGCGCGAGCGTCTAGTTGAATCTAGTTCTGCAAAAACATCATCGAGAATCAGGATTGGGTCTCCTGCTCTAGCATCTTTTCGAATCAGTGAAGCGCTAGCCAGTTTCAGTGCCAGGGCGTAGGACCAAGACTCGCCATGGCTTATGTATCCTTTGGCTGGAAGAGTACCTAGAAGTAGCAATAAGTCATCTCGGTGAGGGCCAACTAGAGTTATGCCTCTTTCAATCTCTTTGTTTCTGACTAAGCTAAGCCGCTCTCGAAATAGTTCTTCTATTTCACTCTTGTCGCCGGTAAGCAGTTGAGCGCTGATGCCATCTGATTCAGCATCGGTAGCAATTAGCGAACTCTTTAGTTGTATTGATGGATCATTCTTCTCGTCAGCGATCGCCGCATATGCTTCACTCAAATAAGGTGCCAGGCGATTAGCAACATCGAATCTCGTGGCAATAATCTCACTACCGATTCTGATTAGAGACTGATCCCAAGAATCTAAAGTGCTTAGACCGGAGCTACTAGAGGACATATTTTTAGCGGTTCTTAGAAGCGTGTTCCGTTGCTTTAAGACTCTTTCGTAATCGCTATATACCGCTGACATTCTTGGTGAGAGCTGAACAATTAGTTCATCAATGAATGCTCTTCTGTTTGAGGGATCTCTCTTAACGATGTCGAGATCCTCTGGAGAGAAAATAACAGCGTTGACGTAGCCAAGGATGTCTCTAACTCGGGGGGTATCACTTTTGTTTATTCGAGCCCGGTTAGCTGTCTCTGTGTTGAGTTCTAGTTCGAGTAAGTTTTCTCTGTCTTCAAATCTAGCTAGCACTCTGACGATGGCTTTGTTTTCACCCTGGCGAATTAGAGGCAGATAACCACTTACTCTGTGAGACGACAAGGTAGCTGCATAGAAAATAGCTTCAGCTAAATTAGTTTTTCCTTGGCCATTTTTACCGACTAATAAATTGACGCCAGTTGTCAGCGGTAGCTCAACGCTTTCGTAGTTACGAAAATTAGAAAGAGTCAGATGCTTTACGTGCATCTAAAATCTAATCTGCTTTTTTAACCGCGTGACCGCCGAATTGATTGCGCAGCGCTGCTACAGCTTTCATTGCCGGTGAATCATCTTGACGGCTTGTGAAACGAGCAAATAGGGAAGCTGTGATTGCTGGCATAGGAACTGCGTTTGCAATTCCTTCTTCAACAGTCCAACGTCCTTCACCGGAGTCCTCTACATAACCTTTAATCTTCGAAAGGCTTGGGTCTTCTTCAAGAGCAAGCACTAGAAGATCTAGTAGCCAAGAACGAACAACCGTTCCTCTTTGCCATGCAGCAAAAGTTCCGTGAACATCTTTGATGATGTCTTTCTTCTCTAGCAATTCATAACCTTCAGCGAAGGCCTGCATCATTGCGTACTCAATTCCGTTGTGGACCATCTTGGCGTAGTGACCAGCACCAACATCTCCAACGTGAACAAATCCTTCAGCTCTTTCACCCTCAGGACGCAAGGCATCAAAGATAGGCATAGCTTGTGCAACGAGCTTCTCATCGCCACCGACCATAAGTCCGTAACCGTTTTGAAGACCCCAAACACCGCCGGAAACTCCACAGTCCAGGTAACCAATTCCAGACTCTGCAACCTGAGCTGCGTGACGAATGTCTTCACTGAAACGAGAGTTACCACCCTCGATGATTAGATCTCCTGAACCCATGTGCTTCTGCAGTTCGTTGATGACATCGTCTGTGGCTTTACCGTGCGGAACCATCACCCAAACAATCTTTGGTGAAGGAAGTGCTGCAACCAACTCTTCGATGCTGCCAACATCAGCTACAGCTCTATCGCGAGAGTAACCTGTTACTTCAATTCCCTTGTTTCTTAAACGGGTTCTCATGTTGCCACCCATTTTTCCTAGACCAATTAGTCCAATGTGCATTTTGTTGCCTTTCACTTTGATGCGTCTATTTAACGCTTTAACATGTTCGGGTTTAGTAGATACCGATATGTGTCAGGCGAAGCTGCATCTTTGGAGGTTTGGCTTGACATGATGATTGGTCCTGGTCGAGAAGGATCTCTCTGGTTCTTAGTGAATTCTATTTTCACAAACTCACTGGTTATTTGACTTAGTCCGTCATGGAACAACCAAGGCTTGAACCTTAGGCTGGTTGGGTTTCCATTCAATGTTGCTTGAACTGATTCAGTCGCGTTGTTCTCTGAGCTAGTTGAATCTAAGTTGACTGTGCCTTCTTCGAAAGCGTATCGAATCGTGTCTTCAGATTCATTCACAACAAGTTCAACGCGTCTAGTTGCATCAATCAAATCTTGTTTGTTAATGACGACAGATTCTTCCAGGTTGGTTGGGAAGTACTGATCAATATCTGGATAGTTCTCAATGTTTAGAACAACTGTTGTGACAATTCTGTTCTTGGCTTGGAAAGCAGCCATTCCACCATCTGGAGAAATAGAGATACTTATCTCACCTAGGTTGGCAAAAGTTTTTTCAATATCCTGCATGGTTTTCGTTAGAACAACAGCTGAAGTTTCATCAGCTACATTCTTTCCGAGCCACTGAACCTGGCAGCGAGCAATTCTATTTGGATCTGCTGCAGTGAAAGTAACTGATGTTTGAGTTGCTTTTAGTTGAATACCTTTTTGGAATGGTCTCGTTGAATCTTTAGCTGATGCGACAGAAACTCTTCTAACTGCTGAGATAAAAGCTTCACCATCGATAGTTCCAGTTACTGGAGGGATTGGTGGCAGGGTTGGATACTGAGCGATTGGTAGTGTAGCTAATTCAAATTTTGATGTGCCACAAGTTAGTACAGCTTTAGTTCCATCGATTACGAAAGTGATTGGTTGGTTTGGAAGACGACTAATGATTTCATTTAGTAAACGACCAGAAACAAGAGCAGTTCCAGATTCATCAACGTTGGCAACTACATCTGTTTGCGCTGAAACATCGTGGTCAAAGACAGATATCTGTAGTGAGTTGGCATCAGCAACCAATC